>JAFODV010000010.1 GCA_017380515.1 Alistipes sp.
AGAGTTGGACCAGCGAACGGTCACCGCAAAGGGGCCCACGCCGTTGCCGGTGATCTGCAGCACGCAGCGGGAGCTGCGTTCATTCACCCACTATGTACTGAGGCTGCCATGTATGTTCCAGGCGAGGGCTGGAGCGACTGGATAAAGGTAAACCACTCAATAACTCTCAACATAGCAAACGACACAATGATTGTCAACGGCGAATCAACTGTGAAATATAAGCTCATTGACACAACTGGCGAGAGAGCAACAGCCGACGGAGGAGTAGAGTATGTGATGTATGGCGTAGACCAATTCAACGAATATTGCACAATACGTGCTGTGGTGAACGCTGATGGCTCAAAGCAGATGTACATTGAATATGACATGCAGGGCACGTTAGTCTATAACATTAAATAGACACAACAGCCAAACAACCCAACAAAGAGTGTGCCCCAAACATCGAGGCACACTCTTTTCGTTTTTTGAAGGCTCTCTTTACATAATATATATCCCACCCAAGCATTATGATGAAGCGCATAACCCTACTTTTGGCCCTTTTCTACGTGTCGTGCACAGCTACACACCAGCTACACACTCAGCATCTAAAGTTTGATGAGAATGCCACAGCCGACGAGAAGATCGCTATGGCAGCACACCTAACACCTTCTGCTGAACAGCTTAGGTGGCAAGAGCTAGAGCTAACGGCATTTATACATTTTGGCATAAACACCTTTACAAACAACGAGTGGGGCGATGGACGAGATAGTGCTGAGCTATTCAACCCCACAGAGCTCGACTGCGAGCAATGGGTACGCACGCTCAAGGAGGGAGGCTTCAAGATGGTTATACTCACTGCCAAGCACCACGATGGCTTCTGCCTATGGCCCACTGCTACTACCGAATATTCAGTGAAGAACTCACCATGGCGTGAGGGCAAGGGAGATGTGGTAGGCGAATTGCGCAAGGCTTGCTCTAAGTATGGTCTAAAGTTTGGCATATACCTATCACCATGGGATCGTAATGCCGAGTGTTATGGCGACTCACCAGCATACAACAAGCTATTCATAGCACAGCTTACCGAGCTTCTGAGCAACTATGGCGAGGTGCACGAGGTATGGTTTGACGGTGCATGCGCTGAGGGCGCTAATGGCAAGCGTCAGGAGTACGACTGGAAGGCTATAATCGAGTGTATACGTCATCTACAGCCCCATGCTGTGACAGCAATCATGGGTTGCGACGTGCGATGGGTAGGCAACGAGGGAGGCTTAGGACGCGAGACAGAGTGGAGCGTCACGCCCTTGGCACCAGGCTCATATGTGGACAAAGCAGCGGAGAACAGACGCCTAGGCATCGAGGAGATGTCGAAAGATTTAGGCAGCCGAGAGCTTATAGCCAGGGCCAACGAGCTATACTGGTACCCTTCAGAGGTCGACGTGTCGATCCGTCCAGGCTGGTTCTACCACAAGGAGCAGGATGACGAGGTGCGCTCGCTGGCAAACCTTGTAGACATCTACTATCGCTCAGTGGGCTGCAACTCTGTGCTTCTGCTAAACATTCCTCCCGACCGCCGAGGTCTTATCCACGAAGTCGATGCAGAGCGCATCAAGGAGTTTGGCGACTACATCACAAAAACCTTTGCACACAACTACGTGGTTAATGGTAACAAGCCTTGGCACGCAGAGGCGGGCGAGCAAAAAGAGCTAAAGGTTAAGAGCAACAAGATTGTCAACACCATACTCCTGCAAGAGGATATCACGCAGGGACAACGTGTCGAAGAGTTTAGCGTAGAGCTATACAACAATGGCAGATGGTATCATGTAGCACGAGGCACCACCATCGGCTACAAGCGTCTGCTACACATATCAGACTACAAGGCAGAGCGCATAAGAGTAAGCATCAACAAATCACGTGGTAGGGCTAATATTAAGTGCATAGGCCTATACTATGCCGAGTCGCTTGAGGAGCAAAACAGAGATGTTATACTGAGCGACATCGACCCCACATGCTGGAGTGTAGAGATCGAGACGATGCGTGCAGCCATAGATGGCAACCGCGCGACAACGTGGTCAAGCGACTCGCTCACAGCGCTTATCGTTGACATGGGTACAACACACAATATTACTGGCTTCACATACGCACCAACAACAGAAGAGGATCTTAGTGGCACAATATATAGATACAATTTCTACGTAAGTAGCGATGGCATAAACTGGCTCAAGTGTGACACGAATGGTGAGTTCAGCAACATAATGCACAATCCCATACCCTACTTCGTCCACTTTGGCAAGAGCTACACAGCACGATATTTCAAGTTAGAGCCACTTGAGGAGATAGATGGTAAAACAATGACCTCGATAAGCGAGATTGGAATATTAACACGATAACAGCAAGGTAACATAGAATAACCATACACCAGACTTGAATATATGGTCATAAAAAGATTGCTCCCAGATATGACATCTGGGAGCAATCTTTTGTATTATAGAGTATATAAATTCTCTAAAACTAGAAGGTTGTATCTGTACGATTATCCTCGATATTAGCCTTCTGGAGGAATGATGGGTAGATGTTGTAGCCATATACTGAAGCAGCCTTATCTGTAAGTGGCGTGCGCTCAGCAGCATAAGTAGAAGGGTCTACCTCACCATTGATCTTGTTTACAACGAAGATGTAAGCAGCAGCTGCACCCTTAACCTTAGCAACCTTGCCAGTCTCAGTAGTAGCAGCGATGGCACCTACAAGGTGAGCATCGATGTTGTTGTCTGAGAACTTAACACCAGTGAATGTCTCGCTCTTAGCACCCTCCAATGCCTTAGCATCCTCCAAAGAGTTAACCTTTGAAGCAATCATCTCGTACTTCTTGTCAGCAGCGAGCTTGCGGCGGATAGCTGAGTCGTTACGAAGCTCATACTTCTCAGTATCAATCTTCTCAACGATAGCAACATATGTCACACCATCGATAACAAACTGCTTAGTCTGACCAACCTCAGCACCGAGAGTCCAGCGAGCCATGTTAGTGGAGTTAGCAATACCTGAAACAGAGATATTGCTGTTATTGACAGCGTTAGGACGAACAATAGTAGCAGAGACAGCAGTCTTCTTAGCCTCTTTAGCAGCTGCAACGAATGAATCAGCAGTGTTGCCCATGCTTGAAGTGAATGCGTCAACCTGAGCCAATACCTTGCGGTTAGTAGCGTCGCTTGGAACAATCTGACGATTGAGGTTTGCAATGTGAGCATAACGCTTTGCAGCACCAACACCATTAACCTTAACAACAGTACCCATACCGCCATTGTTGAACAAGAATACGTCGCCAGCCTTGCGACCTACAAAGTTCTTAGACTCGCTAACTGTCAACTCAACAAACTTAATTGTAGTAGTCTGAGCATCCTTAGCAGACTCGAGCTTCTTGAAGTCACCACCATTAGCCTTAAGCTCCTCAACAGCCTTCTCGGCGTCAGCAATATTCTCATAAAGAGCGATCTCCACATCAAATGTCTCAGGAGCTGTTACCTCAGATAGGATGTAGCAAGCAGTCCATGTGTTAGCCGCAAGCATTGGGCTCTGTGCCTTAACCTTATCGTCGTAAACCACATAGTTTGACTGAACCTTACCACCAGCAGCAGCACGTACAGCAGCCTTGATACCATCAACGTTGTCACCCAACGACTTAATCTTTGCGTCAAGAGCCATAACCTCAGCCTCGATAGCAGCCTTATCCTCGTCAGTAGCGTTACGCTCGAAACGAACGTAGCGGATAGTGCGAGCGTTGTAGTTAGGATTCTCCTGACGGTTGGCCTCGTAGTAAGCAGCAATCTCCTCATCAGTAACCTCTACATCAGCATCCTTGATTGAAGCAAGAGGAACTGATACGTAAGCACCGTCAAATGTGAGCTTGTCGTTGCGCAAAGCCTCAGCAATCTCCAACTTGTTGAGGTAGAGACCTGCGTTCATGATACCCTCAAACTTCTCAGCCTGAATCTGCAAAGGCAAAACATACTGATCACGGTTCCATGAGCTCTGAATGTATGCGTCGATCTGCTCTGGTGATGCAGTAGCGCCATACATTGAGCGGAACTCGCGATAGTTAGCTGTAGCCTTAGCCTCAACCTCAGCATCAGAAGCATATACACCGATAGCGGCGTAAGCTGGTGCCTCAAAGTAGGTGTTAACGAGTGAAAGAACAGACAACGAAGCGCCAGCCTCATGGTTCAATGATGCGCTGTAAAGCTCGCGCAAACGAGCATACTCGTTGTACTTAACCTCCTGATCTGCGATGGTAAGAACAGCTGGGCCGTTGATCTCATCCTCAGTAGGCTGGTCTACAAACGTATTGCTGTCGATGTTAAGTGCAAAGATCACAAGCACAACAGCAATAAGTCCGGAAATAAGAAAGCCGAACTTAGTTTTCAAAGTGTTTAATGATGCCATAACTATTTTGTTTTATTTTGTAATTTTCATTTAAGCCTTCAAAGGTAGTAATTTTTTATTAAATAGCACAATCTTAGGAAGTATTTTTGCAATACTACACTATTTTCGTCTATCTAACCAACCTAAATATCGCCAAACGAAGTCTACTTCTCGACACGCGTGATGCTAACCATATCGAGGCGCGAACGCTCACGACGCAATATCTTGATATTATAACCCTCAACGGCAATCTCCTCTCCCTCGTGAGGAATACCACCATGCTTAGCGATGATATATCCTGCCAAAGTGTCGTACTCATCGTCCTCGGCAAGACCAAGATCATAGGTCTCGTTGAGATACTCAACCTCCAGGCGCGATGAGAATACCCACTCGCCCGGGCCAACAACCTTCTCAACAAGCTCTGGCTCGTCGTGCTCATCCTCAATTTCGCCAAATATTTGCTCCAAGACATCCTCCAAAGAGATGATACCTGCCGTACCTCCAAACTCGTCGATGACAACAGCTATGCTGGCACGACGTTTCGTAAAAGTCTCGAGCATAGCCTGAAGCGGCATTGTCTCAGCGACATATATTGTCTTAATCAGCACATCGGATATTGATGATGGCGACTCGAAGAGGCTCTTAGAGTTGACATAACCAATGATATTGTCAATGGTGTCGTGCCACACGAAGATGCGCGAAAACTTAGTCTCAACAAAGCGTTCAGTAAGCTCTGCGATAGTAGTAGACTCGAGGTCAACAGCCTCAACATCGACACGTTGCACCATACAGTCGCGAACACGCAAATCGGCAAAATCGAGAGCATTCTGAAACAGACGTATATCCTCCTCATCCTCGCTCTGCACCTCGATATTTTCTGCCTCGACAAGCTGTGCTAAGTCGTCACGATTAAACTCCGTCTGCTCCTCTCTCTGCTCCACCTTGCCACCCACAAGGCGCAATAGACCATATGAGAGCTTGGTTGTAAGCCACGATATAGGATACAACACCACATACAAGGCAAACATCACAGGAGACGATACTAAGTAGTAGAAGTTTGGATTGTGACGAACAATAGATTTTGGGATATACTCGCCTATGAATATGATTATTACGGTAGATATGATTGTCTGAGCCAAAGCATTTTCGACACCAAACTGATTTGACAGAATTATGGCCATATACATAGAGTAGATAACAAGCGCTATGTTGTTACCTACGAGAATTGTTGTTATGTAGTTGCCAGCATTCTTCGAAAAGAGTTCTGCAATGCGATTGAACATTGGGCTCTGCTTACGATCAATCTCCTCGCGCAGGCGGTTGCGACTCAAAAACGCAATCTCCATACCCGAGCAGAATGCCGAGAAAAGAAGCATAACGCCAATAAATATTATCTGCGTAATTACGGGTGTCTCCATAGAATATTAGTATAATGCACTACTTCTTAGTCAACGACATTGACTACTTTTTAGCCTCGCCACCCTTTGCTCCAGTTGGCTTTGGCTGCGTTGTGCTTACACGCGATGCAGAGGACTTGGGCGCATCACTCTTAACATCGCCCTTTATCGAATGATTCTTAGGACGCATCTGTCCAGCCTTTGGTTCAGGCATGGTACCATCAATACTTGCAGCATTGATCTTAGCATTGTTTACTGCAGCTCTGCCTGCCGAAGGTGATGGTGATGGCATTGATGACGTAGTTGATGATGGTGATGCAGAGGGGTTAAACGTATTAACACCAGATGGCTTGCGAGGTTCAGGACGTCCCTGCGGACGACTAGAGCCTGGACGTGGTTCAGAAGGTGTATCTCTCTTAACGCTATCCTTAGGCTGCTCCTCAACAGGCGAGAAGTCGAACTCCATCTCGCTCTTATACTTTCGGAAGTGAATATTTTTCAAATCCTCATCTGCCTCAAAGCCAACACCTGAGTGCCAGCCATCAGGCTGTAATACCTTAGTATCGACATTCGAGTAAATCTTCTTTGTGCGCGCATCCCAGAATAGCTGCTGAGTATACACCTCTGTTAGGCTTACTACAGTTGTATCTTCATCCTTTCTGTTGCGCTTGATAATCACCACATTACCCTTTGCCTCCCACAGCTTCTGCTTGTCGTAATATATAGCATAGTTTGCAGTGATTGTTGCGTCGACCAACGACAATGAGTCGGAGGTGTATGTGGTCATCTTTATTCCATCTTGGAACTCCTGATAGGGATTCTTTGCGAGGCTATAACCCTCGATCTTCGGTGCCACAAAGGTGTAGGAGCGGACGCCATTCTCCGTCATAGTAATCTCTCGGTTTTCGCTAGACTCTGTCATCAACGTTTCAAGATCATACTCGACAGCGCTTGGCTTTGAACTACACGAGAATAGCAATGTAGCACTCCCCACAACGAGGAGTGCTAACATCGCATATCGTGTCAATGCTTGGTGCATAGATTATCTATTTGAGCACCAACAATTAACGGTAACGTACAGTAGTCTTCTTACCTGAAGCCATACCACATGGAACTGTGAAGCCCTGACCAGCCTGGAGCTCCTTGAAGAAGCAAGTCTCCTGTGATGGGAAACCAGCGCGGTAAGAACCAGCAAGCTTACGAGCAACAGCCTGGATTGAAGGCTCACTACCAAGACGGTCGATAGCCTGGCTCATCTCATCGTATGCAGCCCAGTAGATAGAACCACCACCGAGGCCGTCCTCACATACTGATGATGCATAGCACTGACCAAGAACGAAGTATGAGTAACCGTTGCTTGGGTTGAGGCTCTTGAGTGAGCGTGCTGCATCAGCAGCGGCACGGAGGTTACCTGCACTAAGCTCGATGATAGCAATCTGAGCATATAGAGGCTCCTTCTTTGCTGGATCAGTCTCTACTGCGAGAGCCTCACGCAAATACTTGAGCGCCTTGTTGAACTCCTTACGATCCTGGAAGCCCTTAGCAAGGAACAATGCCATCTCTGAGCTTGGCTCAGCAGCATAGTGCTTCTCTGTAATCTCGAAGTAGAAGTCGCTGGTACAGCCCTGACGTGACATCAACGACACAGCCTTCTTAACAAGTTCAGCATCATCTGGGTTTGCAGCAATCTTCTCCTTGAACAACTCCTCAAGGTTATCGCAGTTAGCAGCACCGCTGTTAGCAAAGCTATCCTCAAAAATCTTCTTGTTAGCAAGACCCTTCTCGTCCTCAACACCCTCGAAGTATGGAGCAAGACGCTCGTACTCGTCAAGGATCATGTCTGGAGTAAGGCTATCGTCTGAGATGTAATCCTCACAGAGAGTCTTGTAGTACATAGCAGCGATGTCAATCTTCACGCTATTAGACTTAACAGCGTAGTCAACAGCATCCTTAAGTGATGAACGAAGAAGGGCTCGGTTTGACTGGCCATACTTAAGCACATCACGAGCCTTAACATCGTATACTGAGCTAAGATCCTCCTGATCACCGAAATACTCGATACGCAAATCGTAGATGATCATCAAAGAGTCGAGCATACCACGCTTCTCAGCAACACTCTTTGCACGGTTGATACGGTTCTTGTAGAGTGTAGAACCATACTTGTAGATGTTAACATCCGCTTTAGGGCAGTTAGCAAGAAGGAACTGGAACTGCTCAGTTGCGCTGGCATAGTTCTTATTGTTCAAATCCTCCTTAAAGAAGCTGTAAGTCTTGTAGTTAGCCTCACGCTCCTCAGCTGTAGCGCCCCACTTGCCAAAAAGCTTGTCGTCGCTCCAATCCTGTGCTGATGCTGAGAAACCTACGAAAATTGCAGCAACAGCCAAAATAAATTTTACGCTTTTCATAATTTAAGTTTATTATATGTTTTTTATTAGATTCTGAACTAACCCTTTTAGTCGAACTTCTGGCGCACAAACCAATAATCTGACGTATCAGCCGAGAAGAGCGAGAATCCTATTGATATTTTGTAGTAGTTTTGTGTTGTAAGTCCCACCTTTTTAGCATTCACCACAATTGTATTTGGCGACGACATTCGTCCATACTCAAATGCGATGTTTACTGATGATGATCCCCAAAGTCGCATTGGCAGACCCAAACCAGCCGTAATAGCAAAGGTATTGATAGGCTCATTGCCAAATGTTTGGTAGTAGTTACCAAAACGAGCACCCACACGATACGACACTCGGTTTAGGTAGTTACGTGTATCACCACGTCGTGGAGTAAACTCCATACCCATCTTTACGTAGTGGGTATTATCGTATCGCACCACAACATTCTTCATGTTGCTATTCTCGTCATACGATGCGTTGTCTGCGCCCCACAACGAGTAGTTGTAGTCAACACCCCATGCAAACTTACGATCCAAGTAGTAGAGACCTGCTGCAAACTGGTGAGGCATACACAAGCCGAGTTTATCGAGCTCATCACGCACTGGGAAACCACCAGTTATTGCGTTGTGATAGGCGCTATTAGTGTACACCTTGCTCGTCCTGCGAGGGTTGAGCTTACCACCAAGGTCATACGTAGCACCAAAGGTCAACACACGCATCTCGGTACGAATGAGGTCAGCCTGCAAGCCAACTTGAAATTTGAAGTTATTTACAGTGTAGGTATCGATACCTACTGTTGAGGCGAACTCACCTGTACCTGTCACCACATTCGGAAACTGTGTGGTATATTGGCGGTCGATGCTACCCCAATAGTATTTTGCAGCAACGCCAATCGTGAATCTACGCCAAGGCGCCCAGCCAATGGCCAATTTAACCTCCGAGATATCGCCTTCGCCAGCATAGACATACTGCACACGACCGATATCTGCCCAGTTATCTGGCTGCTCGTCGGTGGTCTTAATCTTATAGCCGACGCTGCTATATGGCGTAATGTTGAAGTTAACACCAAGGTTTTTTGCAAGCGGGAAAGCCAAGCCAATGTTGTGAATATTCACCGTATTGTAGGCTGTACGAGCCTTACCCAGCGCACTACCCTCAGCCGAATACTTCATCTGATTGTTACGATAGTGTGTGGCGTCGAAGTTAACGTCAAACAAGAAGCTCTTCTGTGGAATGATACTCGCCGACGCTGGGTTTAAGGTGTTAATCTGACCCGACGAACGCATAGCGACACCCACGCCACCCATCGAACGCATCTGAACACTACCAGGTGTTAGTATCTCGCCAAGACCATACATCGAATATGGCGAATATGCATTTACACTGCTTGTCTGTGCCGATGATGCCACAGGCATGATCATCGCCACAGCCACAAGAAGTGGCATCACCACACGGAAAATATTTCTATTGCTTCTCTGCATTGTATTCCAAAATTGCATTGAGTCCAAAAAATACTGGCTCACAGTCTGCAAATATCGTATTTTTAATTTGCTTTGCAAAATATTTTGCATCACCACCGGTAAAAATTATACTTTTTTTTGCATTTTTCTTCAAAAATGCCTCAACATACCCTCTAATCTCATGCTCAACACCTCGCATAACACCCTGCTCGATGGCCTCGTACGTAGTACGCCCGTAGTCCAACACCTCGTCAGTAGGTGAGCACAATGGAAGCTTTGCGGTGTAATCAGCCAATGCTCTGAAGCGTGTTGTAACGCCCGGCGATATGTTACCTCCTCGGAAGCTACCACCCTCCACATAGTCGATGGTAATAGCGGTGCCAAAATCCACAATCAGCAGGTCGCTCATCGGGTATAGCTTTGCTCCGCCAACAGCCGCTGCCAGACGATCAGCACCCAAGGTCAATGGCGTATGGTAGTCGTTGCCAATAGGCACAGGCGTGACACCTGGCTGAAAGCCAACAACATACCCTACCACCTCACTAAGCAGCGCAACAACCTCGCTTAGGTCGTTGCGAGTTGAGCTAACTATAGCTCGGCATGTGTCGGGATAACGCACAACAATCTCTTGTAGCCAACCTCTTGTTACACACTCACTATCGAAGCGCTCAACAAGCTCGTCACCACGAAACACAGCACCCTTAACACGGGTATTTCCTATGTCAATGACAAGATTCATAATCAGCAAATTACGATTTTTTATCTGCCGCATCAGCAAGCTCTCGAAGCATCGCTACACCTTCTGCTATCGAGTATATCTTTCTAACGGTCATCGACAATCTATTATTGTATTGCTTAACAACAAAACGATCGGGCTGAGCAACAACCTTGCGCAATAGGTTTAGGAATGTATCGGTCTTAAAATACGGAGAGTTGTTGTCACCCACAAACCTTGCTATTAATAGACCATTCTTAACCTTGACATGCTCCATACCCAAAGCCACGGCCTCACGACGTAGTCGCACCACGTCGATAAGCTCCAGCACAGGCTGAGGCAATCCACCAAACCTATCCTTAAGACGAAGCTTAAGCGCCTCAAACTCAGAGTCGTTATGCATACTGTCAATCTCACGATATAGGCGCAACTTCTCGGCCTGCGAACGCACATAGCTATCTGGTATCGAGGCATCGATATCAATATCAATTGTTGCATCGTCAACAAACGCCACATCCTTCATTGCATCGTTCTCCGCCTGACTCAAGCCCGACGTATCGAGACCCTCGGCACGAAGCTCCGATATGGCCTGCTGCAAGATTTTTTGATAGGTTTCAATACCCACATCAGTGATAAATCCACTCTGCTCGGCGCCTAACAAATTACCAGCACCACGAATGTCGAGATCCTGCATGGCAATGCTAAAGCCCGAGCCGAGATCAGAGAACTCCTCGATGGCTCGCAACCTACGACGTGCATCGCCTCCCATAAGCTCATCGGGGGGCGACAACAGATAGCAGAATCCCTTTCTGTCGGATCGTCCCACACGGCCTCGCAACTGGTGTAGGTCGCTAAGACCAAAACGATGTGCATCATTGATGATTATGGTGTTAGCATTGCCGATATCAATACCGTTCTCTATAATCGTCGTTGCCAACAACACATCGAACTCGCCATAAATAAAGTCCATGATTAGCTTTTCGAGCTCATCGGCGGCCATGCGTCCATGTCCCACGCCCACACGTGCCTTGGGGCATAGGCGTGTAATCATACCCTGAATAGTTTTGAGGTCATCGACACGGTTATGCACAAAATAGACCTGACCACCGCGCGACAGCTCCTCCTCGATAGCATCTTTGATAATCTCCTCGGAGAATAGGTGCGACTCAGTGACAATAGGCTGACGGTTAGGTGGCGGTGTCGAAATCACCGACAAGTCACGTGATCCCATCAACGAGAACTGCAATGTTCGCGGAATTGGCGTTGCGGTGAGCGTGAGCGTATCTACCGACACCGACAACTGTGTAAGCTTCTCCTTGGCTGCCACACCAAACTTCTGCTCCTCGTCGATAATAAGCAAGCCAAGATCATGAAACTCAATCTGTTTCGACAGCATCTTATGTGTGCCTATGAGGATATCAATCTTGCCCGCCTTTAGCTCCTCGGCAATACGTCGTGCCTCCTTTGCCGACTTCGTACGGTTGATATACTCAACCGTAACGGGCAGGTCACGCAGACGCTCCGAGAACGAACGATAGTGCTGCAAGGCAAGGATTGTTGTAGGCACCAACACTGCCGTCTGCTTACCGTCACACGCTGCTTTGAAGGCTGCACGTATGGCCACCTCGGTCTTTCCAAAGCCCACATCACCACACACCAACCTATCCATCGGCTGATCCGACTCCATATCCCTCTTAATGGCAGCAACAGCCGTCTGCTGGTCGGGCGTATCCTCCCACTTAAACGATGCCTCGAGCTCCTGCTGTAGGTAGCTATCTTCCGAAAAGGCAAAGCCCTTCGAGGCTTTACGCTTGGCATACAAGGCAATAAGCTCGCGTGAGATATCCTTGACAGCCTTCTTGGTTGTTGCCTTAAGCTTCTGCCAAGCGCCATTACCGAGCTTATATATCTTTGGAGGTTCACCCTCTCCACTCTTATAGCGCGATATGCGGTGCAGAGCGTGAACATTCACAAACAATATGTCGTTATCCTTGTATATTAGCTTGATAGCCTCCTTCGTGCGACCATTATCATTGAGCTTTACAAGACCACCAAACCTACCCACTCCATGGTCGATATGCACAACATAGTCGCCAACCTTGAGTTGATTGAGCTCGGCCACAGTCATCTGCTCGTCACGCTTAATCTCGCCACGAATACGATAACGCTGATAACGATCAAATATCTGATGATCGGGATATAGACACACCTTGAGTGTGTTGTCTACGAAGCCCTCGTGCAAAACCACATCGGCAGAGCGAAACTCCACGCTACGCTTGCCTATCTGATGGAAGATGTTGTCGAGGCGCTCAATCTGCGCCTTATTGTGCGAGAGGATATAGGTTGAGTAGCCTCGCTGCATGTTCCATAGTATGTCGTCGGCCAACATCTCGAAATTGCGGTTGAAATGCGGCTGTGGCTGTGTATTAAAACTAATCACCACATCTGCCTTGCGCTCACGCATATTATCTTTGAGCACCACAACACTCGACCCGCACCAATCCTCCAACAAGCGCTGGCGCGATGTCAGGCGCGAAGCGATAATCTTTGCATCCTCCTCGTCAGAAGCCTGTTCCAAGCACTTCTTTCGCACGTCGGCAACCTTGCGCAAGGCATAGTCGCCATCAGACATCCACCACGTAGCACCCGACTTAAACTTGGCTAACGACACACGCTCTTGGTCATCATCCTGACGCATGATATTAGGGATAATCTCCACGTAATCAGGACGCTCCGACGACAACTGACTCGATATATCGAACCTACGCAACGAGTCAACCTCGTCGCCAAACATATCTATTCGGTAAGGCTTCGACTCAACATACGAAAATACGTCGATGATACCGCCACGCTGCGAGTACTGGCCAGGCTCATAGACAAAGTCAACACGCTCGAAGCCATGATTCTGAAGCCACTCTATAAACTCTTGAGTTTGCAGCTTATCGCCAACCTTTATCATGCGCGACTGCTCCTTTAGCTGAGCACTTAGCACCACACTCTCGGCCAACGCCTCAGGATAGGTACATACAACCAAGTAACCCTTATCGTGCGAGGTCAAGGCATTGAGCGTTGCAGTACGACGCACCACGCCCTGAGCATCCTCAGCACCATAGGCCGCTGAACGCTTATAGGCCGAGGCAAAGAAGTGAACACGCTCCTCATCAAGCAGCTCGTAGAGGTCGTTGAGAAGATAGGCTGCCGTGTCGCGATCATCAGCAAGGAAGATGTGAACACCCCCCATGCGCTCCACTGTAGTAGCAGCATAAAGCGAATAGGCTCCGCCGACCATCTGCTCAAGATGGACGGTAGAGCCTATATTTTCCAAACTTTTATGTAGCTCGACCGCACGTTTGGACTTGCGGACAAGACTTTTTAATTGCTCCATAAGCTTTCTACTCCAGAAGCGACTTTCCCTCTTTATTGAGGTAGCTAACATCGATCATACCTACTGACAGATCGGAAGTTAGCTTAATGCGCAGCTTATACTTGCAAATCCAACGCATACGCTTCGACCACAAGCCTTGGTTGAGGTATGCCGCAACATAGGGACTAACCTTAAGGTTAACATACTTACAGCCTCGCTCAGCGAGCAACTGAATCTGTCCCTCAATCTTACGTTCGAGAAGTATCGTAGGTTCCACCTTGCCTGTGCCATGACACGTAGGACAAATGTCTGAAGTCTCAGCAACAGCAATAGGACGCACGCGCTGACGCGTTATCTGCATTAGGCCGAACTTAGTAAGAGGCAGAATTGTATGCTTAGCCTTGTCTGTGGCCATCAGCTTCTGCATCTCCTCGTAGAGAAGTTGTCGACTTGGCGCCTTGCGCATATCAATAAAGTCCACGATGACAATACCTCCCATATCACGAAGACGCAACTGTCGTGCTATCTCCGCAGCAGCAGCCAAGTTAACCTCAAGTGCTGTCTGCTCCTGGTCATCTTCTGCCTTAGTGCGATTTCCTGAGTTGACGTCGATGACGTGCATTGCCTCAGTGTGCTCAATGATGAGATATGCTCCACGACGGAGCGATACATACTTTGCAAATAACGACTTAATCTGCTTCGCAACATCATAGTTGTCGAAGATGGGCACCTTGCCCTTGTAGAGCTTCACGAGCTTATCCATCTCAGGTTTGATGGCATGCACATAGCTCTTGATCTCGTTGTAGAGTGGCTCATCGTCAACGATAATCTGCGAGAAGGTGTCGTTGAGCGAATCACGAATAATGGTATTCACGCGGCTCATCTCGCTCATAAGGCGAGCAGGAGCCTCACTCTTTTTAAGTGCTGCGAGAGCACTCTTCCACCTCTCCACCAACGAGAGTATGTCTTGCATAATGTCAACATCTTCAGCCTCGGCAGCTGCCGTACGAATGATGACACCAAAATTTGGCGGTAGCACCTCAAGTGCAACCTTACGAAGTCGTTTCTTTGCAGCATTCGAGCGAATCTTCGACGACACGAAGACCTTCGACGAGAATGGCACTAATACCACGTTACGTCCAGCAAGCGAGATGTCTGCTGTAAGACGTGGGCCCTTTGTCGAGATTGCCTCCTTGGCAATCTGCACCATCACTACCTGACCCTGCTGTAGATGGTCGCCAATGCGACCCTCCTTTTCGAGCTGGGGTTCGAGCTTCATAGACTCGACATTCACAGGGTTCTTTGCCTGTGTGCGGCTGTCAACAACACGCTTTAGCGACGCAAAGTTGGCACCGAGGTCGAGATAGTGAATAAAGGCATCCTTCTCATGACCGATATTGATGAAGGCTGCGTTGAGACCAGGCATTATCTTACGCACCTTGCCGACATAGATGTCGCCAACAGCAAAGCCTGTCTCACACTTCTCTTTGTTAAGTTCGACAAGCACTTTGTCCTCACATAGTGCTATCGACACTTCTGTTGGATTTACATTGATGATTAGTTCTCTTTGCATAACTTCGACAATGTAAATCTGATTAGCTAATTTATTTAAGCTACATAAAACTCATTATTGTAGCTTAAAATAGGTGAAGCTAAGGCATAGACCTTAGCTTCTCCTATGTCTGTTAAGAAAAATTACTTCTTCTTATGACGGTTCTTGCGAAGACGCTTCTTACGCTTGTGCGTCGCCATCTTATGACGCTTGTGCTTCTTTCCGTTTGGCATAATTGTAATATATTAAATTGGTTTGTATATCCTAAAATTATTTAACCTCGCCTGAAAAGCTCTTAGAAGGCTTGAAAGCTGGGATATTGTGCTCAGGAATAGTGATGGTTGTATTCTTAGAGATGTTACGAGCAACCTTCATAGCACGCTTCTTGATGATGAAGCTACCGAAGCCACGCAAGTAAACATTCTCACCATTTACCATAGCTGCCTTAACGCTATCCATGAATGCCTCAACAATAGCCTGAACCTGGATCTTCTCAACACCTGTTGACTTAGCGATCTGGTTTACGATATCTGCTTTTGTCATGATCTTAAAATGTTTTATTTTATGTTAATTAGTACAAAATTATCCTCTTTATCCATGCTAACAACATGGTTTTCGACGAAATAGTCCGCAAATATACGTTGAATTGTGCGAATTTGCAACAAAAAACCAAAATAAAAAATTATTTATCGTTTCAACATTGCAAAACACCCACTCGAAACCACCCTATTATCGCCCTTATTTAAACTGATTCAATGCGTTAGCCAAACCCTCTACAGCCTGGTCGAGACCCGACTGAATTTTGCCACCTATCATCATTCGCATCATCATATTGAGCTCGGCATGAAGCACCATACGCACACGCGTATCGCGCTCATCAACCTGCTTAAGCTGAATCCAAAAAGCGAAGTCGACAGGAATACCTCCCTCGTCAGCAACAATCTTAACATGCTTATTCTCAACACGCTCAGCAATACGTAATGCAACCTTCATGCCCTTAACCTTAAACGAACAACTATCTTCGGTTGCCTCCCACTCCTCGACCTTGTCCTTCATTGCAGGCGACATAAGGTCCATGCGTGAGATAATAGGAAATATAAGTGATGCAGGATGATGTATCTGCTGTTGTTTTGATTCGTATTTTTCCATTGTTTTAAGATTTAGGAGCGCAAATATACAAAAATTTATTGAAAGCCAAAAACATAGCTCTACTTAATGATAAAGCGGCGCTCGGTATCTGACAATATCTCAATCTTTACGACCATAGTATCCTCTGGAAGCAGCGGCTCAATCTTCTCAGGCCACTCCACGAGGCACAACTCGCCTGACGAAATATACTCTTCGCATCCAAAATCTAAGGCCTCCTCAACACGCTCAATACGATACATATCGAAGTGATATATAGTGCGCTCACCCTCATACTGGTTTACAATTGCAAATGTTGGACTTGTAACATCGTCCTCAGCGCCAAGCTGTTCGGCAATGCGGCTGATAAGCGTAGTTTTGCCCGCACCCATAGGGGCATCAAACGCCACTACTGTGCGCCCATCGAGGGAGTTTAACACTGTCTGAGCAACCTTATCAAGCTCATCGAGCGACTTAATCTCTAAAATCTTCTCCATCATTATAATTAGTAGTGAGGAATTAGTAATGAGTAATTTAAATTACTGATTTAGGCTTTTTTGTTTACTAAACATTTTTATCCCGCAACCCAATTTTTGTCAGAAGGGGTTAGATACAACGCTCGGCGAATTTTGGAGCGATGGGCTGTACTTAGACGTACTGCCCATTGCTACAATAATTTGCTAGCGGCAGTAGATGACCCCTTATCACAAAAATTATCTCTTTTTGGGTTTTAGCACTATAAACGGTACTAGCATCTCCTCCATAGAGATACCACCATGCTGGAAGGTATTTCTGTAATACCTTATATATTTATTAGCATCGTTGTTGTAGACGATGAAGTCTCGGTTGTAGGCAAATATATAGCTCGAGGTGAGTCGTCCCGATGGCAGCTGAATATCTTCGGGGCGTGTCACTTCATATACATCACGCGAGTTATAAGCCAAGTTACGACCCGTCTTATAACGCAGGTTTGCCGACGTCTCCCTATCGCCCGTAACTCGCACAGGATTATCCACACGTATTGTTCCGTGGTCGGAGGTTATCACAACACGGTGGCCTCGCTCGGCAAGCAGTTTAAACATAGTGTAGAGCTCCGAGTGCTCAAACCACGAGCGTGTCAACGAGCGGAACGATGCCTCATCGTCAGTCAAATCACGAATTATGTCGGTCTCGGTACGCGCATGCGACAAGATATCAAGGAAGTTATAGACAATCACCGAGAACTGAGCATCGTATATGCGCTGCATATTGTCCAAGAGCTTACGTCCTGCCTCGGGGCGCACAAGCTTATCGAAGGATAGCTTATACTGCTTTCCCGACTGCTGCACAAGGCGACGCAAGAACTCCTCTTCGTACATATTTTTGCCGCCATCCTCATTGTCGTTGAGCCACTTCTCGGGCATCAACTTATCGATAGCCAGCGGCATAAGTCCCGCAAATAGTGCATTGCGGGCATACTGCGTTGCGGTAGGCAGTATCGCACAATAGAGGTCGTCAACAGCCACATCATAAAATCCACGCAACAGAGGCTCTATCACACGCCACTGGTCGTAGCGCATGTTGTCGATAACAATGAGCGTGGTGTGCTCCGAGGCGTCGACCTCAGGGAATACCCTACGGCGCATCAGCGTGTGCGACATAGTCGGTATCTCGCTCTCATCGACACGCTTATTAATCCAGTCGTAGTAGTTACGACGCACAAACT
>JAFODV010000058.1 GCA_017380515.1 Alistipes sp.
ACCCATAGTACCCACTATACCCAAGATACCCAGCCCTACCCAGAGCTTTAGCGGCATTACCCAGTCATACCCAGCCCTGTCATGTTGAGCCTTAGCGAAACATCTCGCAGTGTGTACGGACGGTCATCCTTAGCGCTCGCTGAGAGATTCTTCACTACGTTCAGAATGACAATGTAGGCGAGTGGTAGGTAGCAACAAAATTTATTACTAATTACTCTTTACTAATTAGCAAGTAAAGTTATGGAGTTCAAGAAGCAAGAGTGGAAGCCGGGCACGCTCATCTACCCGCTACCTGCGGTGTTGGTGTCGTGTGGCGCTACGGAGGAGGAGTACAACCTACTCACCGTGGCATGGACGGGCACGGTATGCACCAACCCGCCTATGTGCTACATCTCGGTGCGCAAGGAGCGACACTCCTACGACATCATACGTCGCACAGGCGAGTTTGTCATCAACCTCACCACCGAGGAGCTGGCACGAGCAACCGACTGGTGTGGTGTTCGCTCAGGCCGCGACAACAACAAGTGGGAGGCTATGGGCCTCACGCCAGTGAAGAATAAGCATGTGAGCGCCCCCTTGGTTGGCGAGTCGCCCTTGTCTATCTGTTGCCGTGTAAGGCAGGTTGTGGAGCTTGGCTCACACGACATGTTCATCGCCGATGTTGTTGGCATCGAGGCAGATGACAGGTATATCGACCCCGACACGGGCAAGTTCTCGCTCGAAAGGGCCAAGCCCATTGTATATTCGCATGGCGAGTACTTCACGCTGGGCAAGATGCTCGGACACTTCGGCTGGTCGGTGAAGAAGAAGACAACAAAAAAACGTACAACACACAAAAAGTAAGAGACAATGACAGAGCAACAGCATGATATACTCAACCGCTACGAGGAGTCGTTGCGCACAGCCCTCATCAAGCGCCTAACAGATGGCAAGTGGCTCGACGGCCAGCTTCTTGAGGTCGAGGAGCTCAACGAGAAGTGGCGCTCGTCAGCACCCTCATACATGGCTGATGCAGTGCCTGAGGTTGCTAAATACCCCCTCGTGGCCATCGCCTGGGCAATGTATCTCGGCATGGGCTGCGCGGTACTTTGGGACAAGGAGTGGAACAGATATAAGGACACCGAGGACTTCCACAAGATGATGACCGAGCCACGTGGCTTCGACTGCATGGACGAGTACATCACCGAGGTGCTATTGTGCCACCCTCTCGGCAGCGCCGAGGCTGAGCGTATCGAGGATATGATACGCTCTACGGCAGAGGCTGCACAGACACTCATACGCAAGGAGGGCGTTGAGGCACAGAGCGTCATGGCATTCCACATCT
The DNA here is from genome assembly GCA_017380515.1 of Alistipes sp. Lineage (GTDB taxonomy): Bacteria > Bacteroidota > Bacteroidia > Bacteroidales > Rikenellaceae > Alistipes. The sequence continues at coordinate 1,325 of JAFODV010000058.1, forward strand.
TCGCCCGCACAACAAAGGTAATGTTCGAGTGTGGCGTTGCCGTGGAGCTTAAGCGCCTTGGCTACAGCTACGTGAAGGTAAATGCCGAGGTGGTGAGCTAACAACACCCCTGACACCATAGCAACAAAAAAGCTAACCCCTGTGGAACACTCCACAGGGGTTAACTTTTCAGGACATGCCGCCACACAAAGACGGCTTATCGCAAGAAACCTACCATGCTATCTCGCAATACTCATCGTACTTGCTCATAGCAAGCTTCACAAAGCCCAAGGTCTCCTTGCTTCCTGAGAAACGACCAGCCTTAACCTCCTTGCGAGTGTAGTAGGCAGGGTTAGCCTTAAGCTGCAAATACTTGCTAATAACATCCCATGAGTTTGGATTTGCACCATCGGCCTTAGCCAAACGGCGTGCATCCTGAACATGGCCAACACCAGCGTTGTAGCTGGCAAGGATGAGGCTCAAACGGTCACGCTCCGCGATATCCTCTGGAAGACGCAACAAAGCCTCGAACTCGGTGAGCAATCTACATGCAAGACGTACGTTTGTCTCGGTGTTGTAGATGTGGCTCACAGGAACCTTAAAGTGTCGTGCTACGATAGGCATAACCTGCATAAGGCCTGCGGCACCACGCTTTGATACAAGACCCTCCTTGAAGCGTGACTCGCAATAGGCTATGGCGCTCATAAAACGCCAATCGTGACCCGACTCGGCACCAATCCTCTTCATCAAAGGATCGAACCTTGAAATCTGCTGCGGCAGCTTAACCGTCTCGGCAATCTGCGCGCACTCCTCAATTTGTACTGTGGCAACACTATCTGCGCCCTCTGTTACCTTTGCCTCGTCAGCAATAGACTCTGACTGTGGCTCCTCAATAATACGTGCGGGCTCAGCAAATGTGCTACCCATAGATGATTCAAAGCCTGCAAGAACTACAAGCGACAGAACCATAAAAGATCCTCTTATAAGCATTTTGTTTGGTTTTGTGGGCTGCTAACCGGCACAAAACACCCCATTAGTCGTACCACGACCACGAGATACCAAGCTTGAACATACGCGGATTCAGCGGATACAAAGCCGTCTGGAAATACTCTCCGTTACCAAATAAATTCTGATTCATATGCTGAAGCTTGAGCAATATACGCATGCGCTTCCATTTTGCTGCAACAAAGACGTCGATATATGGGTAGTTGCCCACCTTCACCGAACGCTGGTTGTAGAATACCGAAAGTGCTGGATTGTAGCCCTGAGCATAGTACGACGTGTTGTAACGTCCGTCAAAGCCGATCTGCACTCGTAGAACATCGCGCTTCACCCAAAACTCATAATAATAAGATAGGAAGGCGCTAAATGTTGGTACTGGAAGCACACTCTCATCAGAGGTGATTTGAACCAATGCCCTATGGTCCAAATGGAATCCCGCAATGCGGAAGTCCTTGCGAGCATACAAACTCGTGAGGCTAATTGTTCCTGAGTGTTGCTGAGGGCGAGAATCGGCACCATAGTAGATGGTGTTGTTTAGGATTCCCTGCCACACGCCAACCTCAAGGGCGATGCTTGGCACCGAGAAATTAACATCGAATCGAGTTTCAGACTCCTTGTCGAAGGAGTTAAACCACACATAGTGGTTTGAGAATAGATTCTCCTGCCAGTAGCCTGGCGTGCGCAGCTCCTGACGGAACTTACCGCTGAGAATCAGGGGACGATCATAGATGTAAGCCCTAAGGGTGATGTTAGCACCCACAGACAAATCACCACCACGATAGCCCGAAGGGTAGTACTTAACGTCGGCACCCCAATCGGCATATCGTTTAATCATACCGCCCGTCGAGCCATATACATACCACGACGTGCGTTTGTCGCGTGTAACCCTTCCTGAGACATAGTCCTCGAGGCGTAGATATGAGTAGGTATGCAAATCTACACCGATACCACCATCAATGGTCGAGATTACGCCATTACGATCCCATGGCTGCACCTGAACAAAGAGGCGGTTAGAGATTATGCTCTCCGAGATGGAGTCACGCGTTGCATTAGGATTTATAAACCAATCATCGTAGTAGCTATGCTGCGTAGGTATGTAGTTGCCCTCGCCGTCATACTCACCACGAACATTCGTATATGTTGATCTAATATCTGTGTATGTCTTAGTCCAGCGGTTATACTCAAACTGGTGGCCGAAGTACACTGCAGAGAGGTCAGCCAACGAGAAGTCGTACTCGGTGACACGCTGCAGAGGTATGGCATAGGCCTGCTTTACAAAGAGGCTATGGTTGCGATAGGTGTTCTCGGCCTTTGACGATGCAAGACGCATAGGCACACCCGACGGCATCTCAAACACTGTGTCGGCAATAGCCCACTTACCCACAACACCACCATTCTCGCGTGCCGAGATAGAGTTGTTCATATAGGCCGCATGTATCGAGTAGCGCTTGCCTGTGTGCGCCACAGCCACCGATAGGTTGTGGTTCTTGGTGCGCTGCCAGTCGTACTGACCCATCGTGCCTCGCGACTTGTAGCTCACGTTAGCCGATGTCGAAGGGTTGATGTTCTGCGAGTGTACAATCTCGAAGTGCTCCTCACGGTAGCGTTTCTGTCCCGACTCAAGATATGTGGCATTTGTCAACGGACGCTTAGCATTGTAGAATGGCACATTCTCCAGACGTGCGGTGTAGGCATCGTAGCTACGAGCAAATGTAAAATCCTTATCCTGACGGCGATCAAACCAGTTGATAGGCTGCGACGACTGTCCCAAGCCTCCCAACGCCATGTCACCCACGCCATTGCGATAAAAGACATAGTCGATACGCCAATCCTCAAGCGTGGTGTCGAGTGGCTCAATCTTCACACGGTTGTAGTCACGGTCGACGTGCCACTTCCAGTTGTACAAGGCACGCACAGTATCGCTAAAGTAGTAGGACTCGAGAGCACGACGTGGACGACGCTTTCTGCCCGTAGCTGTAGAGTCGGCAGCCTCACCCTCCATGCCCTCCTGGCCAGGCAGACCCTGATTCATGCCCATGCCTTGGTTCATGCCCATACCCTGACCCTCACGCTGAGCACGTGCCAAAGATGCAGCATCGAGCTGGGCATACGACACCTCAGGCAGCATCACAGCCACCATAAGCACCAAGGCCCACACTATGTCACGCATCTTCAACATCATCGGTCAAACTATTTTTTTCGGGGCAAAACAATCCATCTAAGTGTCGAGAGGACAATATAGAGAACGATAATTGCAACGACAGAGTATTTAGCAAAGAAAATAATTATCAACAACGACGCCAACAAAAAGCCGTAACGCAGCTTGTTGTCGGCAAGCTTGAAGCTCTTGAACTTAAGAGCAAACATACGAATAGGGCTGATAAGGAGGAACGCCATAGCCACACACAGAAGCAAGATAAACTCCTGATAGAGCGTCACATCGCCGCTCTGGTGTATCATAGCCAGCGACATTAGCATCAGGGCGTTAGCAGGCGTTGGAAGACCCTCAAACTCCTCGCCCTGCGTGGTGTCGATATTAAACTTTGCAAGGCGCAATGCCGAGAATGCAGCGACGATGAAGCATAGGTAGCCCACATAGCTCATCACATCCTCCGACAGAGCATAGTAGCTCGACGACTGGGTGTAGAGGTCAAACATGACAACAGCTGGGGCCAAGCCAAACGAGATGTCGTCAGCCAACGAGTCGAGCTGAACACCGAGTGGCGACTGCTGCTTAAGAAGACGTGCAGCAAAGCCATCGAAGAAATCGCATACAGCGGCAGCCACTATGAGCCAAAACGAGAGCTCATAGTTGTGGTGGCGCAATGCAACGACAACGGCAAGAGCTCCGGCCACAAGGTTTGCCAAAGTTAGCATGTTTGGCACAGTGAAGAGCCTGATTTTGTTGATGTTAGTTCTACTCATAATTGCTTCAATCAACTAAATAGCCGCTAAATTATGGGCTTAATAGTTTGCAAAGATACAAAAAAAATTTTATCTTTGTGTAAATTTGTAAAATTTAAGGACAATTCTTCAAATTTGTAGATGCTGATTTTGAAGAATTTTTGAGCGTATTTTTAGTGAATTATCCTTTTTTTTAAGTACCGATATCGTGGTTGACAACAACAAGTATTGCGTGATAATGGCTGGTGGCGTGGGCACACGCTTTTGGCCAATGAGCCGCCAAAAGAGGCCAAAGCAGTTTTTAGACATCCTTGGCACAGGACGCTCGTTCATACGACACACATTCGAGAGATTCAACAAAATTGTCCCTTCTGAGAACTTCATCGTAGTGACCAACAAGCGCTACAAAGATCTCGTCTTGGAGCATATCCCCGAGATTGGCGAGGAGCAGATATTGTGCGAGCCTATTGGTCGCAACACAGCGCCATGCATAGCCTATGCTGCCTTCACGTTGCGCCGCAAGAATCCCGATGCCACGATGATAGTCACCCCCGCTGACCACCTGATACTCAACGAGGAGGAGTTCCTCCGCATCGTCAACAACTGCACCGAATTCGTCGAGCACAACAACATACTGATGACCATCGGCATTGAGCCCAGCCGCCCCGAAACAGGCTACGGATACATACAGCGCAGCGACAATAACACCATCAGCAAGGTCAAGTGCTTCACCGAGAAACCTAACGTCGAGATGGCGCAAGCATTTTTGGATTGTGGCGAATTTTTGTGGAACTCAGGAATCTTTATCTGGAGGGTCAACGAGATTATCGCTGCCCTCGACGAGCACCTCCCCAACCACAGCAGCCTCTTCGCCTCGATAGAGCATCTCCTCGGCACCGACGACGAGGGCTCAGCCATCGAGCGAGTATTCTCCGAGTGCAGACCAATATCTATCGACTATGGCGTCATGGAGAAGGCCAAAAACGTCTATGTCCACCGTGGTGACTTCGGCTGGAGCGATGTCGGCACATGGGGCTCGGCCTATCAGCAGTCGCGCAAGGATAGGTATGCCAACGCCCTCAACAACGACACCATACAAGCATACGACACACGCAACTCACTGATATTCACACCAAAGGATAAGGTTGCCATAGTCAGCGGCCTGAAGGACTACATCGTTGTTGACACCGACGACGTGCTGATGATATGCCCCCGCAGCGAGGAGCAAAACATCAAGAGCTTTATCGAGGACATACGCTACAAAACTGGCGACAAACACATCTAGACACGACGACAAACCATTAGGATTGAGGGGCATAAGATTACTTAGGCTCCTCGTTTTTTTGTGGGGAGGATGAGGAAGATGAGGATAGTGAAATTAGGGAATTTAGAGAATTTAGGGAGTTTAGGGAGTTTAGTATTTCTCCTCAATTTCCTTAAATTCCTTAATCTCCTTAATCTCTCTACCCATTCTACCCAAAGCGTCAGCGGCTCTACCCCGAATACCCAAAACTTCAGCGGAAGCAGATACCCCATCACCACAAAATAATTTATCGTCAGAAGGGGTGTAGATTTGTCGCCAGGTCGAAATGGGCACGGAAGGGGGTGTACTGGGCGTACATCCCCTTTCGGGACAATGAGCCTGGTGGCGAAGATACCCCCTTATCACGATAAATTTGTCGATAAAATGTTATAAAGCCACCCCACAGGCACAATTATTTCTATGAAATAAGCGTTATTTTTGCGACATTGAAAAATACACATTTGACTATGAGCAAGAAAAAAGATATTGAGATTGACGATATGGGTCTAATTCCTGAGCTTTTCGATGGTAAGCATCAGGTGATACCCATCATTTCGGGTGGTGAGGACACTATTGAGGACACCCCAATACCCGAGGCACTACCCATCCTAACATTGCGCAGCTCGGTGATATTCCCTGGCTCGGTCACACCAATCACCGTGGGCCGTGCTAAGTCGATAGCCCTGGTACGTGCCGTAGAGGCGGGCGATGGCCTGCTTGGCGCTGTGCTGCAGGTTGACAGCAGCATCGAGGATCCACAGCCCGACGACATGCACAAGATTGGTACCGCAGCACGCATCCTCAAAATATTGGAGATGCCCAATGGCAACCTAACGGTGATTCTTGCGGGCCTCGAAAAGATTGAGGTGCAGGAGTACCTACAGACACAGCCATACTTCCGTGCTACGGTGACACCTATCCAGGATAGCACGCCAGACTCAAAGAGCGTTGAGTTTATGGCTCTTGTCGACTCTATTCGTGAGGTGGCGCTAAGCATCATCAACATATCGCCCTCGATGCCTAAGGAGGCGGCTTTCGCCATCAAAAACCTCGACTCAAGTCGTGCTATCGTCAACTTCATATGTTCAAACATGGAACTTAGCGACGACGACCGCCAGCAGCTACTCGAGGCACCAGGCCTCTTGGCACGCTCACGCCGATTGTTGGAGATATTGGTGCGTGAGCAGCAGCTTGCAGAGCTCAAGAACGACCTTCAGAACAAGGTTAAGCAGGAGATAGACAAGCAGCAGCGCGACTACTTCTTGCAGCAGCAGGCACGTGTTATTCAGGAGGAGCTTGGCGACACCATGGATGCCGACATCGAGAAGCTACGTGAGGCAGCAAAGAAGAAGAATTGGAAGCAGGCCACTGCCGAGCTCTTCGAGAAGGAGCTTGCTCGCCTTGAGAGACTTAACCCCGCCATTGCCGAGTATTCGGTGCAGATGAACTACCTACAGCTAATGCTCGACCTGCCATGGGAGGAGATGACCGAGGATAGACTCGACCTCAAGGCTGTGCGTGAGCAGTTGGACAAGGACCACTTTGGTCTCGAGGAGGTCAAGGAGCGTTTGTTGGAGCACTTGGCAGTAATCAAGCTCAAGGGCGACCTCAAGTCACCCATCCTCTGCTTGTATGGCCCTCCAGGAGTTGGTAAGACCTCGTTGGGTAAGTCCGTTGCCGAGGCTTTAGGCCGTAAGTTTGGCCGCATCTCGCTCGGTGGCCTACACGACGAATCAGAGATTCGTGGTCACAGACGCACATATATCGGTGCTATGCCTGGCCGCATCATCGAGACAATCAAGCGTTGTGGCGCATCGAACCCTGTGATTATCCTCGACGAGATCGACAAGGTGTCGAAGTCGAACCATGGCGACCCATCGAGTGCATTGTTGGAGGTTCTCGACCCTGAGCAGAACACCACATTCCACGACAACTACCTCGACACGGAGTACGACCTATCTAAGGTGTTGTTCATTGCTACGGCAAACAACATATCAAACATATCATCGGCATTGCGTGACCGTATGGAGATGATCAATATTCCCGGTTACATCCTCGAAGATAAGGTGCAGATTGCCGAGAACCATCTAATACGCAAGCAGCGTGAGGCTCATGGCGTTGACGACGACAAGCTATCGCTCAGCCGTGAGGCCATCGTGCGCATCATCGAGGACTACACCCGTGAGTCGGGTGTTCGTAGCCTCGACAAGAACATAGCAAAGATTGCTCGTAACCGCGCTAAGGCTATCGCCTTCGAGGAGGAGTACAAGGCAGAGCTCGAGGTATCAGACATCGAGGCTATCTTGGGCAAGCCAAAGTTTAAGAACGACCGCTACGACATTGCAGGCATGCGTGGTGTGGTGACAGGCCTTGCATGGACCGAGGTAGGTGGCGACATACTATATATCGAGTCGATACTCACCCCAGGCAAGGGCAAGCTAAGCCTCACGGGTAATCTCGGCGACGTGATGAAGGAGTCGGCAACGATTGCCTACGAGTGGGTTATGGCCCACCACAAGGAGCTCGGCATCGACCGTAAAATGTTCGAGGAGAACGACCTCAACATCCACGTGCCCGATGGCGCAATACCCAAGGACGGTCCATCGGCAGGTATCACTATGGTGACATCTATAGCCTCAACGTTTACTGGCCGTGAGGTCAAAGAGCGCATAGCTATGACTGGCGAGACGACGTTGCGTGGCAGGGTTACAGCCGTTGGTGGCATCAAGGAGAAGATTCTTGCAGCCAAGCGTGCCGGCATCACCGAGCTAATCCTCTCGGAGGAGAACCGCAAAGACATCGAGGAGATTAAGCCTGAGTATGTAGATGGGCTAACATTCCACTATGTAAACACTAACGACGAGGTGTTGCGCCTCGCACTTAAATAGCAAAACTATGAGACTCAGAGAGTTTATCACCAAGCTGGAGGCCGCAGGTGAGCTACAGCGCATACGTTGCGAGGTGGACTCACGTTTCGAGATTACGGAGATTACCGACCGAGTGTCGAAGAGCGATGGTGGCGGCAAGGCGCTACTCTTTGAGAATGTGCGTGGTAGCAAATACCCCGTACTTATGAACATGATGGGTTCGGACAGGCGCATGGCAATGGCCCTTGGCGTCAACGACCTCGACGACATATCGAGGCGTATCGACAAGCTCTTAAAGGAGGCCGTGTCGCCCAAGAATACACTCATGGACAAGCTCCGCATGTTGCCACTGCTCAAAGATGTATCTAAGTGGTTTCCACATAAGATATCGGGGCGTGGTGAGTGTCAAGAGATAGTGTGGCAGGGCGACGAGGTAGACCTTATGAAGCTACCTATCCTCACCTCGTGGCCATACGACGGCGGCAAGTTCATCACCCTGCCTATGGTCTGCACCCTCGACCCCGATACGGGCATACCCAACATGGGAATGTACCGCATGCAGATATTCGACTCAAAGACTACGGGCATGCACTGGCATCGCCACAAGACGGGTGCTCGCCACTACGACGGATATAAGCGCCTGGGTAGGCGTATGCCTGTGAGCGTTGCCATTGGTGGCGACCCCACATACATCTACTCGGCAACAGCGCCTATGCCCGACAACATGGACGAGATGTTGCTTGCGGGCATGCTACGCCAAAAGCCTGTGAAGCTGGTTAAGTGTCTCACAAACGACATATACGTGCCTGCCGACTGCGACTTTGTGCTGGAGGGATACGTTGACCCCGCAGAGGAGCTAACCGTAGAGGGTCCTTTTGGCGACCACACAGGATTCTACTCGCTGAGCGACCTATATCCTAAGTTCCATGTCGAGGCAATCACCATGCGTCGTGATGCAGTCTACCCCGCTACTATCGTGGGTGTACCACCCATGGAGGACGCATACATAGCCAAGGCCACCGAGCGCATCTTTCTTGCACCTATACGCCTTGCTGTGCAGCCCGAGGTGCGCGACCTATATATGCCTATGGAGGGCACAGCGCACAACATAGCAATTGTGAGCATCGCCAAGCGCTACTTGGGTCAACCTCAGAAGGTTGCGCAGGGACTATGGGGTGCTGGACAGATGATGTTCAACAAATATCTCGTCATCACACCCGAAGATACCGACATACGCTCATCGGAGCAGATGTTTAGGCTCCTCAGCCACTTCGACCCTAAGCGTCACCTTATCCACTCGGAGGGCATCCTCGACGTCTTGGACCATAGCGCCCCTGAGCGTGGCTATGGTGCAAAGCTCGCCATCGACCTCACAGATGTTGACCCCAGCCTTACACCACATAAGCTCAAAGAGCCTCGCACGGCGAATCCTTGCGGAGGCATAGAGCTATTCAACACCGAGCTCTTCAAGGAGTTAGGCTTGGTGATACTATATGCCGAGAGAGAGTGGCGCGAGAGGGTGGATGTTAAGGAGTATCTCGACAAAAACGACATCGAGGCCCGCTTTGTAGTAGTCTTCGACCGTGGCGCAGCAGGGTCAATGAACCTTAGCGACCTACTATGGATTGCAGCGGCCAACACCGACCCAAAGCGAGACATTGAGGTTCATGGCTCAACACTCATCGTCGACGCCCGCTCAAAGCGTCCAGGTTATGGACGTAACCCAGAGCGTTTTCCAAATGCCGTAACCTCACTGCCTGAGACCATACACCATGTTGACGAGCGCTGGAAGGAGTACAACATAGGAGAATTCATCGAATCGCCATCGCGCCGTTATCGCAAACTTTGGCTCTCGAATAGTGCTGAATGGTAATAGATTATGGCCAACAAACAAAATAGAGCTGGAGGCAGACACCTATATCTCATTCCTCTGTTCATAATAGCCATATGTCTCTTTATTGTTGTGCGTCCCAAGATGAGCGACAGCACTCAAATAGTTGTCGATGACAACCCCACAGAGCATATTATTATACATAGTGAGAGTGATAGCACTACAGTAGAATACAAGCCTTTCGACCCAAATACCGCAGACTACCGCACACTCATCTCTTCGGGTGTGCCACGCAACATCGCCGTCAACATTCTCAAATGGCGTGAGTCGGGCAAGGTGTTTCGCATAAAGGAGGATTTGGCACTCTGCTATGGCATGACCGACTCCCTATTCTTTGAGCTTGAACCATACATTACAATCGGCGAGGAGTTTAAAATAAAGAGAGGTGGAGGCAATCAGCCATACGCAAATAAGTCGCCTCGCAACACCAAGAAGGAGAGACATCAGCAACACATAGACCTCGAGCCATTCATGCTCGACACCGTGGGTGAGAGCTATCTCGAGCTCGTGGGCTTCACGCCCAAGCAGGCCGAACTTGTCGTGCGCTACCGCGACATTATAGGAGGCTACACCTCGTTCGAGAAGTTCAAGGAGTGCTACGCCGTAGATAGCATCATGGCTGAGCGACTACGCCCCTACATAGTATTCCCAGAGCCCAAGGCCAAAGAGGAGAAGAGAGCGGTTGTGGAGTTCCCCGTAGAGATAAATAGTGCCGATGTTGCAACCCTCGTATGCATCAGTGGCATAGGTCAAACAAGTGCCCAACACATAGTGCGTTACCGTGAATTATTGGGCGGATACTACTCCGTAGAGCAAATTTCGGAGCTTCAGGTGGTAACAACAGAGAATTTTCAAAGAATTTTACCACAAATTTGTTGCGATAATAGTAAAATTAAAAAAATAAATATTAACTTTGCGGCTCAAAATGAGCTGGAGACTCACCCATACTTGTCGAGTCGAATGCTTAAGCGTATAATGAATAAACGACAATTGAAAGGAGGTTGGAGTACCATAGAGGAGATGATTGATGATAACATATTCACCAAGGAGGAGGCAGCACGCATTGCACCCTATCTTCTGTTTGGTACAGACTCTGAGTAGATTGCCCAACAACAAGTCACACGGCAACAAGGTTGCACGAGACAATTCGACAAACAAGGAGGAGACACCTTAGAAAAAAAGTGTCACAACAAAAAAAAGAAGTATTTAAAAATTTAAAATAGAGAAAGATTATGATTATCATGCCTGTTAAGGAGGGAGAGAACATCGAGCGCGCCCTCAAGAAGTTTAAGCGTAAGTATGAGCGTACTGGTGTATTGAAGGAGCTTCGTCGTCGTCAGTACTTCACAAAGCCTTCAATCGCTAAGCGTGAGGCTATGCAGCACGCTATCTACGTTGAGCACACTTACCGTCAGGAGGAGTAATTAATAGTGTGATGGCGACGCTTCGGCAACGCTTCAACAAATAGCTCGGATAAGCAGTACATCGAGTACAGCCTATCCGAGTTTTTTTTGTATATGCTCACCAACGACCAATCTAACACGCCGCCACACAAAAAACAGGCGAGAATGTATTGTATATTAGCCTATTTTTAGTAACTTTGCTAATGACTACACCTTATTTATATAAAATAAGGTCATAACATCGCTTCACAAGAGCGCAACACTACATAACAATGAAAGGCATAGTATTAGCAGGAGGTAGTGGCACACGCCTCTATCCTATAACCAAGGGTGTTAGCAAGCAGCTGCTCCCCGTATTCGACAAGCCAATGGTGTACTACCCTATCTCGGTGCTTATGATGGCGGGGATACGTGAGATACTAATCATATCGACACCCCAGGACCTACCAATGTTTCGCAGGTTGTTGGGCGGTGGCGAGGAGCTGGGCGTAAGGTTTGAGTATGCCGAGCAGCCACAACCAAATGGCCTTGCCGAAGCCTTCATAATTGGTCGAGAGTTTATCGGCAAGGACGACGCTGTGCTTATCCTTGGCGACAACATATTCCATGGCGCAGGCTTCTCTACAACACTAAGACGTGCTGTAGAGAATTGCGAGAAGAATCGTCGTGCCACAGTGTTTGGCTATCGTGTTGACCGCCCAGAGCGCTATGGCGTGGTGGAGTTCGACAGCGAGGGCAAAGCTATATCTATTGAGGAGAAGCCAGCAGAGCCACGCTCAAACTATGCCGTAACGGGACTATACTTCTACCCAAATAGCGTGGTGGACATAGCCACAACAATAACACCTTCGGCACGTGGTGAGCTCGAGATAACAACCGTAAACCAACGCTACCTGGAGCAGGGCCTACTCGACGTCGAGATTTTGGATCGCGGATATGCATGGCTCGACACAGGAACACACGACTCACTGGCCGAGGCATCAATATTTGTAGAGGTGATAGAGAAGCGTCAGGGCGAGAAGATAGCCTGCTTGGAGGAGATAGCCTATCGCAACAATTGGATTAGTCGTGAGGAGCTGCACAAGCTCGCTGAGCCTATGCGCAACAACCAATACGGACAATATCTACTCAAGCTATGAACATCGTAAAGACCGACATAGAGGGCGTTTTCATCGTTGAGCCCCAAATATTTAGCGACGAGCGTGGCTACTTCTGCGAGACATTCAACGAGCGTAGATTCTTGCAACTTACCGACATACACACCACCTTTGTGCAGGACAATGAGTCACGCTCAAAACGTGGTGTTGTGCGTGGCCTACACTTCCAGCTGCCCCCCTCAGCACAGTCGAAGCTCGTACGCTGCATCGAGGGCGAGATCTTGGATGTTGCAGTCGACATACGTCGTGGCTCACCAACCTATCTTAAGTCGGTAAGCGTGGTGCTTAGTGGCGAAAACCATCGTCAGCTATTCGTGCCTCGTGGCTTCGCTCACGGCTTTGTGGTGCGCAGAGGCGATGCCATAGTGCAATATAAGTGCGACAACCTATACGACCCCGCAGCAGAGCGAGCAATAATGTGGAATGACCCACACCTCGACATCGACTGGGGCATAGCTGCCCATGAGGCAATACTCTCGGCCAAAGATCTCAACAACTGCAGCATCGAGCAGCTTGACACAATCTTTGACTATAACATCGACTACTATGCTTAGGGTAGCAATCATAGGCGGTAAGGGCCAACTCGGCAGAGCGATAAGCGAGATTGCGGCATCAAGTCTCAATAGCTATGTTGCCTACGACGAGCACGAGGCCAACATCCTCGAAGAGCTGGGGCTAAGAGATAGGCTTGCGAGTGCCGATGTTGTAATCAACTGCGCAGCATACACCAACGTGGAGGCTGCCGAGGATGACTCGAAGAGTGCCTATATGCTAAACGCACACGGTGTTGCCACCCTCAGCCATATTTGTGCAGAGCAACATAAAAAGCTGATACACATATCCACAGACTATGTCTTCGGTGGTGATGACAAGCGCAATGTGCCCTACACCGAGGAGGATGCCGTAGCACCAATAAACATATATGGTCAGAGCAAGGCCGAGGGCGAACGTGAAGCACTATGCGTTGGCGACGCCATAGTGATACGTACAGCATGGCTCTATGCACCATGGAGCAAGAACTTTTGTCGCACGATATACTCGTTAAGCGCCACACAGCACGAGCTACGTGTTGTCGACGACCAGCGAGGAACACCCACGTCGGCACTCAGCCTCGCACGCTTCCTGGTGGAGATAATCGACACTGGCCAATATGCCAAGATGAGTGGCATATACCACTATACCGACTCGGGCGAGTGCTCTTGGTACGACCTTGCGAGTGCCATAGTGGAGCTATCGGGCCACAACTGCCAAGTGCTACCATGCCGAAGCAGCGAACGCCCAACACGTGCTAAGCGCCCACGATACTCGGTGCTGAGCAAACAACGAGTGATAACCGAGACAAACACCCTACTACGACCATGGCACGACGCCTTAGTAGAGGTGGTAAACCGCATAAAGGAGTAAACTATGAATAAGCGTAACATACTGATAACTGGTGGTGCTGGCTTCATCGGAAGCCATGTAGCACGACTCTTCGCCACGAAGTATCCCAACTACACCATTGTCATACTCGACAAGCTAACATACGCTGGCAACAAAGAGAATATCGAGGATATCCTCTCGCTTCGTAACGTACACTTTGTCGAGGGCGACATCACCGACGCTGAGCTTGTAAGGGGCATATTCTTAAGCCACAACATCGACGGCGTGCTTCACCTTGCTGCCGAGAGCCATGTAGACCGCTCGATAAGCGCACCCATGGTCTTTGCCCACAACAACATCATAGGCACCATCACACTCCTTGAGGCTGCCCGTGAGGCATGGGCAAATAGCTACGAGGGCAAGCGCTTCCACCATATATCTACAGACGAGGTGTATGGAGCACTGCCCTTAGATGGCGGCGCATTCACCGAGGTCACACGCTACGACCCCCACTCGCCATACTCGGCATCTAAGGCCTCGTCCGACCACTTTGTGCGTGCCTACCACGACACCTATGGCCTAAATACGGTCATCACCAACTGCTCGAACAACTATGGCGAAAACCAATATCCTGAGAAGCTGATACCTCTGTTTATATATAACATCGTTAACCGCCGCCCACTACCTGTGTATGGCACAGGGCTCAACGTGCGAGACTGGTTGTATGTCGGCGACCACGCCTCAGCACTCGACAGGGTGTTTCACGATGGCGCTGCGGGCAACACATATAATGTTGGTGGCAACAACGAGTGGACAAACATCGACCTCGTAAAGCGCCTTATCGCCATTGTCGACGAGGAGCTGGGCAATGACGAGGGCGAGAGCCTAAGCCTGATAACATATGTTGAGGATCGCGCAGGCCACGACCTACGATATGCTATCGACTCATCAAAGCTGATGAACGAGCTAAGGTGGCAACCCGAGATGAGCTTCGATGAGGGACTGCGCCGCACTGTTAGATGGTATCTCGCCAACAGAGAATGGGCCGAACGCAGCCTTGCAAAGGGATAACACAAACACTAAATCATACTACTATATTCAGGATTCTACTTCGTTAGCAAGGGCATGAATGCTGATATAGATGAGGGCATAAAATCGGTTACGATTATAAGAAAGAGATAGAAATTGCAAAAAAGTGCTGAAAAATTTTGCAGGTTAAAAAATAATCTCTATATTTGCACACCATTTCAGAGAAATCTGATGCCCAGATGGCGGAATCGGTAGACGCGCTGGTCTCAAACACCAGTAGGTTCACCCCTGTGCCGGTTCGACCCCGGCTCTGGGTACTGAAAACCCTCGTAGAACAACTTCTACGAGGGTTTCTTCTTTTCAACACCTCAAAAATGGTCACTTTTGGTCACCACTTTGAAAAATGGGGTCCAAAAAAACGGCAAAAAGGGGCTGAAAAAAATGTCGGAAATTTCGCTTTTTGAGGGGAAGCAACAAATAATAATTTTTATGAT
>JAFODV010000059.1 GCA_017380515.1 Alistipes sp.
TCAACCATTGGTGCAACATACGCCAGCATAATATCTCTATCCTCTTCCAGGACCTGCGCCTCTTTGGTGAGCTTACGGCTTTGGAGAATGTCGAGATTAAAAATCGCATCACCAAGCACCGCACGCAGCAGCAGATTGAGTCGTGGTTCGAGGAGTTGGGCATTGGCGACAAGCTACATGCCCGCATCGACCGCATGTCGTACGGTCAGCAGCAGCGCGTAGCTCTAATACGCGCTCTATGTCAGCCCTACGACTTCTTGTTCCTCGATGAGCCCATCTCACACCTCGATGACCGAAATAGCGACATCATGCGCGACATCATCCTCCGCGAGGCGGGTGCCGCGGGTGCTGCGGTTGTGGCTACATCAATAGGCAAGCACATGAATATTGACTACGATAAAACATTGAGCCTATGAAACTAATATGGAAATTGTTGCGTAAGCACATCAGTGTTTTTGAGTTGGCCGTATTCTTCGTTGCTAACCTTATCGGCATGGCGGTAATCTTGGCTGGCGTGCAGATATATAGCGACTTTAGTCCGATGCTTACGGGCGATAAGCCTATCGTAGGAAGCGACTACATGGTTATTTCTCGCCCCATTGAGCGTGTGGGCAACGACACCCCAAAGATTACTGCCGAGGAGATTGAGGCATTGCGCAATGAGGAGTTTGTTGAAAACCTTGGTGTCTTTGCCTCGTCGCAGTATAGAGTTGATGGTGGCATAGATTTCAAGGGCCGAAAACTCTCTACGATGATGTTCTTTGAGTCTGTGCCTGACGAATTTATAGATGTCGATAGCGATGATTGGACCTTTGAGGAGGGCGATGACATAATCCCTATCATCATTCCACGCAACTATCTAAACCTCTACAATTTTGGCTTTAGCCAGACACAGGGCCTCCCCAGCATCACGGAGGATATGATTAAGCGTGTGGAGCTAACCATTCGCCTATCGGGTAATGGATATACGGACTATTACAAGGGTTATGTCGTAGGCTTCTCGGATCGCCTTAATACCATTCTCGTGCCTATGTCGTTTATGACATGGGCGAATGACTACTACTCGGCGGATAAATCTGATGGCGCTACACGCCTAATACTCAAGGTGCAAAACCCAAGCGCGCCAGAGATTGAGGAGTATCTGCAAGAGTATGGTTATGTCGCGGAAGATAAGCCCGCAGAGAGCGGCAAGGCTCTTTTCTTACTTAGAGTGTTTGTTGCGGTAATAGTTGGTATCGGCGCGGTATTCAGCTTGTTATCTATAATAATTCTGACGCTGAGCATCTACCTACTTCTTCAGAAGAATGTCAGCAAGCTCGAGAACCTCGTGCTTGTCGGCTATAAGCCATCATATGTTGCCATGCCATACAACCTTATGACGATGATACTCAACATAAGTATCTATCTCATAAGCATTGTTATAGTATCCTATTTACAGGGGTACTACATGGAGCACATCGGCCAGTTGCTTGGCGTGACATCTGAGGCTTCGCCTGCAACATCTATCGTCGCAGGTCTTGTATTAACAGCTGTTATTACGCTCTTCAACTTCTTTATTATCCACCGTAAGATAGCTGAGATTTCACGCAAAAGATGTTAATACGCCAGGCGGAACATAGGGATATTGAGGCCATTATGTCTATTGTTCGCAGTGCTCAGCTGGCACTGTCGGAGCTCGGTATCGACCAATGGCAAAATGGGTACCCATCAACCGAAGTCATAAAGCAAGATATTGATTGTGGCGTAGGCTATGTCGCATGTGCTAATGATGGAAAGGTCGTTGGTTATGAGGCTGTTGTGCTTACTGGCGAAGAGGCTTATACACAGATTGCAGACGAAAAGTGGCACACATCAAACAACTATGTCGTGGTACACCGCTTATGTGTGCTTAGTGATGTACGCCGCAGTGGCATTGCAATTGAGCTGATGCGCTTTGCCGAGGAGCACGCTCTAAAACATGGCATTCGCGCCTTCCGTATCGACACTCACGAGGGTAACACACGCATGCTTGCTATGCTTAAGAAACTCGGCTTTGAACATGTCGGCACCATTCGCTACGATAGTGGCTTGCGCGAGGCTTTTGACCTAAAGTTTAATAAGAAATAATAGAATGCAACTACCAAACAGATGGCAAGTTATCTACAAGTAGAAAATATATCAAAGTCCTACGGTGACAGAGTGCTGTTTAGCAATATCAGCTTCAATATTAACGAGGGTGATAAGATTGCGTTAGTAGCACCAAATGGCACCGGCAAGTCCTCTCTTTTGAAGATATTGGCAGGCATTGAGCACTCCGACCGAGGTGGCGAGGTGAAGTTTATGCGCGATATTCGCGTGGCCTTCCTCGACCAGAACACGGCGTTCAACCCCGACCATACAATCTTTGAAGAGGTCTATGCACGCATGAGCGACCTCTCTCCCGCGATTGTGGAGTATGAGCAGGCAGTAGAGAGTGGCGACACAAAGCGCCTTGAGCGTGCGATTGCCGCTATGGATGCTACGGATGGATGGTCTATCGAGCAGAATATACGCCAAGTGCTGACATCGTTGAAGTTAACGCGCTTAAATCAACCAATGCGTGAGCTATCGGGTGGCGAGGCAAAGCGTGTAGCGTTGGCCTGTATGATGCTGCAAAATGCCGACTTCCTCATTATGGATGAGCCTACCAACCACCTCGATATTGACATCATCGAGTATTTGGAGGGCTATCTTCAGCGCTCGCGTTGCACCCTACTCATGGTTACGCACGACCGCTACTTCCTCGACCGCGTATGCAACACCATCATGGAGATTGACCGCGGCGGTCTCTACTCCTATCGCGGCAACTATACCGAGTATCTCGAGAAGCGCGAGGAGCGTTATACAAATATGCAGGCCGAGATTGACAAGTCGCGTAACCTGATGCGCA
>JAFODV010000011.1 GCA_017380515.1 Alistipes sp.
AGGCTGTACTAATTGTACTATCCTCGGGTAGTCCCTTTTTAGATGCACCACATCTCACGGCTTCTGACAAGAAATTTATTTCCCGTGATAAGGGCGCATCTGCGACCTTTCAATCAAAGCCACCAATGGGACGTACACCAAGTACTACCCATCGGTGGCTTTTTCATGTCAAGGCCACATCTGCAACCCTTCTGACAACAAATTTGTTTCTTGTGATAAGGGAGGTTAGGGAATTTAGGGAGAAGGTTAGCGGTTAGGCCTTACGGATAAATGTCGATAGCGCCCTCCTTAAATTCCTTAAACTCTTTAATTTCCTTAAACTCCTTATCTCTGCGCCTATTCCTTCTCACCTTTCACCTTTCACTTTAGATAGGGTGTTGTAAGGCAAAATCCTACATCCTATGTTTATAGTTATTCTGCAAATACTCCTTTGCCGTAAAGTGTGTTTGTCGGCGCTCCTTGGGTAGATATTCAACGTTGTTTACAATCTGTGTACGGCTGCTCTCCAAAACATAGTCGTTGATAAATTGTAGGATTAGATTACACTGATACCACAGCGGCAGGCCTGCAATTTTGTGGTCGGCATATTTGGCTGAGTAGAACCAGTAGGGAGCATCTATCTTGTCGAGCTGCTTGGCAATATATTTTGAGCCATAGAAGCCTATGCCAAAGAGCGAGGAGCGGTTGTAAGGCACGTTGCCGTCCGATGTGCCATGAAACAGGAGCATGGGGGCAGGCTCGCTCTTAAACTTTGGCTTGCCGTCGGTCGAGAATATTGCCCCGGCGCACGCCACAACAGCGGCATAGCTAAAATCTTTGGGCAACACCTCAGCAATCTCTGCGCCATTACATCTGTTCCACTCGGCATGTAGCGCGGCGATAGCTCCCGCACTCGAGCCACTGAGCATAACTCTGTTTGGATCTATGTTTAGCTTCTCGCTGTTTTGTAGCACAAAGCATGTTGCCGAATAGATATCTTCCACAGCAATGTCTATGGCATGTTGCATGGCGCCAATCATAGTCTTAATGTTACCATTCTTAGGTGGATTTTTTAGGCCTAAGCGGTAGTCGATGCTCGCCACAACGATGCCTGACGAGGCGAGGGTGTCGAAATATCGAGCATAGTACTCATGGTCGCGCTCGCCCATGACAAAGCCGCCACCGAAGGCAAATATCATGCAGGGGCGAGGCTTTGAGCCATCTGAGGGTAGTGCATATATGTCGAGCATAAGCTCCTGATCATCTACCGTTGCATAGTGGTATGTGTGGCACTCGACTTCGTGTGCCATAAGGTGCGAGCTGCTGAGCATGAGCACCAAACATGCAAGTAATCGCTTCATAACATTCTATTTATTCCATTCACCAATCTCGAGGTTTTTAATCTCGCCAGCCTCAATGTCGAGGCGTATTGCTGTTCGCACATGGTGGATGCCATATTTACCAGCGCCGCCGGGGTTGATGTGCAGAAGGTCGTAGGTCTTATCATACATGACCTTCAGTATGTGCGAATGACCAGCAATGAAGAGCTTGGGTCTCGACGTGTAGATATGTTGTAGGGCCTTGGGCTGATAGTGGCGTGGGTAGCCACCAATGTGTGTCATCAGCACCTTGACGCCCTCAACCTCGAATAGCGTAAACTCGCTATATACACGGCGAATGAGACCTCCGTCGATGTTGCCATATACGCCACGCAGAGGCTTGAAGGCAGCTATCTCGTCGGCAAGCTCAAGAGAGCCAAAGTCACCCGCATGCCATATCTCGTCGCAGGGTGCCAAAAACTCTTTAAGTGGCTCATCAAAGGTGTTGTGGGTATCAGAAATTATGCCAATTTTCATTGTTGTTGCGATATTTACTATGCAAATATACAAAAAATAAGTACCTTTGTCTATAACTTAATTTGAAAAGTAAATATAAAAACAGGTAACGATATGACTAAGCTACGCACACTACTTATGCTGGTTGCTATGCTTGTGGGCTTAAACACCCTCTCAGCACAGCAAAACCTATGGCAGAAAAAGGGGCTCACATCGCCCGAAATCCTTAGCGACAACTCTGTTGTCGTGCGCCTCTATGCACCCCAGGCCCAGAGCGTGGTGCTCAAGTGCGACTTTGTTGACGGAGGCCGTGTAGATATGACCCGTAACGACGATGGCGTGTGGGAGTATCGCTCCGAGCCACTTGCGTCGGAGTTGTACTGCTACCGCTTCTCGATAGATGGCATGGCCGATATGGTCGACCCGTCGTCGAGCTATGTGATGCGTGATGTAGGCACGCTCATGAGCTACTTCATAATTGCTGGCGATAAGGGCTCGCTCTACTCGCCACAGGCTGTTAAGCATGGCACGTTGAGCCGTGTGTGGGCCAAGGTGAGCGATGGACGTGAGCGTCGCATGACGGTGTATACCCCTGCGGGATATGAGCAGTCTAAGCGCAAATACCCTGTGCTATATCTTCTCCACGGCATGGGTGGCGACGAGGAGGCATGGGTTGCTACGGGCCGAGTTCAGGAGATTATGGATAACCTCATTGCTGAGGGTAAGGCCGAGCCAATGATTGTTGTCATGACCAATGGTTGCACCAAGCATGTGGCAGCACCAGGCTATTCTGAGGAGGGCATGTGGTCGCCATATATGTCTGGATCTATGGACGGATCTTTCGAGAAGATGTTCCCATCGGTTGTAGAGTGGGTCGATGAGCACTACCGCACAATAGCCAAGCCTGAGATGCGTGCTATTGCTGGCTTGTCGATGGGCGGCTTCCACTCGATGCAGATATCTAAGGAGTATCCTGCGATGTTTGATTATGTAGGCTTGTTCTCAGCAGCGATATTTAGAGGCGAGGAGGGTGTTGCGACATACGACGACCTTGAAGCAAAGCTCGAGCGTCAGTTTAGCGACAAACCACAACTATATTGGATAGCTATCGGCAGCGGTGACTTCCTCTACGACGAGAATGTTAAGTATCGTGAGCTGCTTGATAAGCTCGGTTGCGAGTATGTCTACCGTGAAAGCACTGGTGGCCACGAGTGGCGCAACTGGCGAATATATCTTACTGAGTTTGCCCAGATGTTGTTTAAAAAGTAGACCCTATGAAACGAATGTCGCTATATGTCGTTGCCATTCTTATTGTTATAGTCGTTGGCGTGGTGCTCACACGTGGCAATGAGGGTGCTGATATGGCCGTTGCTGGCGAGCCTCAGCAGGACTTATCAGCCTACGGCGCTGATGCTTTAGGGCGTAGCCTTGAACTTCCAGCGCCATGTGATCATTGTCCTGCTGCTGTTGAGCTGGAGATGCTGTGCGACGGCGAGCTAAACTATACGGCGTTCTACGACACCGAGCGCTATGCCTCATTGTGGGTGGCCTATACCGTCGATAGCGATGATATGGGCAGCATCAAGCGCCCTACGTCGTGGAGCTATAATCCACAGCTGAGTACTTCGAAGCAGGTTAACCTGTGCTCACGTAGCTATAACGATGGCTACTCACGAGGCCACCTTATCCCTAATGCCTCGCGCAATTCACGCCGTGATTGCCAGGAGCAGACATTCTATGTCACTAACTCGGTGCCACAGATCCATGATAGGTTTAATGGAGGTGTATGGATGCACCTCGAGTCGGCTGTGCAGCAATATGCCGATCACGAGCCGTTGTATGTTGCTACGGGCGTTGTGTTTGAGCCCGTGGGCGAGAGCTGCGAGATAGTCTACACCTCGGCAAAGGACGATACTAAGCGTGTGCCTGTGCCTAACTACTTCTATAAGGTGGTGCTACGTGTTGAGCGTGATTCATCAGGTGAGGTTGTTGATGCTGAGGCTATCGGCTTTTGGTTTGAGCATAGAGCCTATAGCGACAAGTATTATAACTACGCTATGTCTGTCGATGAGGTTGAGAGGCTCACAGGCTTCGATTTCTTTGCCTCGCTCCCCGATGAGGTTGAGGCACGTGCCGAACGCAATACTAAGAACTTCCTTCGGTAGAGCATAACCACAATAAAAGCTCCGAACCATTCGTTCGGAGCTTTTTTATTGCTATGATCTATTGTCGCTTAGACGACACATGATTACCTTAAAAGGTTATTCCCACTCCGTAGTATTGTATATTTGTATATAAATATGATATATAGTGTTGTTATGTTATAGGGTGTATATTTACTTTTTGCGTATCACATCAAAATTAGTGAGTTAGTATCGTTGTGCAAAAATTAAAATTAATTGGAATTTACTCTATTTTTACAGATATTCATTTTTGTATATAAGTGAATGTTACATCAATTGAATGCCATACAATCTCCATTTACTATCCTCAGATTCTATAAAATCAATTGATGTTGAATTTTTAGGAATAGCAGGGAAATATAAGGTAAATGTTTTAGTTTCTCCAGCGTAAGAAAAATATGTCTTTTCAGGATATATTGCAATTCCTTCTGCTCTAATTAATTTATACTTCTGTCCATTCGTGGCTATATATGCGTTTTTATCCATTGTAAACCATTGGTAATATCCACCACCATCAATTAAATTATTATCAGAGAATGTAATTACTGTTTGATTGTCTTGCACTGATACGGATATGACTTTCAATTTGCTATCCATTTTCCTATTAATATGAGGATTATAGTATGTCCTAGCTGATGATGAATTTTCCACTGTATTATAATTTGATTTTGAATTCTCCGTACTTGAACAAGTAATATAATACACATAGTTCTTGAGTGATTTCACTTTATCACTCAACTTATAGCTTGCTATTTTATTGGTTTGAGGCAAAATGTTCTCTGTCATTACACTCTCCATAAGATTTCTTAAATAAGAGGTTTTTAATGCATATCCAACGTTTTCAGCACCTTCATGTTTAGCAGATACAATACCAATTATATTCCCAGTTCCATCAAAAAGAGGTCCGCCACTATTTCCTGGTTGTACAGGTGCTGAAATTTGGTATAATGACACATCTCCCTGAAAACCCGTTTTAGAACTAACAACTCCCGTTGTTAATTTTATTTCCTCGCCCATCGTAGATGTCAAAGGGTATCCCAACACAAACACATCCTCCCCCACATCGGCTGTAGATGTTTTAATAGCGTATGGAATATTGTTTGTTTGAATAGTAACCCCATCAACTTTTAAAATTGCGATATCATTAAATTTATCTGTTGCTACAACACTAGCATTATATTTCGTATCAAAGTCACCATTTATACCTTGTACCTTAATTGTATTTGCACCTTCAATTACGTGGTAATTAGTTACAATATGATTATTTTTTAACGCAAAACCAGTACCCGACCATTCATTTGACCTATCTTCTTGCTTGCCTAGTAATGCTGGATAAAGCTTTATATAAATCTCCTCTTCTTTATTTTCATCATAAGTAGTCATTAATCCATCTTTGAATATTATGGTAAAATTCAGTGATTTCTTCCACATTCC
>JAFODV010000060.1 GCA_017380515.1 Alistipes sp.
GATTTGCGACCAATAGTGTTCAAGTCCCTTTGAAATGTTCTGACAATGACTCAAACTCTTCCTTCTACCTTTCAATTTTGATGATATTTTCTGCTTCGTAATATCACTTAATGCCCTTTGTTTCCTTTTGTATTCCATATAACTGCTGTTTATATATAAATAGTTTATTAACCTTAAAAAGTATGGTAAGTTCGATATTTTTGAGTGAAAATTTTGGGAGAAAATTTTTTCAACCAACAGTGTGTACCCCTTTTTACTAAACCTACCACTAACAGTTTTAGTAGGTTAATTAAGCGTTTATAAACTTTGCTCTTTGAAGGGGGAGTTCCTCCGCTAATTTCGGGTAAAAATGACACTAAAATTTGAGGAAAATTACGCCTAAAAACCATCAAAAAAATCGTCTAAATAAAAAAACAGGCGAGAGTCTTCCCGACTATCGCCTATTCCCGAAATTCATTGCAAATTTCGTTTTAACCCAAACTTAAATAAATGAAGAAACCTCGCAATGATGTGCAGTTATCACCATTGCTGACTACTTAACGAGCAACATTCTTGCCAAAGTATCAGAGTGGTCTAAATTAGATATTTCTACGCCCAAAAGCGACATCGAATAGGGTAAAAAAAGAATAGGGGAACCGTCTCGGTTGCCCTATCCCTCTACTAACCCAAACTTTATTTGAGGCAAAACTACTTTTTGTCCCCAAACTTAAATAAATGAAGAAACCTAACTACGTGTTTTGCAACGTAGCTGTTTAAGGATTGTGCAATCCTTGTGCCATAATAACGTGTGGTGTACAAAAAAAATTGCATTAAAATAATTTCTTTTCAATATATAGGCGGTTTTGACCAATTAACAATGCTAATTGTCAAAAAATAGCATGCCATTACGCACAATTTCGCTATCTTTGTCAAAAACCATTACCACATCATGCAACGTATTATCTTAGCCTTCGACAAGTTCAAGGGGTCGCTAACATCCAACGAGGTGGCTGAGGCCTTTGCTCAGGGGTGGCGCCGTATTGTGCCTGATAGCGATATCGTAGTTGTGCCCATTGCTGATGGTGGCGACGGCATGCTACAATCGCTTGTCTCGGTGCTGGGTGCTACTATGCAGAGTGTTGTTGCCCGCGACCCTCTTGGCCGCATGACTGCATGCAGCTATGCTATGCACGAGACCACAGCAATCATAGAGATGGCGCAAATATCAGGCCTTGCACTGCTACGTGTCGGGGAGCGCAACCCTATGCTCGCGTCGACCTATGGTCTTGGTGAGGTTATGCGTGACGCACTCGATAGGGGTGCTCGCCGCATGATATTGGGCATTGGAGGCAGTGCCACGAACGACTGCGGCATGGGTATGCTCTCGGCCTTGGGATATAGGTTCTATAATATGGAGGGCGAGGAGCTTACACCGTCTGGTGAGGCTATGTGTCGAGTGGCGAAAATTGATGCGTCGCATGCTGATGCGAGGCTTGCAGAGTGCGAGATTGTTGTTGCCTCCGACGTAGATAATCTGCTCTATGGCGAGCGTGGTGCTGCGTGGGTCTATGCAAAGCAGAAGGGTGCTGCGCCAGCTATGGTTGAGGCTCTTGATGCGGGCATGCGTCGTTTCTCAGCTGTTGTGGGTGGCGAGTATCACAATGTTGAGGGTGCTGGCGCTGCGGGCGGCGTGGGCTATGCCCTCATTGCCCTACTTGGCGCAGAGCTAAAGCCCGGCATTGAGCTTGTTCTCGACACATTAGGTTTCGATATGTTGCTTGATGATGCTCAGCTTGTTATCACGGGAGAGGGGCGTATCGACGTGCAGACACTCATGGGCAAGGCTCCTGCGGGTGTGTTGGCACATTCCAAGCGTAAGAATATTCCTGTCATAGCCCTTGGCGGTGGGGTAGAGTGGTGTGATGAACTGCTTGCAGGTGGCTTTACACGCATATATGAGGCTACGCCTGAGGGTATGCCGCTGAAGGAGGCTATGCAACAAACTACGGCACAGCAGAACATCTGCCGTGCCGCCAGTCGTATTGCTCGTGAATGGCTATTGCTGCACTCGTGAGAGTGGGTATGCCGCTTGTAAAATCTTGTTACGTAGTAGCTGAGGGTAGTCGGGGTTGTCGTTAAGCCAACGCTGCAGCTCGTCGTATGCCTCTTGTGAGCGATGGCTGCTGAGAAGTGCTCCCACCCAGTTGCGTGGGAAGAAGATGTCGCCCGTGCGCTGCACCTCGCGAAGCTCGCTAAGTCCGCGATGGATATATTTTGCCGACTCCTTGTCGCGTAATGGGTGGTTGAGGTATGCCAGTGTAGTTGCCGTCCATGGCTCTATGCGTCTGTTCTCAGGCTCAAGAAGCTCTACGAAGAGTGCCTCTTGTGCTTCGATGGATGGGTCTACGGCACGAATGATAAAGTCGAACTGGCGACGACGATCCTCGTCGGTGATACGCTCACGCTGAGTTGCAACAATCTCGGCGTAACGCTCTGGATAGCGTAACGAAAGCTCGTAGCTGAGTGTCATATAGTCGGTTACGCTTAATAGCGGGTGGCTGCCCTCTTTCCAAATCTTATATAGGTCGGCTGTGACGCTATCGCACGTAGCCACCTGCATAAGCATTCTTAGTATCTGCTGACGGCACGACTTGAGAGGGTGGTGCTCTGCCTCGTTGAGTAGGCTTAACTCCTGCAATGGGTGGTTGCCATTTTGCAGAGGCTCGGCAATCTGCGACACGATAGTAGAGGCTATGAGTGGGTTGCGCTCGGCAGATAGACCAAGAAGAAGCGTTGTGAGCATGTCATAATCAGCGATTCTTCCTGCAAGGTAGTTCTCGTATAGGTTCATCAGCGTTGCCTGGCGTGCGGTGTCGTCATCTATTGTCAGCCAGCGTTGTCTGAGGCTTTCAAGGTCTGAGTCTGAAACGAGGAATAGTCCGTAGCCACGGCCACAGCTGTTTGGAATGATATACTCAGTATCGGCGGGTAGGGTATATGTCGTAGGCTCGCTCTTGACATCAACGTCGATATGATGTTTCTCACCCTCAGCTGTGACGGCAGTTACCGTGAAGCGCTGTGGCCAGCTAAGACCACGGCCCAAAGGGTCGCTATCCGCCACCGTCAGGGTGTTGTCTCTGCGCTCAAGGCTGATATGTGGCATTCCTCGCTGGTTTACCCATACGTCGCTAAACGTTGCCAAGTCCTCATCGCAGCGCTTGTCGAGAATAGATACGAGGTCGTCCCATGTAGCATTCGAGTAGGCGTAGGTCGTCAAATACTCCTGAATGCCCTCACGAAATGCCTCTTCGCCCATAATCTCCACAAGCTTGTCCATCACCACAGGAGCCTTGTTGTAGATTGTCTGACCATAGATAAGACCTGCATTTGAGAGGTTGTCCAGTGGCTGACGTATCGACGTTGAGCCCTCGGTGCGATCCTCGCTAAGGGCTGCTGACGTGAGTGTCTTCATGCGATTGAGCGTATGGTTGATGTCGGGGAATAGGGGCTCGGTCATGCGTGCTGCGAAGTAGTTGGCAAACACCTCCTTGGTCCACACGTCGTCGAACCATTCCATTGTCACATAGTCGCCAAACCACATATGCGCTGTCTCGTGCGTGATGAGCTTTGTGCGACGCAGCTCCTCGTCGAGCGTAGGATTTTCCGAGAGGAACATCTGCGTGTCGTTATATAGCGTAGCTCCCGTGTGCTCCATGCCACCATACTGGAAGCCTGGGAGTATCACGAAGTCGTACTTGGCAAATGGATATTTTATACCTGTGTACTCCTCCAACCAGTCGAGCGATGCTGCCACCTGCTCGAAGATGGTGTCGAGTTGCTTAAGGCGCTTAGGGTCGCTCTCGCGGTAGTATGCCGTGAAGGTGTGTCGGCCATCGTTGTAGGTGCAACTCTCGAGCTCGCCCGCAACAAACGAGAAGAGGTAAGTACTGAGTGGCTCGGTAGGCTTGAAGCTGACAATCTTAGTGTCGTCAGGGAGCACGTTGCCTGTTAAATGCTCGTAGGTCTCTGCACCCCAGCTATCAACGGTTGTTTGGGTGTTGGATATAGCCTTCCACCCCTTGGGGATGATGAGGTTTAGCTCATACCAAGCCTTCATGTCGGGCTGGTCGAAGCATGGGAATAGGGTGTGTGCACGGTCGGGGACAAGCAGCGTATAGAGAAACTCGGGGTTACGATTAAGCGACTGGTTGTCTACTGTAAAGTATATGTTTACACTCTGCTCTCCGCTATGTGTCAGTGACTTAGGTATCACAATATGCTCGTTTGCAAGTGTGCACTTGTTAGTAATTGGCTGAGTGCTTCCACCAAGCGATATCTCTCTTACAAGCTCTGTGTTGCGGAAGTCGATTATCACATCCTGTGGCTCGTCGAGGGTGTACCTTATGGCTATCCATCCCCAGTTGTCGACAAGGTCGAATAGAAGGTGGTAGCTCACGTCGTTGATTGTAGCCTTTCGCCACTCGGCAAGTTCACGTGAGATGCCGCTATCGTAACGAGCATCGTGATTGTTGCATCCGACAGCGAATAGCGATATGCAAACAGCGAGTATAGGTAGTAGTCGTTTCATATGTATTGCTTTTGGGCAAATATACAAAAAATAGGGCTAACTTCTAAGAGTTAGCCCCAACTAAATTATCTTATGGTGCAATTATCGGATGATTGTACCCTGGTTCTCAATCTCGCTAACAACGCCACTGAAAGTGCCCTTAACGTCGTTGCCAGCATCGTCCTTGCCATCAACGGTGATAACAGTATTGCCGTCAACCTTCTCTACCTTGATAGTACCATCAACGATAGGTGCTGCCTGCGACATGTCGATCTGGCCATTTATGCAGTACATGTACCATGCGTTGAGCTGCTGGCTATCGTCGCGCAAGCGACCAGCAGGGAAGGTGTAGTCCATTGACTCGTTAGGGTTAGTGAGCTTATACTCGCCAAGGTAACCCTCAGGGTTGCTGAAGCCACCAGCCGTCTTAGGAACGATGAAGTTGAAGATCATGTATACGCCGCTGAAGCCTACCTTCTCCTCAATCATGTGCATAAACCATACATCGTTGTCCATGCCAAACCAGTTGCCGCGATAGTAAGCATACATGTAACCACCAGTAACGTCGAATGATAGTGTGTCGGTGTACTGGCTTACAGGGTAAACGTCAGCATATGTAGGCAAACTGTAATCCTCCATGATAGGTGCGCCATTGTATTCAACATGGTGAACCTCGCCATTCATCAATGTTACGTCTGCCACGATGCTATCTTCGGTAACTGTGAGTGTACCAGTCTTGAATGCTGCAGATACTCCATTTGCGTTGTATACGTAGCTACAATCCTGATAAGCATCAATAGTGCCGATGCGGCATGAGCGAGAGTGGTCGATTGTGTATGTGCCAACAGGGATGTGTACCTCGCGGTTGAACTCTGATGACTCACCAGCATATATATCGAAGCGATACTCAGTAGCATATGCAGGAATAGAGGTAACAGCCTCAGGCTGAGTGTCAGAGAGGATTACGAAGTAGTTGAAACCCTCAGTCTGGCCACCACTCACGAGGAACTTGCCGTAGAATGTGCCACCAACATGTGTTGCTGTGAAGTTAACGTCAGCTGCTGAAGTGCCAGCCTGTATTACCATAACCTGGAAGCTGTCAGTACCATACTCAACCTTGATTGTTGCTTCACGCTCATTGCTGTCGTTTGCTGCGACGTTGAATGTGATAGTGTTGTTGTCAGTTGTTGTGATGTCGGTAATCCAGTCTACAACGCACACTGCTGTTGGCTTTGATGCGCGTGTCTCATTCTCCAACACGAAGTCGTAGACGATCTCGCCCTGGCCACCAGCAGCCTCGAAGTTCATAACTGACTTCGATTTTAGTGTGAGCTTGCCCTTAGGAGTCTCTTCTGTTGTTGTCTCGCAAGCTGCGAGTGTGAATGCACATAGTGCAAAAAGAAGGAATAGTTTTTTCATTAGAGTTTTAGTTTTAAGCTTTGTATATAGTTCTATCTGTATTCGAACGGTTTGCTCTCGTTGAGGTCACACATAGTGGTGTTTACCACCTCGTACTTATTGCCATAGTTGGCATCCTGTGCTGCGATGATTACAAGCACCTTGCAGTTGCTCTTCACCCAGTTGGTGTTCTCGATAGGCAACTCAAATACCTTGTGCGATGTGCTCTCTGCTGCTACATAGCCCCACTCAGCACCCGATATGTCGCTCTGGCTGATTGTGGCATAGCTCGCACGAATAGCATTGTTGTGGGTGCTCATCCATGTCTCCCAAGCATTGTACTGTTTGCTGTAGATGTCGTCCTCGAGAAGAAGAATGTTTACCTTATAGAGACGTGCCACCTTCGACTTTAGCGATGCGCTGACAACAATCTTGTCGCCATCAAGCTTGGCTGCTACGGCAACAGCAGCATCTGTACTCTCCTTCTTAAGTTTGTTGAAGTGCTGCTTGATATTGCTGATGTTGGAGCTCGCAGAGTTCGCATACTGATAGTTGTAGGTGAGTGTGGGGAATCCTGTGAGCACATTCAATGTCTTCTGATAGTAGTAGCGCATAGTGAGTGCCGTATAAGAGTATGCAGCATCACTTGTGTTGTAGGAGTGTGCCATGGCTATATTGAAATAGTCGTTGAAGGCTGAATCCTCCTCAATCTCCTTGAGTGATTGCATCATATATGGGCAATAGCCACAATCTGTTCCTGTGTGGTCGATGAGCAACATGCGATACTTGAAGTTGTAGTTTAAGGCGTCGCTATCGACTGGGAAGTCTGGGGCTGATGCGGGGTAAACAATGATTGATATGAGCTTAGATGTAGAGTTGTTATATTTTGCAATAATAGCATACTCGCCCACCTCGTCAAATGTCGTAGGGTTCGGCATCTCGTTATGGGTGTAGTAGTCGCATATTGTAGCCTCCTGGGTGACATCCTCGCCTGCATACTCAACGTTGAATGTCACGCTCTGGCCAGCGCGCACAGTGGTAGATGATGCTGTTATCACCACCTCATATACAGCGCCCTTCTGTGTGATTGTTGCCTTGGCAACAGCTTCATCATAGCTGAGCGTGATTGTTGCCTTGCGCTCCTCGTTTGATGAGTTATTTGCTGCTACGAACGTTAGCTTTTCGCTATCGACACTAATCTGCTCAATCCATTCAGCATTTGCTTCTACATCGGGTATGATGCCCTCTTCTGCGCCAGATATGGTGTAGCCAATTTCGTATGTGCCACCCTTGGCATCTATCTCCTTCTTGCGTTCGGCGATAATGATTGTTACTGAGCCTCCGGTGTTGCTATTGCCACTCTGCTGCACGGTCACTGTGTATCTCTCAGCGCCATAGCCTATTTTGATAAAGCCTATGCGCTGCTGAGCATCTTGGTTGGCCTCCACTGCGAAGGTTATCCTGTTGTCAATGGCAATGTTGCTGATCCAGTCGTTGTCGCTCCTTGCCTCAAGCACAAGACCCTCGGTAGGCTGGCTTATGCTATACTCAATCTCGCCATTGCCACCCTCAGCACCGAAATATAGTATTTTGGTGTTAACCAATAGGTTATCTTCGTCTGTTGATGGCGTCTCAATTATAGGCTCGCACGATGTGAGGAGCAAGCCTATAATAGAGAGTATTGCAAAAAGTCGTTTCATAATTACTCGCCTGGATTAGTAACTGGACCACCCATGAACTGGTTAGATGATACCTTACCAGTGTATTGAGCGCGAATGCGGTGTTGCTTGGTGGTGATAACATCTACATAGATGTCGTAGCCCTCCTCGAGGTGGGTAATGGTTACAGAGCCGCTGTAGATTTGGTTTTTACCATCCTCATTAGCAACCTCGCAACCCTCCACGTTGATTACATAGCCATTCTCGCCACCAACAGAGTAGGTAGCCTCTGGGATGATAGCATTTTCATAGTTTACGGCGCTATTGCAGTCGAGGGTTATGCGAATACCATCAGCCTTAAGACTAATCATGAAGTTATTGGTTGTGAACCATACGCCCTCAGCATAGTTGCATGTGTACAATACATCGGGCTTGCTACCACGTGGCATAACCCATAGCTTGCTCATCTCAACACTGAAGTAGATGTCGTAAAGCTTGTTGCTCTCTGCCTCTACCTTGATGCTTGCCTCCGCATCTGACGATACGGCAATCTCCTCGCCAATCTCTGCTGTTGAGTCCTCTGCTGCACCATAGGTGAGGTTGTTAAGGCTATGGTAGAGTTTGAAGCCATCCTCGTCGAGCTCAACACTTGTGATAGACTGGAAGATGCCCGACTTGCGCATACGCTGAGTCTCGCCGAGGCCTGTTACGTACCAAACGTCTTCACCCTGAGCAATCACCTCGTTAGCCTCTGATGGAAGCTTGCCCTCGCTCATTACGTAGTAGGTGTCGAGAGCCTCGTTGATGTATAGGTCGTATGTGCC
>JAFODV010000061.1 GCA_017380515.1 Alistipes sp.
CCACGGAGTTCGCAGCCATGGGCTTCGAGGTGGAGTATCTCGGTGAGGGTCGCATCTCGGTTGCGGGACGCCCCGCGGTGTTGGATGTTGCGACGCCGCTCGATGAGTTGATATATGAGTTGTTGCACGGCATTGAGGATGGTGATATGCCCTTGGAGCGCGAGCGAGAGCGCATGGCGGAGCTTATGGCGCGCCGTGGTAGCGCGGGCTATGGCAAGGGCGTGAAGTCGGCCGAGGCCTTGGAGTTGTTGCACCGCCTGGAGAAGTGTGCAAATCCCAGCTTCACGAACTCCGGCACGCCCATCATGGCGGAACTTACGGTGGATGAGCTGCGTGCGAAGCTCACGAAGTTTTAATTAGAAACCAAACTATAGAGTATGTCTATATTTAGAACAAATAGTTCGACACCCCCTGTGGTGCTCAACCTTCTGATTGCTAATGTTGTGGTCTATGTGGCGATGATGCTGTTTGAGCCGTCGATGATTCGCTTTCAGCTCTTCCCACTTGATGTGAGAGCGGGTGCGCAGGAGCTTTGGCGTGAGATACTATCGATAAACTCCGTTGTCGACCCCACCTGGAACCAGGCGCACTTTAGCATCTGGCAGCCATTGACCTATATGTTTATGCACGGAGGCTTTTCGCACCTCTTTTTCAATATGTTCTCGTTGTGGATGTTTGGCCGTACCCTGGAGTTGGAGCTCGGAGCCAAGCGCTTCCTTATATATTATATAGTGTGTGGCGTGGGCGCTGCACTCTTCCAGATGGGTGTCGCACAAATAGACCTCGCTACGCTTGAGGTGGGTAGCAGAGAGTGGATAATGTATATGCAGGTCCCTACCGTAGGTGCTTCGGGCGCAATCTTCGGCTTGCTCTTAGCCTTCGGCATGCTACATCCCAATGCTCTGATATCACTTATCTTCCCACCTATTACGCTCAAGGCCAAGTGGTTTGTGGTGATTTATGGTGCGCTGGAGCTCCTACTCGGTGTATCGGGCTCTATGGATAATGTCGCACACTTTGCCCACCTCGGAGGTATGTTCTGGGGCTGGTTGCTCCTTGTGTGGTGGCGTCGTCAGGCACGCAAGCACAACAACTACTACTATTAGAAAACTACGACACAAACAAATAACAAACTTAACCCCCCTAAGGTTACAAAGCTTTACGACTATGTCAAAAAACAGCGAAACCTACAGCAGCTCACCACTTGGTGGTGGCTCGAAGCCAAAGAGAAAGGGCTCGTATATCGGCACTATGTTCTTTATTGTGCATTTGGCTCTGACCATATCTCTATCTGTGGCACTCATCATTGCATACCTCACGCGCTATATCTCGCCTGAGTACTATGGCGCACTGACCATCGTCGGTCACTTCCGCCATATCTTGTATATCTTGGTGTTGGCATGTCTGATGGTGTGGATAATTGCCCGTAGGTGGAAGTTCGCGTTTGCCGTATTCCTTGTGCTTATCCCTGGTCTATTCCATGTCAGTGAGTTCTTCAACATCAACTGGGTGCGCGACACCGAGGTGGAGAGCCAGCCTAAGGATGCCTTTACGGTTGTCTCATATAATGTGCGTGGCTTCCGCAATGACGATGGCCACCGTGTAGTTAAGGAGTATGCCGACTATCTCGCCGTGTCAAACCCCTTTGTCAAGAATCAGCGTGCGGCCGATGTCATCTGCTTGCAGGAGTATGCTCTCGATGCCGATAATCTGGACTACATCGACTTGCTCATAACCGAGAACTATAAAAACATCTATATCAACGATGTTAACGAGTCGGAGAATGTCATCCTGCGCACCTATAGTCGCTATCCCATCGTGGCAAGCGGTAGCATAGCAGATACAGGTCGTGGCACATCGCAGTGGGTGGATATTGTCATGGCGGATAAGGATACCATTCGAGTATTCAACAACCACTTCTACACTATGGGTATCACGGAGGAGGATAGTGAGGATATTTCGCGCGGTAAGATTTTGAGCGATAGAGACAACATGATGAGCATCGTTGATCGTGTTGCGGAGAATACCTCAGTGCGTATTAACCATGTAGACTCGTTGCGCCAGGTTATCAGTGCTACGCCTTATCGCCATATCGTTTGTGGAGACTTTAACGACACCCCTGGCTCGTATGTCTACAAGCAGATGACCGATAACCTCAATGATATATTCACGCAGAAGGGTAGTGGCTTTGGCTATACCTATCGTCCTATGTGGGGCTGGTTGCGTATCGACTATGTGCTCTACTCTGAGGGCTTGGAGCCTCTCAACTACAATGCTAACAACGAGGTGGAGCTCTCGGATCACCTCCCCGTGGCGGCGCAGTTTAAGATTGTTGAAATATAGTTTTGCTGCTTGATAGCAGATAAAGTTATAATAAATTGCGTTTTTTGAATAGGATAATTTTGCAGTATCGAATTTTATTTTTACCTTTGCGCGCTATTATTAACTAATTTAACTTTTGTAACAATGCCAAAAATGAAAACAAATGCCGCTGCAAAGAAGCGTTTTTCTTTCACCGGCACAGGTAAGATCAAGCGTAAGCACGCTTATCACAGTCACATCC
>JAFODV010000062.1 GCA_017380515.1 Alistipes sp.
GATTGCTGCAGCGCCCGCTGGGCGTTGCGGTGAGCGGCTACAATGTCCGTGCCAATGCCCCAGCCCACATGAACGGGGAAGGAAAGGGTGGAGCGCAGACAGGCGGTCAGAAACAAATATTTTTAACATCTATTGATTTTCAACGACTTACGAACTAAAATTCGTAGGTCGTTTTTTGTTTTGCAAAACTTTTTCCGAATAACTTTGTGTTAGAAAAAAATCGTAAAAGATGAATAACCTATTGTTAAACCTATAAAACTTAGAACTATGAAAAAGAGTCTATTTATGTTGTTGATGCTTGCGGTAGCAGGCGTGACAATGTCGTGTGAAAAAGAAGTTGCTCCTAACAAGCCTGAGAATGAGACACCCTCAGATGGGCAGACAAATGTGAGCACCGTAAATAGAAATATTGTGGGCTTGTGGGTGCTTGAGGGCGAAATCAATGATCAGCTCGGTGATTTCGTATATGAGTCTACATTCCGTTTTTGGGAGGATGGTACTGGCTATCGTACAACTGATGAGTATGAGGTATCTTCAGGTCGCCATATGTCAATGACCCGTGGTGGTCTAACATATGAGTGCGAAGGTGATATATTACGCATTGGTTATACTGGCGAGGAGGCGGAAGAAGTAAAGTATAGCGTGGAGTCAAATAGGATTATTTTCTATGTCGAGGAAGTTGAGAGTGGTATGATTGTATACCACAAGAAGGCAGATGCTGACCGCCGCTTCCTCGGTGACTGGAGCACAATGCGCGCAGAGGGCGACTATTACTACGATGACCACATCAAGTTTGTGACACCAACGGATTGCTTTATGTATCACAATAAATATGATAATCCAATGGCAGCACCTATAGAAGACCCATCACACCCTGTTTGGTATAAGTACACTTTCGACGATGATGTACTATACATCACAAGTGCAGAGAATATGAATGCCACACCTACAAAGAAGTATTATCGCTTTGCGGGTGACAAGCTCTACTTGAGCAACACGAAGGGTGGCCTTGAGACTTGTTACAGCACAATCAAGAAGGAATAAACCCCTTTGAGGTTAAAGTCATAGCCCGACCGTGGTCGGGCTATGTTATCAAGAAATATGACACTGATAATCAAAAGAGAAGCAAGCACGTGCTTGCTTCTCTTTTTTGTGGGTTAGTGTGAGTTTGAATGAGTTACTTTAAAGGAATTATTATTAGTTGAACTGCGAGTCCTCAACACGCTTCTTTGCTATGCCATACTGCTTAAGCACCCTATCATCTTCATAAAGTTTGATAAGTTCCTCCTTCTGCGATACCAAATCATCGAATGCAGGTTCGAAGCCAGTCAACAGGTCGTAGCCACCATCGTAGCAGTGAACAGCCATCTCGAAACTCTCAGCCTCGAAGAACTGCTGAAAATCACTCATCGCCTCAATGCACACCTTAATAGTATCAAGCTGCTCATCCTTTGCCGCCTTTCTTTCCTGAAGGTGCTTATAGAAAACATAACCTCCGGCCAACACACAGATAAGAATAAAAACAATAACCAACTTTCGTTTCATAACACTAAGATATATTTAGGAATGTTCTACAAATCAACAAAATAACAATCATTAATCTTGGGTATATTTTCAACATTGATTTTAAACAACATAGAGCCAAGATGTGATTTTCAAGACAAATATACGACAAAAATGTTAAACATCAAAAAAGAGCAGACAAAACTTAACATTTGCAACAAACAGAGCTATGACTAAAAAGTCATAACTATAAATTTTAATTTTGAAAAAAAATTTATATTTTTGTACGTTACAATTATAGTGTACGCACCAAAAATATGGCAGGCACATATTACAAGCAGATAGCGAAGATTGTAGGCAAGGGCATCATAACACTCTTGCTCGGTATGCTATTATGCATAGTCATAACAAGCATAAGCCCTATTTATGATTTTGCTGAGCCAACACCTTTTAGCGGTCCCGACATTTTCAACCCATATCGCAACATCGACACTCTAACAGCATGGCAACGTGCCAACTTCCACACCCACACACGCATCGACTCACCACTAAACGAGTGTGACTACTCGCCTGAGGAGACCTTAGAGGCATATAACAAGCTCGGCTACGATATAGTTACTTTCACAAACCACAACTATATCACCGAGCACCCCATAAAGGAGCAACACGTGTCGGCATATGAGCATGGCTACAACCTACTCAAATATCACAAAGTGGTGTTTGGCGCAGAGCGTGTCATGCGCTTCGACCATATACTACCGATACTACCCTCGCAGCGCCAGTGGCAGATAGACATGCTTAGCGCAGAGTGCGACTTCATGCAACTCAACCACCCATTGCGCACACCGCTCACAAGCAGTGCGATGATGCGCAAGCTCTCGGGATACACAATCATGGAGCTTGACAGTGGGCGTTCTACAGAGTGCGAATATTGGGACGAGGCACTGAGTGCTGGCCACTACTCATTTGGTCTTGCCAATGACGACCTACACTATCCAGACCGTAGCGACAAGATAGCACGACGTTGCAACTTTCTATCTTCGCCAAGTGCCAACTGGACAGATATCCGCCACACACTCCTTGAGGGCGGCTACTACTCGATGCGCCTACCCGACTATGGCAATGGTGACTGGGCAACAAAGTACGACGAGCAGCGCAACATACCTCGCATCACAAAGATTGGCGTTACCTCAGATACGATTTATATGGAACTATCAGAGAGCGCCGAGCACATAGTGGCATATGGCGAGAACCACCGCACACTCATCGACATAAGCAGTGTCGATGAGCTAAAGTACGCACTACCCCACGATGAGCCCTACGTACGCTTCGTGGCATATTTCAGCTCAGGCGAGGTGATATATACCAACCCCTTTGCTCGCTATGACAAGCTTGCGGGCGACTACCCATCGACAAACTCACAACACAGCATAAACATAGCGCTCACAGTGGTTTACAACCTAATCATAGCATTGCTCAGCGCTGCTATCATCGTAACAATTTGTAGGCTGTTGCGCAAAAAATAATAAGAAGCATGAGTAAAATAAGAGATATACTCGGTAAGATATTTTCAAAGCCGATACACTTAGCCCTATTCTCGGCAATTCTAAGCCTTTTCACCCTCGTTGGCTACAACATACCGCTAATGAAGGGTGTAATAGAGAGCACTGAGCAGGGAGCAAATGGCATACTCATAGTGTGCAGCATAGCAATAATCCTCGTTGCTGTGCACATGCTACTAATCTACCTACTCATCTACTTAGGACGCATCGTAGGCAAGATAATAATTGCCATAAGCCTACTATTCAACGCCTTAGCACTATACTTCATAAATAGCTACGAGGTGCTCATAACAAGCGAGATGATGGGTAATGTGTTTAACACCCGCTACTCCGAGGCATCGGGTTACTTCTCACTAAGCGGCGTACTATACTTTTTACTGCTTGGCGTTGTGCCATGCCTATGGCTATTCATGGCAAAAATCGAGCGTGGCAAACTCAAGCACCTACTACTAACATCGCTCACATCAATACTAATCATCGTTGGCGTGGGCGTTGCCAACCTCAACAACACACTATGGATCGACCGCAACGTGCCACGCCTCGGCAGCATAATACTACCATGGTCGTATACGGTGAACACCGTGCGCTACTACAATAGCTGGAAACGCCTTAATGCCAAAGAGATACTGCTCCCTGATGCGACGATAAAGAACGATAACAAGGAGGTATGCGTGGTGATTATTGGTGAGTCGGCACGTAGCAAAAACTTCTCGTTGTATGGCTACGAAAGGGAGACAAACCCGCTTATGAAGCAAGACTCAGTAACAGCACTCCGTGCCGAGTCGGCTGCGACATACACCACAGCGGGTGTGAAGGCCATCATCGACCACAAAGCCACTGATAAACTTTACGAGATACTTCCTAACTACCTCTATCGTGGTGGCGTAGATGTGGTATGGCGCACGAACAACTGGGGAGAGCCACCGCTACACATTGCCGACATAGAGAAGGTTGCCGACCTCAAGGCAAAATATCCTAATGCCAATCCAAACTACGACGGAATATTAGTCGAGGGCCTTGCTGAGCGCATAGCATTGAGCGACAAAAACAAGGTGTTCATAGTTCTGCACACAAGCACAAGCCACGGACCAACATATTACAAAAAATACCCTGCTGAGTTTGAGAAGTTTACGCCCGTGTGCACCACCGTGGAGATGGCTGAGGCTGACCAGCAGGAGCTAATAAATGCCTACGACAACACCATACTCTACACCGACTACATTATACACTCGGCTATCGAGGAGCTTCGCACGCTCAAGGATTGGCGTTCTACCCTACTATTTGTATCGGATCATGGTGAGTCGTTGGGCGAGAACAACTTATACATGCACGGCATGCCTAAGTCGATGGCACCACGAGAGCAGTTCGACATTCCATTTATTGTGTGGCTATCGGACTCGGAGCGCACAATCAAGGATGTTGAGTGCGCCGAGCAGTACCACGTATTCCACACGGTACTCAACGCACTAAGCATCGAGAGCGAGATATATAACCCTGAGCATAACCTCATCAACGACTAAGCTATGGTGCAGTTATTGAGGATACGCATTAGGTAAAAACTATTTACAACAATGACAAAGTTTGACACCCAGAATGGTCTACCCGAACGCACCGACTACAGCCTCGAAGACCAGAAGTTCATGCAGATGGCAATAGAGCTATCTATCGAAAATATTGACAGCGGAGGAGGTCCGTTTGGTGCTATCATCGTGCGCGATGGCGAGCTTATTGCCGAGGGTGCAAATCGTGTAGTGCCAAACAACGACCCTACGGCGCATGCCGAGGTTGTGGCGATACGTAATGCCTGCCAAAAATTACAGACCTTCAACCTTGAAGGTTGCACGGTATATACCTCGTGCGAGCCATGCCCCATGTGTCTTAGTGCCCTTTATTGGGCGGGCATCGAGCGTATATGCTATGCCAACACCAAGCGAGATGCTGCTGCCATCGAGTTCGACGACTCGTTTATTTACGACCAGCTGCGTCTCGACTACGACCATCGCTCGATACACTGCGAGCACTTCATGCGTAACGAGGCGTTGGAGGCATTCGTGAAGTGGCAAAACAAAGTGGATAAGATTGAGTATTAACCTACAAAACATAAGTAAGAAATACTTAACAACGCAAACCAATAATTAAAAACTTATATTATGAAGAACATTTACAGAATTTTTATTTGCGTTGCGATGCTTGCTCTTTCAGGCATTGGCAATGTGAGCGTTGCTGGATGGTACGACTACGTCTACAGTAATGCTTATGACGGATACACCAACATTCGTCAACGTCCAACAACGAAGAGTGCAATCCTAGGCACCCTTCCAAATGGTAACAATGCAGCAGAGTTCTACGGCGAATCGTACGAAAATGCCAACTGGTACCACATATACTACAACGGCATTGAGGGATATGTAGCTAAGTCACAGGTGGGCAGAAGTCCATCGCCAGCCGTAAACCTCAACATCACCACCAACTGGATTTATGGCGTATGGGTAAATGGCGAGGGCAACACCCTAACATGCGATAAGAAGGGTAACTTCACACTCAGTGGCAACATCAATGTAGTAGGTAAATGGAGACTCACAGGTGGTAACGACATCACCCTAAAGGCAACATATAGTGGCTGGAAGCAGACATACTATATCGACCTTTACAACAACATGATTGGTGACTACTATCGCCAGGGCTCAGCACAAGATCTTGAGGCTCAGCTCGCTACACGCATTAATAATGCTGCTGTCGACACATCAAACATCTCAGAGAGCGACCTAAACAACGAGATTCACAACTCACGCAACGGCAACATCCCTTCGGAGTATCAGTGGATCTTGGGTGAGTGGCACTCTGAATCTACAGATCGTAATGACCTCATCATCATTGGCAACAACAAGGCATTCGCATACATGTCGGAATCAGAGGCTATCATGCGTGACGACATCGACATGGAGAAGTACTGCCTTCGCTACAAGTTCAACATTGCACTCAACAAGTGGTATGTAGTGCTTGTTACTGAGGAGGATATGCCTATCGTGTATATCGACAACAGCACCAAGCAGCTATTCTTCGAGAGCAATGGCGAGGGTTACTACCTCACACATATCCAGGGCTCAGAAAATCATGTTGACGAGGGTGGTCTATCACTCACAATGTGGATTATCATCGCAGCATGCTCGTGCGTACTCTCTGTACTTATTGGCGTGATTATTTTTCTCGCAACTAAGGTTAAAAGCAATAAATAAGGTATAGTCTAATTTATAGATTATGTCGCAATGATAATGTGTGACACACAAAATGGATCTCCTGAGCAAAACAACCTCACGCAGAGGAGGTCCATTTTAGTGCTGTCATAGCACATAAATATATTATATATAATGTACCGAACAACACTACTTATCACAGCGCTGTTTCTAAGTCTTATCACCCCTCTTGCTGCACAACAAGTGGTTGCTCATCGTGGTT
This sequence comes from Alistipes sp., assembly GCA_017380515.1. Classification (GTDB taxonomy): domain Bacteria; phylum Bacteroidota; class Bacteroidia; order Bacteroidales; family Rikenellaceae; genus Alistipes. The sequence continues at coordinate 6,522 of JAFODV010000062.1, forward strand.
GCCACAATGTTGAGGGAGCCTCCCCAAATTCAATTGCAGCGCTACATGCTGCCGATAGCATAGGCTTAGCAGTTGTCGAAATAGATGTTATCCTAACACTCGACAACCATCTTGTGGTGGCACATGGCCCTCGACATAACAGCAGCAACAAGTCGGTACATATAGCCTCAACAACACTCGAGACACTTCGCCAAATGCCCCTCGACAATGGCGAATTATTACCCACCTTCGAAGAGTTTCTTCAGGAGGTGAAAAACCTTCCCAATATCACCCTATTTGTCGAAATAAAGACATCGGGAAACAATGTCACTCATGATGAGTTGTTTACGATGGTCGACAACTTAATCGTTAAGCATAGCCTTATCGAGCGCACATCCTACATAGCATTTAGCAAGAGGATTTGTGACCTTGCTGCACAAAATAACAGATTGGCTCTATATCTTGGCAGCGACACATCTCCTCGACACATTGCCAAGCGCAACTATCAAGGCATCAACTACTCGATACACATCCTACGCCTTAACCCACGATGGATAAGCAAGGCCCACGAGCTGGGTCTTAAAGTGGGTGTCTGGACTGCGAATAGTTCCAAAGACATAGCTTGGGCTATAAAGCATGGTGTCGACTACATAACTACCGACAATCCACAGCTCGCAACAGAGCTAATTACAACATATAAATAGTACTAACACTTCAAAAAAAATAAGACTACATGAAACTGAAATACAATGTGGATGACCGCCTACCCATGACGGCGCTTACCGTATACTCATTGCAGTGGTTTATACTTGCCGTTGCGGTAGTTGTAACAAGTGTGTTTGTGGCACAAGGAACACCTGGCGAGAAGCTATTTTTTGCTCAAAAGGTGTTTATGGCAATGGGTGTAACAGGCCTTATTCAGGTGATATGGGGACATCGCCTGCCTATTGTCGTAGGCCCAGCAGCGGTGCTTCTTGTTGGTGTGCTTTCGGCACTATCGAGCAACGCTCACACCTCGGCAATATATTCGTCAATAGCCATCGGTGGTGTAATAGTCACACTACTCACCTTTGGTGGCATAATGAAGCATGTACAACGTCTATTCACCCCTCGCATCGTAGTGGTGATACTCATGCTCATAGCCTTTACGCTTACTCCCGTCATCAAAGATCTTGTCTTTCCCAAACAGGCATCTCACGATGAGCACATCTTTGGACTTATATTCGCACTAATCGGCTGCCCCATGATGGTAATACTCAACCGCAACCTACGTGGTGTTGCCAAGAGTCTTGTCATACCTATTGCTCTTGTGGCGGGAAGCGTGGTATATTATGCAATGTTTCCGCTACATGAGTTTACCCCAAGCACAGTGTCGCTCAAGGGCATATTCATCAACGAATTCCAATTAGACTGGGGCATTGTCGTTGCCTTTATCATCTGCTATATTGCACTACTCATCAACGATATAGGCTCTATCGAATCGCTCGGCAAGATGCTTCAAACCGAGGACATGCCCGCACGACTAAAACGCGGTGTACGCATTACTGGCATTGCCAATATAGTATCGGGCGCAATGGGCATTCTTGGCCCTGTGAACTACTCTATGAGCCCAGGTATCATCGCGTCTACGGGTTGCGCCTCGCGCTATGCGCTTATTCCAGCAACCATACTTCTTATGCTCTGCTCATTATCCGACAAAGTGGTATGGGCACTCACGGCAATACCCAACCCCGTAATTGGCGTGATACTACTATTCTTGATGGGCACACAGCTTGCCGCATCATTCGAGATGCTACACTCAACACAATCGGTGCGCTCATTTGGCGATGGACTCACAATAGGTCTTCCGCTGATGATAGCTATGCTCTTCCAGCTTATGCCACGCGGCATTATGCCTCAAATTATCGAGCCATTGTTGGGCAACGGATTTGCCATGGGCGTCATCACTGTCATTGTCATGGAGCACATAATAAACCGCTCGAAGAGTTGATTTTTAACAAGATGTTAATAATTTCGGCATAAGAGGTAGCTTTTTTGCATAAAATATACTACTTTTGTAGTCGTAAAATTATGCCTTACGCTTTAAGGCAGTAAACATAAAAAAGAATATGGCAAATACTTTGGTTGTTGTTGGCGCTCAGTGGGGCGACGAGGGTAAGGGTAAAATCACCGACTTTTATGCTGGTGATGCCGATGTCGTAGTTCGTCATCAGGGTGGCAACAACGCAGGTCACACTATCGTCTTCGACGGCAAGAAGTTCGCTTTGCAGTCGATACCTTCGGGAGTGTTCAATCCCCACATCATAAACATCATGGCCAACGGCATGGTCATCAACCCCGTATCACTCCTCGAGGAGTTGGAGCGTCTACACACTGCTGGCATCACCGACTATAAGCTATTTATCTCGGATCGTGCCGCATGCGTTATGCCCTACCACTCGATGCTCGATGGCGCATACGAGGCACTCAAGGGTGGCCGCCAGATTGGTACTACAAAGAAGGGTATCGGCCCTGCTTATACCGACAAGTATAGCCGTGTAGGCATCCGCATCGGCGACCTACTCAACAAGGAGTATTTTGCTGAGCGCCTAAAGGATGCTCTCATGCAGAAGAACATCGAGCTTAAGGCTCTCGGCATGGAGCCTTGCGACTTCGACACAATCTACAACCAGTACTTGGAGCTTGGCGAGCGTCTCCGCCCCATGATCTGCGACACATCGGTACTTCTCAACCGCCTCATCGAGGAGGGTAAAAAGGTGTTGTTTGAGGGTGCTCAGGGTGTTATGCTCTGCATCGACCACGGCACATATCCATTCGTGACATCATCAAGCCCTACGGCTGCAAGTGTGCCTGTGAACACTGGTATCGCACCACGCTATGTAGACAATGTTATGGGTGTTGCTAAGGCATACACAACACGTGTAGGTGAGGGCCCATTCCCATCAGAGCTCTTCGACGAGCGCGCCGACTACATCCGCGAGCGTGGCCACGAGTATGGCACCGTTACAGGCCGTCCACGTCGTGTGGGTTGGTTGGATACAGTGGTCTTGAACCACGTACGTCGCATCAGCGGTTTGAACTACCTATCATTGATGCTCTTCGACGTACTCTCAGGCTTGGAGACAATCCGCATCTGCACAGGTTACAAGCTTAATGGCGAGAAGATTGACTACGTTCCATCAACCATCGCTGACTTGGAGAAGGTGGAGGCAGAGTATATTGAGCTACCAGGCTGGAGCGAGGATATCACAGCTATCAAGAGCTACGACGAGCTTCCAGCAAATGCCAAGGCTTATATCGCTAAGCTCGAAGAGCTTACAGGCGTAGAGGTAGCAGTTGTATCTGTAGGCCCTGACCGTGAGCAGACAATCATCCGCAAGCAGATATTCTAATTGCCAACAAGGCATAAACAATAGAGGCTGTCCAATCCCACTTCAGGGTCGGACAGCTTTTTATTTGTGACATTCAAGACTAATAAACAAACTTAGTAAATATCAGCATGTCGTTCCCCACAGAATTAACATAACCAGTCAAGAGCCCCCTCAAAAAAAAACTCACACTGAGAGATACAATGATGTGGCACAGAGAAGATAGTCTCTGATTTTCATCTATCAAACATTTTAACGCAGATTGTACCACTGTTTTAAGAGCTAAGTTACGAAGAGCTAAGCACCACGAATAGGTTGTATTTTTACACATATCGAATAAAAAAGTTATAATATTGGGATATTTTACAATTTTTTTGTGTAACTTTGGAGTGTTTAGTGCATGTAGAATTTACTAATAAAAATATTATAACGATGAATAACAAATATCAGCTACCCAGAGATGGCGGTCTCGCTCAAGAGTCAGCGCCAAAAGATATAGTGCACCGTTATGAACGTATACCAACTAAGGTATTCGAGAGTGAATACCATGGTGTACAATATATTGCCGACATTATCTGTCGCTTGGTGCGTCAGCATAGTGAGAATGCTTCAGCACGCGACATATATGAGGAGCTACCTCCTTTTGTTCTCGGCCTAACAACTGGAAGAACACCTCTCGGCCTATATCGTGAGCTAGTGAAGCGTTATCAGGCTGGTGAGATATCGTTTGCCAATGTTGCCGTATATTCGCTCGACGAGTTCTACCCTATACGTAGCACCGACCAGCAGAGCCGCAACTATCGCATACACGACGAGTTCCTAAAGTTTATCGACATAGCTCCTGAAAACATACATATTCCAGATGGCACTGTGCCTCAGTCTGAGATTTCGGAATATTGCGCCGAGTACGAGAAATCGATACGCAAGATCGACCTCATGATTATTGGCATGGGCGAAGAGGGCCAGATAGGCTTCAACGAGCAGGGATCGTATGCTAAATCACCAACACGACTTGTAGAGCTATCGCACAACTCACGAAAGACTCAGTCGAGTCAATTCTTCGGCTTGGAGAACACCCCTAAGATGGCCATAACAATGGGTATGGGCACAATAATGCGTGCTGACCGCATCATATTAATGGCATGGGGCGAGCAGAAAGCATCTGTTGTTCAGCACGTTGTTGAGGGCGATGTCACAGACCTCGTGCCAGCAAGCCATCTCCAGCAGCACCACGCCATAGAGTTTGTCATCGACGAGAATGCTGCTGAGAACCTTACACGCGAGCAGACACCATGGCTTGTAGGTCCTTGCAACTGGACGCCTAAGTTTGTGCGCAAGGCTGTAGTATGGCTTTGCAGCAAGGTAAACAAACCTATCCTAAAGCTTACATACAAGGATTATATCGAGAACTCGTTGGGCGAGTTGCTTGAAAAGTGTGGAACATACGACAAAATCAACATCAGAGTATTCAACGACTTGCAGCATACTATTACCGGCTGGCCAGGAGGCAAGCCTAACGCTGACGACTCGACACGTCCTACACCATCGTTGCCATATCCTAAGCGAGTGCTCATCTTCTCGCCACACCCCGACGACGATGTTATATCAATGGGTGGTACGTTCATACGTCTTGTGGAGCAGAACCACGACGTACACGTAGCCTACCAGACATCAGGAAATGTGGCAGTTCACGACGACGTAGTATTGCAGAATGTGGATACCGCCCGAGAGCTAAACCTTGGCAATAAATTTGAGGAGGTTGCTGCAGTCATCGCCTCAAAGAAGCAGGGTGAGCCTGAGCCACGCCAGTTGCTTGATATCAAGGGTGCTATACGTCGCGCTGAGGCACGTGCTGCGGTACGTTCGTTCGGTCTTAACCCCGACACCAATGCTCACTTCCTAAACCTCCCATTCTACGAGACTGGAGGTATTAAGAAGGGTGCAATAACCGACGTTGACATCGATATTATTGTCAAGCTTTTGCGTGAGATACGTCCTCACCAGATATATGCTGCGGGCGACTTGGCAGACCCTCATGGCACACACCGCATGTGCATAGAGGCCTTGCTCGAGGCCTTGGAGCGTACCCAGGATGACGAGTGGCGCAAGGAGTGCCACCTATGGCTATATCGTGGTGCATGGATGGAGTGGAACCTTGGCCTTGTAGACATGGCTGTGCCTCTATCTCCCGATGAGATGCTCAAGAAGCGCCATGCCATCTACCGCCACCTATCGCAGAAAGATATTGTGCCATTCCCTGGCAGCGACACACGCGAATTTTGGCAGCGTGCCGAGGAACGCACACAGAATACGGCCAAGCTATACGACAAGCTTGGCATGGCAGAGTATCAAGCCATCGAGGTATTCGTAAGAATGTTTTAACCCCCAAAGAAATTGAAAAATAACATATTATGAGAGTAATTATCAAAGATACCTCTGCCGAGGTTGCACAGTGGGCAGCACGCCACATTGTTGATGAGATTAAGGCTAAGGCGACAAAGACAGATGCCCCATTTGTCTTAGGTCTTCCTAC
>JAFODV010000063.1 GCA_017380515.1 Alistipes sp.
CGAGCCATACTCAGTATATGCAGGTGTTCCAGCAAAGAAGGTTAAGGACGTAACGCCTGAGCAGCGCGAGGAGATTATCAAGAGAACTGCAAGGGACTACTGCACTTATGCTTCTTGGTATAAGTAATTTCTTGTGATAAGCGGCTATCTTCGGCACCAAGCTCACTGCCCCGAAAGGGGATATACGCATAGTATACCCCCTTCCGTGTCAGTTTCAACTTAGCACCAAATCTAACCCATTCTAACAACAAATTGGGTTGTGGGGAAAAGTATGGTTTTTTTGTAGTTAAGTAGCCATACTAATTATAATTTTGTAACTACTAACGTTTCAAGCTTATGAAGTTTCGAAGTAGCATTCTTCCGCATATTGTTATTGCGTTGGCACTCAGCCTCGTGATAAACTTCTCCTATCTGCTTGTTCCAATCATCACCGACCAAGGGGTCGATAACCGAGGAGTGGACATCGAGGAGGCGGAGCACAACGAGGGTGTGTTGCACCTCTCGAACGATATGCACGGATATATCGTCTGCGACTGTGAGTTGCGTGATAGCACCTATGTGACAGCATGGCAGGTGCGCACCATGAAACTTCAGGCGGGCGACACCCTTGTATTCACCGTGCGACCACCACAGAATCTTCCGGCTGAGGTTGTCGGGGCACATCCTCGTCTCGATAGGGTGGTAGAGCGCAATGGCGAGAAGTTCGACCTCGACATGATATACGACCGTCCAAGTCGTACGGTGGAGTTTGTGTGGCAGATAGCCTACTATGCAATACTCTCGTTTCTCTTGATATGTATCTTTGTGCTTATGCGTGCCCGCGCAAAGTCGGTGGCGTGGTTCACGTTGCAGTCGGTGGTGCTGGCTGTGGCTGTCACAGCGGTGGCTATATACTTTGCCCCCGTCATGGTATTCAAAGATGGTGTGATGCGCATAGGCTTCTTCTTCGATAGCTCGCTACGCGATAACGTCTATCTTGTGGTGCTCACCAAGTCGTTGTTCATGTTGGTGGTTACGGCGCTATACTCCTATATATATACTCTTATGCAGCAGCGCCAGAAAATCGTTGTGGAGAACGAGCGACTAAAGACCGAGAACCTTGCAACACGCTACAACATGCTCGTAGGACAGATCAATCCCCACTTCTTCTTCAACTCGCTAAACTCGCTCGCTATGCTTGTGCGAGAGCGTGACGATAAGCGTGCGTTGGAGTATATCGACCAACTTAGCTACACCTTCCGCTATATCATTCAGAATGGGCAGAGCGAGGTGACAACGCTCAAAGATGAGATAGAGTTTGCCAAGGCCTACATCTACCTATTTAAAATACGATATGCCGACAAGCTATTCTTTGACATTGACATTGATCCGAAGTATAACGAGTGGCAGTTGCCCGCGTTGTCGCTACAACCACTCATTGGCAATGCCGTGAAGCACAATAGCATAACGACGAAAAAGCCGCTACGTGTGTCGATACGCATAGTAGATGGAGTGCTCGAGATTGAGAATCCTAAGCAGCCTAAGCTCGACGTGGAGCCATCAACAGGCATTGGCCTCGAGAACTTACGTAGCAGGTGGGAGATTGTCGCTGGCCAAAGCATCGAGATAGTTGAGGACGATAGCCGTTTCATGGTGCGTCTGCCTCTTAAGCAGCCTAAAAAGTAATGAGTTATGAAGAGAGTGATAATTGTTGAGGACGAGACCGCTGCGCAGCTAATCCTGCGTAGCATGCTTACATCAGTTATGCCCGATGTCGAGGTTGTCGAGGTGTTAGAGTCAGTGGAGGAGAGCGTCGACTACTTCTCTAAGGAGGTAGATGCCGACGTGGTGTTTATGGATATACACCTTGCCGATGGCGACTCGTTCCGCATATTCCAGAGCGTAGATATAAACATCCCTATAATCTTCACTACGGCCTATGATGAGTATGCCCTTGAAGCATTTAAGGTAAATAGTGTAGACTACCTCCTTAAGCCCTTCAAGGAGGAGGACTTGCGTCGTGCTCTCGACAAACTGCAACGCCTAACATCGAGCGAGCGAGAGAGTGCTAAGCAGCAGCGTAACGAGATGGTGCAGTCGGTGCAGGGCGATAGTGTGCAGACGCTACTCGTAAGATATAAGGATAAGATTATCCCTATCAAGCGTGAGGAGATAGCCTTCTTCTACACCTCCGAGGATCAGGTTACGCTCACCACACTCGATGAGCGCCGCTATCCCGTAGATAAGACCCTTGAGGCGCTATCACAGCAGTTGTCAGGTGATGAGTTTTACCGTGCTAATCGCCAGTTTATAGTCTCGCGACGTGCCGTAAAGGATATCGTCGTGTGGTTTGGAAGCCGCCTTGCACTCAATTTGGAGGTGGAAACGCCTGAGCGAATAATAATATCTAAGGCGAGAGTGTCGGATTTCAAGCAATGGCTACAGTCGGTTCACCGAGCCTCATAGTCACTTCGGCTTGCGGTTTTGCCGTTTGGCCAACATGCCGACTCTAAATCGTAGTTTTGGGTTGTACCTTTGTACCAAGAGAAGTAACAAATGTACAACCCTTTAATATTTACTACTATGAAAAAGATGTTAGTTTTGAGCTTTGTGCTCTCAGTAATGGCAATCGGCGGTGCAATGGCAAACGATGTTAATAGTGCAGTTGAGCGTGGCCCACGCAAGGTGAATATCACAATCAACGTGCCCCCAAGACACTGCTTCGGCCCTATTGTTAGTCGCCCAAAGTCAGATGGAAGAGTATGTCGTGAGTGTCCTCCAGGACGTGGTCACAATAGTGTAGCTAAGCCTCATCGTCCTCATCCAAAGCCATGCAATGTCAACCACAAGGTGTCGCACGGTAAGCCACACAACCACAATGGTCATTGCGCACCAGACAAGGGCTTCGGTAAGCCAGGCGGCGAGAGACCTTGCAACTGCAAGAGATAGAGCTCTTATGGTGAAAACTGAAATGTGAAAAGTGACAAGTGACAAGTGAAAACTAAGGTGCGCTAAGCGCAAGAGTATGTATTAGCACGGGTATTATTTTTAATACCCGTGCTTTTTTAGTCTGGGTAGTTCCGCTAAAGCTCTGGGTAGAATGGGTAATTCCGCTAAAGCTCTGGGTAATATTACTAACTACTCATTACTCACTACTCATTTAATCTTGTGCGAAGCACACCACACTTTTCACTTCTCACCTCTCACTTTTCACTTCGATGGTCGGTTGACCCGTAAATTTTGGCGTTTCACCCCACCGAGGATTGATTTTTGAAAAAAAAAGATTACTTTCGCAGAGCGAAAGAGTCGCACCCACGAACAGAAAATATGTTAATTAATTATATGAGAAGAGTTCTTATTCTATTTATGATGCTGTGCATGGCGCTTCCAGCTATGGCGCAGTCGGGACGAGTGACGGCAAAGGTCGTTGACATGGAGACTAAAGATGGTGTTGTCGGTGCTATTGTCGAGCTTACGTCGAAGAGTAATTCGAAGATTCGTAAGCATAACACAACAAGCGCAGGCGGTAGCGTGACAATCAGTGGTCTTGCTTCGGGTGAGTATACGATGACCGTGGCGTTTATTGGTTACACCACTTATACGGCCGATGTCAAGGTTCAGGGAGCAACAAATCTTGGTGTTGTGGAACTTACTCCCGGTGTGCAGATTGAGGCTGTTGTTAAGGAGGTGCAGGCGTTGCGCACATCGCAAAATGGCGATACTGTAGCCTACAATGCTGCGGCTTTCAAGGTGGCTGCCGATGCTGATGTCGAGGGCCTTATCAAGAAGATGCCAGGTATCACAATCGCAAATGGTCAGGTGGAGGCTCAGGGCGAGCAGGTCAAAAAAATCTTTGTTGATGGCAAGGAGTTCTTCGGCGAGGATGTATCTACTGCTCTTAACTCGCTCCCAGCACAGGCTGTAGACCGTATCGAGGTCTTTAATAAACTCTCGGATAATGCCGAGTTCTCGGGCATGGACGATGGCGAGGGATATAAGGCTATCAATATTGTGACACACTCGAACATGCGTCAGGGTGTCTTTGGTAAGATGTACGCTGGCTATGGCTATCAGCCTGACATCGACGGCTCGCCAGCAGAACTTAACTTCCAGAATACTGATATCTATGAGCCAAAGGTAGGTGATGTGACATCGCACCATAAATATAACATAGGTGGTAATGTCAACATCTTCCAGAAGAATCACCGTCTATCGGTTATCGGCTTGCTAAACAACGTCAACCAGCAGAACTTCTCGTTTGAGGATATCCTCGGCGTCTCTGGTGGTGGCGGTGGCGGCATGGGCGGTCATCGTGGTCGTGGCGTGGGTCAGTATATGGTGCGCCCACAGAGCGGTGTGGCAAACGTGGGCTCTATTGGCGTTCAGTATACTGGCGCATGGGGTGAGAACGATGCTGTCAAGCTAAATGGATCATACTTCTTCAACAGCACCAACACACGCAACAAGAGCTTGTTGCAGAAGTGGTATGAGACACCATCGCCCGATGACTACCTTGAGCAGAAGGGCGAGTCAGAGACTCACAACATGAACCATCGTCTAAACCTACGTTTCGACTGGCGTATTAACAAGAATATGTCGCTCATGTCACGTACAAACCTTAGCTTCCAGGGTAACGACCCTTATAGCCAGCAGTATGGCGAGCTTGTGGGCGAGACTCCAGGCGAGGAGCGCTATGAGATTTTGTATAACGGCTCTAAGGGCTTGTCACAGGCGGTGCGCTTCTCGGAGTTCTTGCAGTATCGTGTGAACTTGGGTAAGGTGGGTCGTACAATTACGGTTGATGGTCGCTACGCCTTGCGTAACACCATCAAGTCGAATACTAATAGCTTCTCGACGCTCGCTACTGACTACCTCATCGAGTCGCCTATTCTTCGCTATGTGTCGACGTTTGCACCACAGGGCGAGACCGACCTACGTGCTAACGTAACCTACACTGAACCATTGACAAAGAACTCACAGCTAAGCCTTCAGTATCGCTTCGACTATGAGAATCAGGAGATTGAGAAGACTGCATATATCACTGGCGCAGACTATAACATCGCAGGCCTTCAGCCCGATGCGTCGCTCTCGTCACTCACGAATAGCATCAGCATGGAGCACCGTGTAGGCCCTGGCTACCGCTATGCTAAGGGTAAGAACACGGTAGTGGCTAATGTCTACTATCAGCACTCTATCCTCGATGGCATGGTCAAGGGCGAGAACATCAAGCGTGACTACGACCATGTGACATATTTCCTTATGGCTAATGTGGCGTTCAACCCTCAGAACACTATCCGTCTCTTCGTGAGCTCATATACTCAAAACCCCGATGTTCGTAACTTGCAGGATATCTACGACGTGTCAAACGCTCAGTATCTATCTAAGGGTAATCCAGAGTTGCGCTCGTCGTATAACCACCGCATGAACCTACACTATGTGCGCTCTAACATTGAGAAGGGACGTACATTCATGTGGATGTTCTCGGCACAGCTCACTCAGGACTACATTGGTCAGAGCATCAGTTACAACCCTGGTGATATCGACATCGACGGCAATGTCTATAACCCATTGCAGTACTCGACATACGAGAATATGGACGGCTACTACAACCTCCGTACACACATCAGCTATGGCTTCCCTATATCGCCAATAAAGTGTAATCTCAACCTCATGGCAGGTGTCAACTACTCGCGTACACCTTCTATGATTGACGGCTTGATGAACTACACAAGCAACATGGGTTACGATGCTCGTATGTCGTTGGGAAGTAACATCTCCGAGAATCTCGACTTCACTATCGAGTGGAATGGTGCTTATAACGACGCTACACAGTCGCTCGGTGGTAAGAATAGCCGCAACCAGTACTTCAGCCACACAGCTTCTGGTCAGCTTAAGTGGGTGTTCTGGAAGGGCTTTACACTTACAGGTGCTGTTAACTACAACCAGTATATCGGCTTTACTAACAACTATAACGAGGACTTCCTCATCTGCAATGTATACCTCGGCAAGAAGCTCTTCAAGAACCAGCAAGGTGAGATCTTGGTGGGTGTAAACGACCTTCTAAACCAGAATAAGGCATTTGCCCGCACTGTGGGTAGCGGTTATACGCAGAATGCTTGGAACAGTGTTATCGGTCGTTACTTCACCGTGCAGTTCAACTACAACCTTCGCCACTTCGGTAAGAATGCGTCAAAGAATATTAACGACTACGAGGGCATGGGGCAGAAGGCGTTTGGTGGTGGTCGTCCGCCTATGCACCGATAATTTGTTGTGATAAGGGGTCATCTTTGACCTATCCCAAAAAGCTGAGCACCCGAGGCTGTAGGTTTACTACTATCCTCGGGTGCTCACTTTTGCGATAAGCCAAATCTAACCCCTTCTAACAACAAATTAGGGTGGTGGTGCTTAGTTAGGTGGGCAGGGTATAGGGAAAATAGGGGAGATAGGACTGTGGTACCCTCGCCTTATCGACCCTATTAACCCTATCACCCCTAATATTACTCCTAATTAATCTCGTGCGAAGCACGCTACACACTCCACACAAAAAAAAGAAGCACCCTGTGAGGGGTGCTTCTTTTCTAAGAATATTTTTGCGATTAGTTCTCTGCGAAATACTTGTAGAAGTATGGCAAGGTCTCAAGGCCCTTGTCGAACTGGTCGAGGCCGTAGCTCTCGTTAGGAGAGTGGATAGCATCCTTTGAAAGACCGAAGCCGAGCAAGATAGACTTGATGCCGAGGATGTTCTCGAAGCCTGAGATGATTGGAATAGAGCCACCTGAGTAGAATGGCAATGGCTTAACACCAAATGTTGTCTCAACAGCCTTCTCGGCAGCCTTGTATGCTGGAAGGTCGGTAGGCGATACGTAAGGAGCACCACCGTGCAAGAACTTAACATCAACCTTAACGCTCTTAGGAGCAATGCGGCGGAAGTGCTTCTCGAAGAGCTTAGCAATCTTCTTGAAGTCCTGGTTAGGCACCAAGCGCATAGAGATCTTAGCATAAGCCTTTGATGGGATAACGGTCTTAGTACCCTCGCCAGTATAGCCGCTCCAGATGCCGTTTACGTCGAGCGATGGACGGATACCTGTGCGCTCCATAGTGGTGTAGTCAACCTCGCCCGCTACGTCGCCAAGCGATAGAGCCTTCTTATACTCGTCCAATGAGAATGGAGCCTTGTTGAGTGCTTTGCGCTCAGCATCGCTAAGGATGCGTACGTCGTCGTAGAAGCCAGGGATAGTGACACGGCCAAACTCGTCAGTAAGCTCTGCGATGAGCTTAGCAAGAACGTTGGCAGGGTTGGCTACAGCGCCACCAAACAAGCCTGAGTGAAGATCCTTATCTGGACCTGTAACCTCCACCTGCATATATGTCAAGCCACGCAAGCCCGCAGTGATAGTAGGGCAGTCAAGACCAATCATAGAGGTATCTGAAACGAGAATGATATCTGCCTTGAGCTTCTTCTTATTATCTGCGCAGAACTTGTAAAGGCTTGGTGAGCCAATCTCCTCCTCGCCCTCGAGCATGAACTTAACGTTGCATGGAAGGGTGTCGGTAGCTACCATAGCCTCGAAAGCCTTGGCGTGCATGAAGAGCTGACCCTTGTCGTCGTCGGCACCACGACACCAAATTCTGCCGTCTTTGATCTCTGGCTCAAATGGGTTGGTCTTCCACTCGTCGATAGGATCTTCGGGCATAACGTCGTAGTGGCCATAAACCAACACTGTCTTTGCCTTAGGGTCGATAATCTTCTCGGCATATACTACGGGGTTGCCCTCGGTAGGAAGCACCTCGGCGCTATCAGCACCCGCCTTAACCAACGACTGTGCCAACCACTCGGCACAACGCACCATGTCCTGCTTGTGGAGTGATGGCTGTGCGCTGATTGATGGTATGCGAAGAAGGTCGAAAAGCTCCTCGAGGAAACGCTCTCGGTTCTGCTTGATGTACTCTGTTGCTTGTTTCATAGTATCTGTTGTTTTAAGGTTTTTTAATGTTAAGCCACAAGGGCTCGTTTTGCAAAGTTATAAAAAAATGATAGTATTTGCAAGATTTTATCGACTATCTCAAAAATATAAATAATTATAACTACCTTTGTTACTAATATGCTATCTGAAGGTCAAAAGTGGTGCCACCAATACGGCCTTTGTAAGATAGATTTAATGAAAGCCTATAAATTTAATAAAGTATGTTGAAGAGACTATTTGGTTTTGATCACACGAAGACCACCGTTCGCAAGGAGATTGTGGCGGGAATTACAACGTTCCTCACTATGTCATATATCCTCGCTGTAAATCCTACGATGTTTGGACTCTTAGATGGAATGCCCAGTGGCGCAGTATTCACCTCGACAACGTTGGCTGCAATCATTGGATGTCTTGCCATGGCATTTCTGGGTAAGCTGCCCTTTGGTCTTGCGCCAGGTATGGGTCTTAATGCCTTTTTTGTATATAGCGTATGTCTTGGTATGGGATATTCGTGGCAGTTTGCCCTAACGGCAGTCTTTATCGAGGGTATAATCTTCATACTGCTTACACTTGGTAATATCCGTGAGGCTATTGTAAATGCCATACCTCAGAGCCTGCGCAATGCTATTGGCGCGGGCATAGGCCTGTTTATAGCCTTTATTGGCCTTAGTAGCGCAGGTGTGGTCGTACATGACGATGCCACGTTAGTGGCGCTCGGTGACATCACCTCTGGCTCTGCGCTATTAGCTCTTATCGGTTTGATTATCACGAGTCTGCTCTATATGCGTAACGTTCCAGGCTCTATCCTTATAGGCATTCTTATCACGATGATAATAGGCATGTTTATGGGTGTCACTGAGTTCAAAGGTATCGTGTCGCACCCAGAGTCTATAGCCCCCATCTTCTGTAAGTTCGAGTTCGAGAATATCTTTACACTCGATATGCTTGTTGTGGTGCTAACATTCCTATTTATAGATATGTTCGACACGGTTGGTACTCTTGTGGGCGTGTGTACAAAGGCAAATATGATTGATAGAGATGGAAAGATCTATCGCATTAAGCAGGCCTTTATGGCAGATGCTATAGCAACAACTGCTGGTGCTGTGCTCGGAACATCTACTACCACTACATATATCGAGAGTGCCGCAGGTGTTGCACAGGGTGGTCGCTCTGGTCTTACGGCTTTCACTGTTGCAGTATGCTTCGTTGTAGCCCTCTTCTTCTCGCCACTCTTCCTCTCTATCCCTGCTGCTGCTACGGCCCCAGCGCTTATCATCGTGGGATTGTTGATGCTTGAGCCTGTTGCCAAGATTCAGTGGAACGACTTCACCGAGGCTATTCCAGCCTTTATATGTGTTATCATGATGCCATTCACCTACTCTATATCTAATGGTATATTGCTTGGCATGATAGCCTATGTTGTGATAAATGTTATGAGTGGTAGATATAAGAAGATTTCCACTACGATGTATATCCTTGCCCTGTTGTTTGTATTGAAGTATATCTTCATCTAAGTACGTAACAATATATAACTATAAAGGCGACCTTCAAATGATTGAGGGTCGCCTTTAAACTATCTATCTTGGGGCAGAATTACTGCTTAGATATTTGTTCTATTTCGGAAATAAAGCGCTTTGCCAAAGTATCTGCCTCGGTCATGGTGTGTGCCTCGGTGTAGATGCGAATGATAGGCTCGGTGTTCGACTTACGGAGGTGCACCCAGCTCTCGGTAAAGTCAATCTTAACGCCGTCAATGTCATTGACCTTTTCGCCTGAGTACTTGCTCTTTATGACTGCTAAAATCTTATCTACATCAATCTCTGGCGTAAGCTCAATCTTGTTCTTCGAAGCGAAGTAAGAGGGGTAAGTCTTGCGAAGCTCCGACATGGTTAAATCCATGCCTGCAAAATAGGTCAAAAAGAGAGCAACGCCCACCAATGCGTCACGGCCATAATGAAGCTCAGGATAGATAACTCCACCATTGCCCTCGCCGCCGATAACTGCGCCCGTATCCTTCATCTTCTTGACCACGTTTACCTCGCCTACAGCGGCCGCCGCATAGTCGCAACCCTCGTAGCGGTGTGTGATGTCGCTCAATGCTCGTGACGACGATAGGTTAGACACGGTGTTACCCTTAGTATGGCGCAACACATAATCGGCAACAGCCACCAACGTGTACTCCTCAACAAACATCTCGCCATTCTCCATCACGAATGCCAAACGGTCAACATCAGGGTCGACAACAACGCCAAGATCAGCACCCTCCTTGCGGATAACCTCCGATATCTCAGTTAGGTTCTCAGGAAGTGGCTCAGGGTTGTGCTTAAACTCGCCAGTTGGCTCGCAGTTGAGTTCTACAACCTCGCAGCCAAGCTCGCGCAAAAGCTCAGGGATAACAACGCCACCCACAGAGTTTACGGCATCTACAACAACCTTGAACTTGCGCTTGCGCACAGCATCTACATCTACGAGCTTGAGCGCCAAAACCTGCTCGATATGTTTGCGGTTGAAGTCCTCGCGAAGCACCACCTTGCCAATGTGGTCGATGGTAGGGTAGGCGTAATTGTTGTCCTCGGCCATTGCCAACACCTGCTTGCCCTCCTCGTCGTTGAGGAACTCGCCATGCTCGTTCAAAAGCTTGAGTGCATTCCACTGGCGTGGGTTGTGCGATGCTGTGATGATGATGCCACCATCAGCCTTATGTGTGATTACCGCCATTTCTGTGCCAGGCGTTGTGCAGAGGCCTACGTTGATAACATCAACACCTGTGCCAAGGAGTGTTCCCTCGACCAATGAGTCTACCATAGAGCCAGAGATGCGAGCGTCACGACCTACTACAACGGTGATGCGCTTGCCCGGATTCTTATCTTTGATAAGACGTGCATAGGCTGTCGTAAACTTGACAACATCAATGGGGGTAAGGTTGTCGGCAGCGTGACCGCCAATAGTGCCACGGATGCCTGATATAGATTTTATGAGTGTCATACTGTAAAAAATGTTGCAAAAGTTTTGCTATTTCTGACAAAATTATTAATTTTACACGAATATTAAAAATAAATTGTAGATAAATTATTTCAAGATATGAGAACGATACCCTCTTCTGAGCTGATAATCAATGCAGATGGCTCGATTTTTCATCTCCATTTGAAGCCTGAACAACTTGCCGACATCGTTATCTTGGTGGGTGATCCTGGTCGTGTGGCTATGATTGCCGAGTATTTCGATGAGAAAGAGTGTGAGGTGGCCAATCGTGAGTTCTTGACCGTGACAGGTACATACAAGGGTAAGCGCATGACGGTGATGTCTACGGGTATCGGTATCGGAAATATCGACATCTGCGTGACAGAGCTCGACGCCTTGGCAAATATCGACTTTGCTACTCGTCAGGTTAAGCCCGACTTCCGCCAGCTCACGCTTGTGCGTCTCGGCACGTCGGGAGCTATTCAGCATGACATAGAGGTTGGCGAGGTTGTCTTTGCCCGCACATCGCTTGGCTTCGATGGCTTGATATCATATTATGAGGGTCGTGACTCGGTGTGCGATCTACGCCTTGAAGAGGCATTCTCTAAGCATACCGATTGGTACTCAAAGCTCCCAGCACCATACTTTGTTGATGCTTCAAAGGAGTTGTTTGATCACTTCAAAGACTCGGTGCGTGAGGGTATCACCATCGCTGCCCCAGGCTTCTATGCCCCACAGGGTCGCCACGTGCGTCTTGCGCCACACGACCTTAAGCTAAACGAGAAGATCGAGAAGTTCGAGTTTGAGGGTCGTCGCATCACTAACTTTGAGATGGAGGGCTCAGCGCTTGCAGGCCTTGCTGCCTTGATGGGTCACCGCGCAGCAACAATATGCACAATCATCGCCCAGCGTGTGGCTAAGGACGCATGCACTGACTATAAGCCATTTGTTCGCAAGATGATTGAGATGGCATTGGATAAGCTTGCTTTGTTGTGATAAGGTTTATTTATCGCTGCTATCAAAGGAAAGTCGGAGGGTTGGATTGCAATTTTAATTGTTCGTTCAATTAAGAGACGAAACCGACGTAAATAACTGAATGTAAGTATAAAATAACAAGATAAAAACTAATAACAATTATGAAATTTACTGTATCAAGCTCAGCGCTTCTTTCGCTACTTGCAACAACGGGTAAGGCTATCAGCAACAAGAACACACTTCCTATCCTCGACTACTTCTTGCTCGAGCTCAAGGATGATAACCTTACAGTTACTACTTCAGACCTTGAGACAACACTTGTTGGCCACCTCCAGGTAGATAATGTTGAGCGTGAGGGTGTCATTGCAGCTCCTGCAAAGCTTATGCTCGACTCGTTGAAGGAGTTCCCTGAGATGCCTCTCGAGTTTGACGTTAACGACACAACATGGGAGATTAAGGTGAAGTGGGCAAGCGGCTCGCTCTCAATCCCCGGTGCAAGTGCTGTGAGCTACCCAGCAGTGCAGGGTGTAGGTGCTGAGCACAAGGAGATACTCATGGATGTAGACATGCTCATCGCAGGTATTAACAAGACTATCTTCGCTACCGCCGATGACGAGCTCCGCCCAGTGATGAATGGTGTGTACTTTAATTTTGAGGAGGGTAAAGTAACATTCGTGGCTACCGACGCTCACAAGCTTGTGCGTTCAATGGCCGAGTGTGTAGATGTTGACTTCAACGCATCATTCATCTTGCCTAAGAAGCCAGCTAACTTGCTCAAGGGTATGCTCGTAAAGGAGAACGCTCCAGTGCGCATCTTGTTCGACGCAAAGAACGTTATCTTCCAGCTCTCTAACCACAAGCTCGTATGTCGCCTCATCGAGGGTAACTATCCTAACTATAACGCTGTAATCCCTACGGCTAACCCTAACAAGGTGTTGGTTGACCGCGTAGAGCTCGTGAATGGTATCAAGCGCGTGGCAGTATGTTCTAACCCAACAACCAACCTTATCCGCATGGATATCGGTGGCAACAAGATTAGCCTTGCAGCACAGGATATCGACTTCTCAGTATCGGCAAACGAGACTATCAACTGTAGCTATGATGGTAACCCTGTGACTATTGGCTTCAAGTCAACATTCCTCGTTGAGATTCTCTCGAATATCGACACCCCAACCGTTGTTATTGAGCTTGCTGACTCAACACGTGCAGGTGTGTTCAAGCCGGTATACGACGATAAGCGTGCATCAGAGGTGTTGATGTTGTTGATGCCGATGATGATAAACGCCTAAATTTGTTGTGATAAATGGTCGATTGCGTCCCCTAGAAAAAATCCCAACAATGAGCAGTACTTCGAGTACAGCCCATCGTTGGAATTTTTCCCGAGTGTAGCACTCGACACATTTCTAACACCAAATTATTTGCTGTGATAAGGGGTCATCTTCGGCACCAAGCTCATTGCCCCGAAAGGGGATATACGTCAAGTATACCCCCTTCCGTTGCAATTTCGACTTGGCACCAAATCTAACCCCTTCTAACAACAAATTCGTGTGCTTAGGGAGGTTTAATCCTAGCTGCCTCTTCTAACAACAAATTAGTGCTCTTGGGAGTATGATAAGGTGTGTTTTTGACACCAAGTTCATTGCCCCGAAAGAGATACTGAGCATATTAAGCTTTTGCAACAGAACCGTGAAAATGAGAAAACTACTATATCTTTTGCTTGCATTACCGCTCATGTTTGCAGCGTGCGAGCCAAATAGCGTTGAACCACAACCTGACCCACTGCCTGAAGAGCAGCCAGAACCAGAGCCAGAACCTGTGTTGACGTTAACATCGGACTCGGTGATTGAGTTCTCGGCAGATGGCGGTAGTGCCGATGTAACCTATACGCTTGAAAATGCCATTGAGGGTGTTGAGATTGAGGTGGAGTGTAGTGCTCAATGGGTGGAGTATAAGGTGTTTGCTGTTGATGGCAAGCTCACATTGGTGGCTGAGGCTAATGAGGTTGAGGCGCGTGAGGCGATAGTTGTGGTGGGCTACGATAGCCAGGCATTCGAGGTAGTAATAAAGCAGGCGGGTAAGCCGTTTGATGGTTATGAGCTAAGCTATGCGCAGGGAACTCACTATCTGCCAGGCTACTGGGAGCCAACACCCGATAACCATAACTACTTCTTTGTGCTCTCGGATGTTGATAACTTTGCGACATATGCAGCAAATGCTTCGTACCTCGAGCTCGACCTATGGGCAGCAACGGAGGGCGAAGGTGGTGCAGTGCCTCATGGCGAGTATCTGCTCGACCTCAACGATAGCGGCGAGGCAG
Organism: Alistipes sp.; assembly: GCA_017380515.1. Lineage (GTDB taxonomy): Bacteria > Bacteroidota > Bacteroidia > Bacteroidales > Rikenellaceae > Alistipes. Next base: position 14,197 of record JAFODV010000063.1, read on the forward strand.
GAACAATTGGCGCTAGTTACACTCGCTTCCTGGGAATGGATGCTAACCAGGTGCCCGTGGTGTGGGTACTACCAATTGAGGGTAGGGTGGTTGTTGATGAGAATGGCTTAGAGGGCTATATTCGTGATGAGTATAGCGAGGTGACATTCCGATATAGAGGTCCCCTTGTATTTCCAATAGAGACAGAGTAAGTATTAACAGCTTAAATGGTGGATTATGAACCTACAACTAAAACGTCCAATAATATTTTTTGACCTTGAGACAACGGGTGTAGACACCTCGCGTGACCGCATCGTAGAGATATCAATGGTGAAGGTGTTGGTGGATGGCACTAAGCAGGTTAAGACCCGACGTATAAATCCTGAAATGCCAATACCCGCAGAGGCAACAGCAGTACACGGCATAACCGACGAGGATGTTAGGGAGGAGCCTACGTTCAAGCAGATAGCAAAGTCGTTGGCACAGTTTATCGAGGGTTGCGACTTCGGAGGCTTCAACTCCAATCGCTTTGATCTTCCAGTGCTTGTTGAGGAGTTTATGCGTGCGGGAGTTGATGTGGACTTCAAACGCAGAAAGTATATCGACGTGCAGAACATATTCCACAAGAAGGAGCAGCGTACGTTGGTGGCAGCATATAAGTTCTACTGCGACAAGGATCTCGAGAATGCCCACTCGGCAGAGGCCGACACAATGGCAACATACGAGGTGCTTGAGGCGCAGATTGAGCGCTATGGCGACATAGGAGCTACCGTTGAGGAGTTGGCGGCATTTTCGACACACTTTGAGACGGTGGACTTTGCAGGACGCATAGCCCTCAACGACAAAGGTGAGGAGGTATTCACCTTTGGAAAGTATAAAGGGCGTCCAGTGTCTGAGATATTTAGCATTGAGCCAAGCTACTACACATGGCTACAGAATGGCGACTTTCCACAATACACCAAGAAGATATTTACCGAGATATACATTCGAACAAAGCAGAATAAATAGTAATAAATTTATATTTTATATAGAGATGAAATTTTTTCGATTGATTTGCACCATGCTGCTGCTTGTTAGCGTAGTTGGCGTGAAGGCGCAGGACCCACAGCAAGTGGTGGTAGTTAATGGAAAGAAGTGTATAATCCACACCATCACGGAGGACGATACCTTCTACTCGTTGGCAAAGCGCTACGATGTGCCATTAAAGCAGATTGTTGAGCTTAATGGCGACGAGACCCCAGAGAAACTTACTATCGGCAAGACTATTTACATCCCGTATAACGAGAAGAGTGCGAAGCGAAGCACGAAGGATATGTCGGTGAGTGTGGATGATTCGCTGAAGAGCATCGATGGTGAGTTTATCATTCATACGTTGGCTGAAGGCGATACACTCTACTCTGTGGCTAAGTCCTATAAGATTTCGCTTGATCAGCTCATTGCTGACAACCCTAAGGTAGAGCCTACAAACCTTGAGATAGGTGGTACTCTGTTGGTGCGCACAGCAAAGGTGGGATACTCCTCAATAAAGGATATCGACAAGGAGATTAAGCTCTATGAGAAGGAGCATGAGGAGGGTGATAAGCACTCTAAGCCTAAGACTCACACTGTTGTTGATGGAGACACACTCTACTCGTTGGCACGTCGATATAAGACAACTGAGCAGGAACTTATGGCCCTCAATGGCTTTGAGTCACCAAACGATTTGTTAATCGGCATGACCATCGTGGTACGTGGTATAGAGCGTGCTCAAGAGGTAGTATCAGTTGTCGAGGAGAGCTCTACAGAGCAGCACCATATTGAAGGTGTTGTGGTAAATCCTGACTCTGTATTCGATTTTGTTGCCAGTGGTCGTTTCAACGAGATGTTGGAGTTGGAGGAAAGAATCGAGGTTGATAGCGTAGGTACGCAGCAGCGCGTGCGCATCCCAGAATTCAATAAGTTGGAGCGTGGCGACACCCTTAATGTTGTTGTTATGTTGCCATTGCACCGTAATGGTCAGGTGCAGCCAGCATTTGTCGACATGTATAGGGGTATGCTCTTGGCACTCTCGGATTTGCGCAATCAGGGTTATGCAATCAATGTTTCGATGTTTGACACGGAGCGTTCGGCAATACGCCTTAGCGAGCTTATTGAGAGTGAGGAGATGCTAAATGCTGACCTTATCATCGGCCCTATCTGGGAGGATGAGTTGAAGATGGTGTTGCCTGTTGCCGAGCAGCTAAACATCCCTGTGGTTAACCCTATTCGTGATGTCGACCACACAGTGGTGTCAAGTCCTATTTTATTCCAGATGCGTGCCGATGGAAAGTATCAGTACGAGAAGTATGCTGATATCTTCGATGGTAGCTACCAAATAAATATTGTCTTTGGTCCTACAAACAACATGGAATATGCCGAGGAGGTGATGAAGGCTACAAGTCATCTGCCTGTGCGTCTGCTCAATGCTCAGATTGGCCGTCAGGCGGCATTCACATTGCGCAATGATGATGGCACAAATGGCGCTGCTGTGGGTGCCTCATCGTTGGTGCGTGGTCCAGGTAAGAAGGCGATAATCATCGTTGCTGACCGTGATAGCCACATCAACACAATATTGACTACCATTGGTGATCTTGCAAAGAGCATGACTCAGGGTGGTAGCAACGACTGCTTCGTGATTGGTGATCGTAACTGGGATCGTCGTTTTAAGAATGTTGAGCGCGACGGCTTCTTCACTGCTGGAGTATCGCTCATTAGCCCATATAACGCTAAGCGCACCGACAACATCCCTATCAAGGTGTTCGAGTCTCGATTCTTGCAGACTTATGGTATACTTCCTACATCGTATGCATGTTCTGGCTACGATGCAACGATTTTGTTCTGTACTAAGATGTTCACTGGTCTCGACAAGTATATCGTGTTGGAACGCATTACGCCTCTTGCAACAACCTACCAGTTTAAGTTTGAGAACGGTATGTTTATAAATACTGAGTGGGTAGACATTCAGTACAAACGAGACTTTACTATCGAGTATAAGTAGTATGGCAAGTAACCTATCGTCACCAATCCCCGAGAAGACCATTGAACGTCTTAGCGAGTATCGTCGCACGCTGATAAAGTGTCATGCTCGAGGCATTACACATGTATTTTCGCATGTGTTGGCGGGTATGCATGGCATCACCGCTGTGCAGGTGCGTCGTGATCTGATGCTTATAGGCTTTTCGAGCGATACGAAGAAGGGTTACGATGTAAAGGTGCTTATCGACTTTATCGATGGCATACTCTATAGTGAGCAGCCTATGAGTGTTGCCGTCATAGGTATGGGACACTTGGGCCAGGCCGTGACACGATATTTCAACGATAAGGGCCTTAAGCTACGCATCACCGCAGCATTTGATGTTGACGAGTCAAAGGTGGGCAAGTGTATTGATAATGTTCCTTGCTACCATATTGATGAGTTCGAGCAGCGTGTTGAGGAGCTCGATATCAGCATTGTCATTGTGTCGTCACCCACGTCGGTGGCCGCAACCCTTGTGCTGCCAATCATCAACGCAGGAATCAAGGGAGTGCTCAACTTTACGTCGGCACCCCTTAACTTTCCACAGGGCATTGTCGTTGAGAACTACGATATCACTACTCTTCTTGAGAAGGTGGCCTACTTCGTGAAGGTCGCCGATAACTAATATGCGTATATTTTACGGCTTTGATAACATCTCTCTCGAACGACCTGCGGTAGTTAGCGTTGGGTCGTTCGATGGTGTGCATCGTGGTCATCGTGAACTTTTAGAGCGTGTGCGTAGCATGGCTCAGGGGTTAGATGCACTGAGTGTTGTTGTAAGCTTCGAGCCTCACCCTCGCATTGCTATGGGGCGTGCTGAGGGTATGCGCCTGCTCACTACGGTTGAGGAGCGTGCCTTACTCCTTGAGCGTGAGCGTATCGACGTATTTGTCGTTGCGCACTTTGACGAAAAGTTCCGTGCGCAGAGCTTCGAGGAGTTTGTGCGTGGCAGCCTCGTGGCAAAACTCGGCATGCGAGGCATGGTTGTGGGGTATAACCATCGCCTGGGGCGTGGTAGTGAGGGTAGCTACGACAGCCTTGTGCCACTTGGTGCAGAACTTGGCTTTAGCGTTGAGCGTGTCGAGCAGTTTACGGCCTCGGGCGATAAGGTGAGCTCTACGGTTGTAAGAAACCTCTTTGAGATGGGTGATGTGGAGCGTGCTTGCGACATTCTTGGCCATCGCTATGTGGTCATGGGCGTGGCGAGCGAGGGAGAGCTAAAAGTTAAAGATGATTATAAACTAATCCCCGCCGATGGCACTTATCGAGTGAATATTGTAGGTCATGGCGAGATGGTTGTAAACATTGTCAGCCAAAATATTGTTGTGGATAAGAGCCTAAGAGGTAAGATAATATTAGAGTTTTAGCTATGCTAAGTTTCGAACATAAACTACGTGTGGAGTATCACCATACCGACCAAATGGGTATTGTGCACCACTCCAACTATATCAAATTTTTTGAGGCAGCACGCACCGAGTGGCTTCGTGCAGCAGGATTGACCTATGCCGAGATGGAGCGCCGTGGCGTGATGATGCCTATTGTTGATGTGCAGATTAAGTATCGCCAGCCCGCCTACTACGACGAGATGTTGTCTATTACAACCTCTGTTCGTGAGTTGCCTATGGCGCGCATGACCTTCTACTATGAGATACGTGGCGAAGATGGCAGAGATGTTGCCTCGGGCATGACTACTCTTGGCTTTATCGACAGTGTGACTCGCCGCCCCCAGCGTGTTCCTCAGTGGCTTATGGAGGTGCTCGAGCGCATGTAGTCGAAGCCTACCCCCCAAAAAAAAAACTAAACGACTAACCCATGCGACGAAAGAGATTCTTTATTGCCACGTTGTTTCTTGTTGTCAGCGCCATACTGTCACCACTGCTAGGTGCTGATGTGCTTGCTTACCGTGGTGATAATAAGGGAGATAGCATTGTCGTTTCTGATGATATATTTGCTCGCCTTGTTGAGTTTGACAAGCAGCAGAGATTAGCGGTTGAGCGCCGTAGGGCTATCAACGATTCGTTGACTGCTCTGGCACAAGTGCCCCCTGAGAGGGTGCTTCGCCTCGCTTGTGTTGGCGATATGATGCTTGGCGTGAATTATCCTTCGCCAATGCTTACGAAGAATGACGGCCGTAACCTCTTCGACGATGTCAGAGAGTATCTTGTAGGTGCCGACCTTGCCTTAGGTAATCTCGAGGGAGTGCTTCTCGACAAGGGTGGTGTGCCACGCTATGGCCCCGATTCGGAGAATGGGCATATGTTCCGCATGCCTCAGCGCTATGCCCAGAGGTTCGTAGATGCAGGCTTCGATTTTCTGTCGATGGCAAATAACCATACCATTGATTTCGGCGTTCAGGCTATCAACTCTACTATGCAGACGCTCAAAAAAGCGGGTATCGCCTATGCCGGTGTGCAGAATATGTGCGACTATGCCATCGTTGAGCGAGATGGCATACGCTATGGCATCTGTGCCTTTGCCCCCAATAAACTTATGTGCAACCTCCACGACTTAGCTTTTGGCGAGAGGATTGTTAAGAGGCTGCGCAACGAGCTTAAGTGCGACATCGTGATAGTCTCGATTCATGGTGGTGCTGAGGGTGCTACGGCTTATCGCGTGACCCGCAAAAACGAGATGTTTATAGGCTATAGCCGAGGAAATGTTTACGCCTTTGCACATAGATGCATCGATGCTGGTGCCGACCTTGTCTATGGTCATGGACCCCACGTGGTGCGAGGCATGGAGCTATACAAGGGTAAACTTATTGCCTACTCGTTGGGTAACTTCTGCACCCCTATTGGTATGAGACTAAATGGCAGATGCGGCTATGCCCCTGTGCTTGTTGTGGAGCTTACCGCAGATGGTGAGTTTCGTGGCGGAAGGATTATTCCTGCCATACAATCCTATGGCGTAGGGCCCAAGATAGATGCTACGGGCACGGTAATACGTGAGCTTCAAAACCTCAGCCGTAGCGACTTCCCCGAGTCGAAGCTCGTGATTTCCAACGATGGCGAGCTAAGCGTTAGAGAATAAAAATATAGCCTGACCGCATGGGTCAGGCTATATTTATTATATAAGGTATGCTTATTCGATAAGCGAGATGCTGCGCTGGATAAAGTCAGTAAGGTTCTTACCCTTGAGCAATCCGTTAGAGAGCAGTGCAAGGTCGATAATCTGGCGCACCTTGCGGTTGTTCTTGCCAATCTCCTCGAGGCGTGAGGTGCGCTCCTCGCGAAGCTCCACGATGCGCTGCGAGAGTGTTGTGCGCATATCACGCTCCTCCTGGCTTAGCTCCTCCTCCTTCTTATTTTTAATGGTCTCCTCAAAGCGGCCCTCCTCCTGCTCGGCTGCAGTGATCTTCTTGCCTATGGTGCGTAGCTTGTCGCCATACTCCTTCTCTACCTCACCCAAAATGTCGAGGACTATAGGGTGGTTGCCGTTTACGGTGATTGTGAAGCTATCAGGCATCTCAGCATAGAAGCGGCTCATGCTATCTGCGGAGGTCTGCGCCATCTCCTTCATGCGACGCATAAACTCATTCTGTGTGATGACAACAGGCTGAGCATCTGCCGACATAGCCTCGAACGACACGTGATACTGAATCTTCTCGTCGTGAGGCATCTGGCTCTCAAACACAGGACGCATGATATCCTGTTGCTCCGAGCTTAGCGACATAGCCTGTTTCTCGGCCTTGCGGATAAGGTTGTCCACAACGTCAGAATCGACACGCACGAAGCGCACCTTCTCGTTCTTCGACTCGAAATACTGGATGTAGTGGCTGTCGAGCTGGCCGTTAAACTCCAGGATGTCGTAGCCACGGCTCTTGGCAGCCTCAACAAACGAATCCTTGCCAACAACATCGTCGACATAGAGTGCGATGGTGAAGCCGTCCTTGTCGGTCTGCGTATCCTTAATCTTCTCGATGTACTCTGTCGATGTGTAGTACTTATCCTCGATAGACTTCCAGAGCATGAAGTTGGCAGCCTTCTCGGCAAACTTCTCGTCGGTGAGCATGCCATACTGGATAAATATCTTCAGGTCGTCCCACTTGCTCTCAAAGTCTGGACGCATGGTGTTAAAGAGCTCCTGAAGGCGGTCAGCCACCTTGCGGGTGATGTATCCCGATATCTTCTTCACGTTAGCATCGCTCTGAAGGTAGCTGCGTGATACGTTTAGCGGAATATCTGGCGAGTCGATTACGCCATGCAACAGCGTGAGATACTCAGGCACGATGCCACGCACCTCGTCGGTGACAAATACCTGGTTCGAGTAAAGCTGAATGCGGTTTTTCTGAATCTCGAAGTTGTTGCGTAGCTTCGGGAAGTAGAGAATACCCGTGAGGTTGAAGGGATAGTCGATGTTGAGGTGGATGTAGAACAACGGCTCCTCCGAGGTAGGGTATAGGTTGGCATAGAACTGCTTGTACTCCTCCTCGGTAATCTCCGATGGCTTACGTGTCCATAGTGGTGTAGTGTCGTTGATGATGTTGTCTGAGTCGGTGTCGTGATACTTGCCATCACGCCACTCCTGCTTCTTGCCACAGGCGATAGCCACAGGCAGGAAGCGACAATACTTCTTTAGCAACGCCTCAATCTCTGCGCGCTGAGCATACTCCACGCACTCGTCCGAAAGGTGCAACACAATGCGTGTGCCACGCTCCAACTTCTCGTCCATTTCCTCCATCTCGAACTCTGGCGAGCCGTTGCACGACCAGTGCACGCTCTTCTCCTCCATACGGTACGACTGTGAGAATATCTCCACCTTGTCCGATACCATGAACGACGAGTAGAAACCCAAGCCAAAGTGGCCGATGATTGCCTGATCCTTGTACTTAGCCATAAACTCCTCGGCGCCCGAGAAGGCAATCTGGTTAATGTACTTATCTACCTCCTCCATCGACATGCCGACACCATGGTCGGTGATTGTTAGGGTCTTAGCCTCGCTATCTACGTCTACATGAATTGTTAGGTTGCCAAGCTCACCCTGCGCCTCACCCTTCGACGATAGCGTCTTTAGCTTCTGTGTAGCATCCACAGCGTTAGATACCAGCTCACGAAGGAAAATCTCGTGGTCCGAGTATAGGAACTTCTTGATTACGGGGAATATATTCTCTGTTGTTACCCCAATTTTACCGTTTGTCATATATCTATGTGCGTTTTAAGTTATTACTAATTCCGTCGTTTATTAGTCAAATGTTGTGCCAAGTACCGCTGACTGACATTTTGGCAGACGAGGTGACACTCTGCAAAATAAAATAGGTGCCGAACTTCATGAGTTGCGACACCTATTTCAATATTATCTATTCAAGTGATATCTGCGCGAGCCTTCGCCCAAGCTCGTGAATGTATCTCTCTATCTCCATTCTGCGCTCATACGTTGGCCTCTTTGCGCCATTCACATATTGTTGCATTAGCGTCTCGTTGATGCCCATGGCACGTGCCACCTGCCTTACGTTCAGCTCAGGAAAGGCGTTGAATAGCTCGCCTATGCGATTCTTCTCCAATGTGAATTTCGTTGCGTGTTTCTCCATATGTTTGCGATTTACACAAAGGTAGCGATAATATTGTTTTGTGCCAACTATTTGGCGTTTTTTTGTAGCTTGCCGAGTCCTAAAATATAAAAATAGTAAAAGTAAACGCTCCAAGTAGATGTGTATTAAAAAATGTATCCATAAATATAGGGTTGTGAACTCTCTTTTTTGTGATGGGGAGAACCCAACTGCTACGCGGGTATTAAAAATAATACCTGCGAAATGTTGGGATGCGCATTAAAGTGTGGTTGCCCTAAAGTAGCGTGGGTATTATTTTTAATACCCGAGATGTAGCTGGGTGTCGCAACGGAGGAACGCAAACTCCCAGTAGTGCGGGTATTAATTTTAATACCCATGGAGTGAGGGACGTCTTGATGGTGGGGCCGAGAGTGTATTCCAAAGTACCGTGGGTATTATTTTTAATACCCGTGTGGCGAAGAGAGTGCAACAAAGATAAGGTGAGTGCACCATGTAGTGCGGGTATTAATTTTAATACCCGTGGAGTGAGGGGTGTCTTGGTAGTGGGGTCGAGAGTGTATTCCAGAGTAGCATGGGTATTATTTTTAATACCCATGATGTAGCAGGGTGTCGCAACGGAGGTGATCAAACACTCAACAGATGAGGGTATTAATTTTAATACCCGTGGAGTGAGGGGTGTCTTGGTAGTGGGGTCGATAGTGTATTCCAAAGTAGTGTGGGTATTATTTTTAATACCCGTGTGGCTGAGGTGGAGTCTTACGGAGGGAGCTCCTGAATGGTATAAAAGAACTCCGTATGGACACTAATCCATACGGAGTTTTAGTTGTTATGTAGCCTGAGCGTTGCGCTTACTTGCGAATCTCGGCACCAGTCTTCTGCTCGAGCTGAGTCTGGATATTCGACATGGTGCGCTCGATCTGCTTGTCGGTCAAGGTCTGGGCCTTATCTTCGAGAATGAAGCTCAAGGCGTATGACTTCTTGCCCTCAGGGAGCTTGTCGCCCTCATATACGTCGAACAACGATACCGACTTAAGCAACTTCTTCTCGGTAGCAAACGCAATAGAGCGGAGCTGTGAGAACGACACGCCCTTGTCAACCAACAAGGCGAGGTCGCGCTTAACCTCTGGGAACTTAGAGAGCTCCTTGAACTGTACCTTCGACTTCTTAGTCATCTTGATAAGCTGGTCGAAGTCGATCTCGGCGAAGTATACCTCCTGCTTGATGTCGAACTTCTTACGCACTATAGGCGACACAACGCCCATGCGCAATACCTCCTTAGGGCCCTGCTTAAATACTATTGCGTCGGCATAGAGGTCGCAGTCGAGCGACTCGCACTGCAAACCGTAGAGGTCGATGCCGAAGCGCTTCAAGAGGCGCTCAACCATGCCACGAAGGGTAAAGAATGACGAAGACTCAGCCTTAGAGTTCCAAGATAGCTGCGACTGGAGGCCTGTAACGGTGATAGCTATGCGGTAGCTCTCCTCGTACTTTGCGAGGGTGTTCTCCTCCGATGCTTTCTCCTCGGCAAAAGCGTAGCAGTTACCCACCTCATACATCTTGAGGTTACCATTACGACGGTTTACGTTGAGCTCAACAGCCTCCAAGGCGTTGAACATCAATGTCTGACGCATAACGTTGAGATCCTGCGAGAGTGGGTTCATAATCTTTACGCAGCGCTCCACAGGGTAAGCTGTTGAGCCCTCATAGTATGATGCCTTACTAAGCGAGTTAGACATAATCTCGGTATATCCATTCGCTGTGAGGAAGTCTGAGGCTACGTTCTGAAGGCGTACCTTATCTGGCTTTGGAGCGTATGATAGTGTAGAGTTTACATGGTCTGAAATCTCGATGTTATTATAGCCATACACACGCAATACGTCCTCGATAAGGTCGGCCTCGCGCTGAACATCTACACGGTATGGTGGCACTGCAACCTTCAACACCTCGCCCTCACGGCCACGCACCTCTACATCCAATGCCTCGAGGATTGTCATGAAGGTATGCTCAGGGATATCCTTGCCGATGAGCTTGCGGGCACGCTCCAACGAGAACTCAAACTCGAAGTGCTGAGCAGGTGTAGGGTTGATGTCGACAATTTCTGATGTGATGCGACCACCAGCCAACTCCTGCATGAGCATTGCGGCACGCTTAAGGGCGTACACCTGGATATTTGGGTCGATGCCTCGCTCAAAGCGGAATGATGCGTCGGTATTAAGACCAAAGCGCTTAGCGGTCTTACGAACCCATACAGGGTGGAAGTAGGCGCTCTCGATAAATACGTTAACTGTCTCGTCCGAGATGCCCGAGTCCTGACCGCCATATACACCAGCGATGCACATAGGGCGCTCAGCCGAGCAGATCATAAGGTCGTTAGCAGTTAGGGTGCGCTCCACGCCGTCGAGGGTCACGAACTTCTCGCCCTCAACAGCTGAACGTACTACAACCTTGCCACCCTCAATCTTATCGGCATCGAAGGCGTGCAAAGGCTGACCAAGCTCAAACAAAACGTAGTTTGTGATGTCCACGAGGTTGTTCTTAGGGTTGATGCCCGCAGCACGTAGATCGTTCTGCATCCACTCTGGTGATGGGGCAATCTTACAGCCACTAACGGTGATACCAGCGTAGCGTGGTGCTGCCTCCGTGTTTACAACCTCTACCTCGATGGTGCGTGATGTGTCGTCAACCTTGAACTCGTCAACTGATGGAAGGGTGAACTCCACCTTCTCGCCACGGCTCTTGAGGTATGCTGCGAGGTCGCGAGCTACGCCGATGTGCGATGCAGCATCTACACGGTTAGGTGTAAGACCGATGCCAATGAGGTAGTCGTCAGCGATGTTGAGATACTCCTTAGCAGGTGTGCCCACAACGGCCTCTGCTGGAAGCTCCATGATGCCCTCGTGGTTGCGACCTATGCCTAGCTCATCCTCGGCGCAGAGCATGCCGAGCGACTCAACGCCACGAATCTTACTACGCTTAATCTTGAACTCCTCCTCCGAGTCGATAGGGTAGAGCACAGCGCCCACAGTGGCACACATAACCTTAAGACCCTTGCGGCAGTTGGCTGCGCCACAAACAATCTGAAGTGGAGCCTCGGCGCCAACATCTACGGTGGTGATGTGAAGGTGGTCTGAGTCGGGATGATCCTCGCATGTGAGCACCTCGCCAACAACAACGCCCTTAAGGCCACCCTTGATGGTCTCTATCTTCTCGAACTCCTCGACCTCCAAGCCGAGCTCGGTGAGTATTTCGGCAATACGCTCAGCCTCCAAGTCACACTTGAGGTAGCGCTTTAACCAGTTGAATGATACGTTCATAGTATATCTGTTTTTATATTTTATTGTCCTAATCGTGCAAAGATAGCGAAAAACTCTCTAAAAAACAAGAGCCCACCTAATTTATTAGGTAGGCTCTCGTATCTATGCTTTGTGATACTACAAGTTCTCCAAGCAATAGTCAACCATCTTCTGGCGAACATTCATGGTGTCGTGAGGACGCATAGAGTGGTTCTGATCGGGGTAGACCATCATGTCGTACTGCTTGCCAGCCTTGTTCAACGCACGACACATCTCCATTGCATTCTGGAAGTGTACGTTGTCGTCTGCTGTGCCATGGATAATGAGCAAGCGGGTGTTGTCGCTTAGGCGGTCAGCATAGTTGATAGGTGAGTTATTGTCGTAGCCCTCAGGATTTTGCTGAGGTATGCCGTTGTAGATCTCGGTGTAGATAGTGTCGTAGTAGCGCCATGATGTTACAGGAGCCACAGCGATAGCCATCTTGAAGATGCCGTCGCCCTTGAGAGCACAGTTTAGTGCCATGAAGCCACCAAACGACCAGCCGTAGATACCGATACGATCGCTGTCGATGAACTCCTGCTTAGCAAGGTGGTGAGCAAACGAGATCTGATCCTCAACCTCGCAGTGGCCAAGGTTGCCGTATGTCACCTTCTTGAACTCCTCACCACGGAAGCCTGTGCCTCGTGCGTCGCATGATGCCACGATGTAGCCGTTGCGAGCGAGGGTCTCCTCCCAGTCGCCTGTCCAGCGGTTCTCAATCTCCTGAGAGCCAGGGCCTGAGTACTGGGTCATGAGCACAGGGTATCGCTTCGTTGGGTCGAAGTCGGCAGGGTAGATGAGGTAGTATGTAAGCTCATCGCCACGCTCGGTGGTAAATGTGTAGTAGTTGCGCTGATACTCGGGCTCGGTGGTCGCCTTAGGCTCGAGCATGAGCGAGCGCACCATCTTGCCCTTGTTGTTGTATACGGCAGCTGATGGGTAGCAGTTTGTTGCTGAGTGCTCAGCAGCGAAGAAGCTCATGTCTGCAGAAGGGTATACTCGCCAGTAGCCCTTGTCTGCAAGCAAGCACTTCTTGTTCTTGCCGTTGATGTCGATGCTGTAGAGGTTACGCTCCTCTGGGGCTTGCTCGGTAGACATGTAGTAGATTGTCTTCTTGTTTGGTGCGATGCCAACAATCTCGGTTACCTCCCACTTGCCCGATGTGATGGCGTGAAGGCGGCCCTTGTCGATAGAGTGTAGGTAGAGGTGGAACCAGCCAGCAGAGGTCTCCTCGCGTACGATGAAGCGGTCAGTATCAATAAATGTGATGTTGGCAGCGCTTGGACGCTCAACATAGCGGTCGTCAGACTCCGAGTAGATGATCTTCTGTGTGCCATCCTTCTCCACGAGGATTACCTCAAACTTGTTCTGAAGGCGGTTAACACGATAGTAGAACAACTGTCCTGCAGGGGTGTAGTCGATACGTGGAATATACTGGTCGGTCTCCTCGCCAGTGTTAATCTGACGAGTCTGTTTTGTCTCAAGGTTATAGACGTGGAGTGTTACCACTGAGTTTTTGTCGCCAGCCTTTGGATACTTGAAGCTGAAAGCCTTGTTGTAGAGAGTGTTGTCGAAACGCATCATCTCGAACTCAGGCACCTCGCTCTCGTCAAACTTTAGGTAGGCAATCTCCTTGCCGTCAGACGAGAAGGCATAAGCCTTGGTGAAGCCATACTCCTCCTCATACACCCAGTCGGTAGTACCATTGATGATGTGGTTCCACTTGCCATCGTCAGTGATGTTGTAGATCTCGTTGGTCTGAAGATTGTAGATGAAGATGTCGTTGTTGTACGACATTGCAAGGTGGCGGTTGTCGGGCGAGAACGATATGTCGCGCACGTCGTCAATCTTGATTGTTGAGCCGTCCGGACATGCAATGTAGTAGGTCGATGTGTATGAGTGGCGATATATCTCCTTGCGAGGCCACTCCTGGTCTACTATCTCGTAGAGGGCCATGTTGCCATCTGGCGACTTGACATATGAGATGATGTTGTTCTGGGCTGTGAACACCACCTCTCCCTTCGACTCCTTGTCGTAGTCGAAGAGCATTACTTTTCTACCATCAAGCTTCATATACTTGTTGGTGCCATCGGCAGGTGTTAGCGACGCGGGGTGGATGTACTTGGGTGCAGCCTCTGAGCGAGCATGGAGCATGTCGAGATAGCTCACCTGGGCCTCCGCAGCAAATGCCATGGCGGCAAGTGCAATGGTTAGAAATAGTCTTCTCATGGTTATTGTCGTTTTAGTTATTTTTCGGTTAAATGTCGTCTATCGAAAAGTCGTAGCTTAGGCGCTTACCCGTTGTAAACTTCGAGTTGTCGAGCTTCGAGTTAAACTGGTCTACCGTAACACGTATGTTCTCGTCGTAAGGAGGCATCAACAGGTCGAAGTTGAGCGAGTAGTTGATGGCTGTCTCGATGATTGACACAAGTGCCTCACGGTCAATCTTGCTGCTGCCAAAAGCCATGGGACGTACCAATGTCTGGCGCTTGCCCTCCACCCAGAAGCACTTCTCACGGTTGATGAATATGCGGCCAATGAGATATCCCTCGTCGGCATTTCGGTTGTACTTTAGCGAGTCGGAGAGGAAGTTGTAGATGTTGATGACGCCAATATAGGAGTTGGCCTTGTCCTGCTGCACATAGCTATTCTGCCAGATGATGTGGTTCGAGTCGAACTCGAATACGTCGGTGTGCATCTGGAATAGTAGAATGTCGCTTGCTACCTGCAGCTGCGCCTCGAACTTACCACGATCGCGATACTCGATACGCACACGGCGGTCAAGTTTGCCATCAAGCTCATCGTCAATCTCCGATGCCATCTCGAAGAGTGTCTCCTTAAGCTCGTTGAATGTTGAGAATGTGTTGTCGAAAATCTGCTGCTTGAGTGTCGACTTGCGAACTATGGTCTCAAGAATTTTCTCGCGTAAAATGCTCATATCATTGTTGTTATTTTGTCGTCAACGTTATCGTAAGCGTATTGTGTCGCCCTTGCTAAGCTCTGCTGTAGGCTCCATCTTGTTGATCTTGGCAAGGCTCTTTAGGCGTATGCCATAAATCTGTGATAGGAGCTTGAGACTCTCGGTGCGCTCTGAGCGGTGTAGTAGGTTGTTGCCATGCCAGCGTGATGCCTTGCGCTCGATGTATACGATGTCGCCTTTGCGTGGCTGCTCCTTTTTGCCTGCGTCGTTAAACTTGCGTAGGGTGTTTGCACCAAGGCCAAAGAGCTTGGCAATCTGCTCGTATGTGTCGTTCTCGTGGGCAATGATGTAGAACGAGTCGTTGGTGCGATATACGTTGTAGCCGTAGTGTGAGTTGATTGTCACACGGAAGTTGTTGGGGTCGATGCC
>JAFODV010000064.1 GCA_017380515.1 Alistipes sp.
AGGAGCAAAACGCAATGAAGAGCGTGCGGTTCTATCCGAGTGTATAGAGTATGCTATCAGTAATCATATAGATGTTGTTTTATTCTCTGAACTTTCTCGTTGTGGGCGTGCAGTTTGGGAGGTATTAGACACTATTCGCACATTGAAAGATAACGGCATCAACGCCTACTTTCAAAAGGAGGGGTTGTCATTGTTTCAAGCAGACGGTCGTGAAAGCATCACACTCGCTATTACGATTGCTGTATTAAGTTCTGCGTCGCAGATTGAGCGTGAGAATATCCATTATCGCTTGCAGAGCGGTAGAAAGGTCTATGTAGATAAGAACCTTGCAGCAACAGGCAAATCAGGTCTTGGGCGTAAGGTAGGTTATCGCAAGCCAATAGAGAAGAAGAAAGAAGAATACAAGGAGGTGCTCAAACTTTTGAGAGCGTGCTATCCGATACGAAAGGTCGCTAAACTGACAGATGTATCTGAAAGCACCGTGAAAAGATTGAAAAGGGAGTTCTGTATATAATAAAGGTAAAGGTGTAGTTTGGATAGGGAGATTGCTGTCAAGTGGTTAAAATCTGAGACCACTTGACATATGAGAGTTTGAAATAATAAGAGTGTCAATGGTATAAGGAGGTTAGGTTCAGTTCCCGCCACCTCCACCCTAACGACTCGACGTTGTTTGTCGGGTCGTTTTTTTTATTGCACACTTCTAAGGTGAGAACGTAAACTACGTTTATCATGCCGTTTGGTGTATGGCTTTATATGCAAGCACAAAGCCATACATCAAACAGCATTAAGCCAAAGGCGCGTCGTTCTCACCAGGCAAAAACAAAGATATTCGGTGGCGAGAGGTTTTATTCGGGGTTGCCGAATTTCTGCGCATCATGTGCACAGAAATTCAGCGACGATAGACAACTATCGTTCGACCCCCGCCACCTCCACTTTTGAAGGGTTAAAATCCCCTTCAAAAAATAACAAAAGACATTGATAATCTGATAGATTATTGATGTCTTTTTTCTATTTCTGCACAAATTATCCTGACAGCAATCTCTATACTATGCTTCATAATAATAACACAAACAAACAACACCTTGTAAATCTTCGTAGAAACATTGATAAATTGACATACAAATAACCATAACACCTATACACAACCACATTTTCACCCACCTTACTTCACTAATACTTCATATAGGAGCTACAAACCCTATTTTTTTTAGGAGTTTAGTTTTTAATTTTGAGTTTAAATTTCTATCTTTGCGACCTATTTTTAGAAACCAAAGACCCAAACTCAATAGTTTAGGCCTTATTATATTTATATAATAATGGTATTTTCAGACCTATTCTTTTTATTTGTTTTTATTCCAGCATTTGCGCTATGCTATGTTGTAGCATCGCTCATCGACCGCAAACGACGTAGCGACTCCACATTCAGCAAATGCCTTGTACGCAACATTGTAACCGTTGCATTTTCACTTATTTTCTACGGCTGGGGTGAGCCAATCTACGTATTTCTGATGCTGCTATGCGTATTCCTCAACTACCTCAGCGGCTTGGGAATCGACCGCTACGAAGGCAAATCACGCAAACGTGCATTGATCGTAGGATTGGCATCTAACATACTTATTCTCGGCATATTCAAGTATGCTGGCCTGCTCGCTGAGTCGCTCAACAACGTAGGAATACCTGTGCCAATTCCAAACATTGCACTACCAATCGGTATTAGTTTCTACATCTTTCAGTCGATATCGTACCTTGTTGACGTATACCGCAAAGATGCACCCGTTCAGCGTAAGTTTGGCAACTTGCTGCTCTACATATCTATGTTTCCACAGCTTGTCGCAGGACCTATCGTGCGCTACGACACCATAGCACGTGAGATTCAGGACCGTCACACATCAATCAAAGATATCAACGATGGCATATATCGTTTTCTTATAGGCCTTGCAAAGAAGGTGATATTTGCTAATCAGTTTGGTGAGATTGCCGACCAGTTTTTGGCAAATGGCCTCAACAACCTATCGACAGCGGGAGCATGGATAGGCATCATGGCGTACGCCTTCCAGATATATTTCGACTTCTCGGGATACTCAGACATGGCCATAGGTATGGGACGTTGCATGGGATTCCACTTCAATGAGAACTTCAACCACCCATATTGTGCCAACTCAATAACCGACTTCTGGCGTCGCTGGCACATATCACTCGGAAGCTTCTTCCGCGACTATGTCTACATTCCATTAGGTGGCAACCGCCGACACCAAACACTTAACATCCTCATTGTGTGGGCACTCACCGGACTATGGCATGGAGCGAGCTGGACATTCATGCTTTGGGGTCTTTACTTCGGACTAATACTCGTCTTGGAGAAATACACCATCGTGCGCTTTATAGACCGCATACCTCGCATAGTGCTACACATCTACACCATTACGCTCATCACCCTGAGCTGGGGAATATTCTACTTTGACAACCTCTCCGACATGGGCAAGTTTTTTGAGTCGTTTTTTGGTGGCGGCACTGCCATTGCCAACATTGCCGAGGAGAGCGCCTTTTGGGGCAACTTCTGGTTGTGGGTGGCAGGCTTGATATTCATTATTCCTACACGAAAGTTCATAGAAGAGAAGACATCGCTACTACTGCAAAATAACCAGTCGGCACTCGCCTACGTTGGACTCACATCGCGCATAGTAGTGTCACTACTAATTCTCATAACCAGCATAGCACTTCTTGTGGGCGCTACAAACAACGCATTTATCTACACTCGATTCTAAACCAAATTTACTATGAAGAATATATTGCAAGCTACACTACTTCTAATAGCGACACTCACACTAACAAGCTTTTCGCTAAGTGCTCAGAACATCAAGGTAGCATCATACACAAACACCGTAAACCCTAACGACGCTGCACGCATGGCAAGTGGTGGTGTTATCATTACGGGCAAGGGAAGCACCTTACGTGCCTTCAGCAGCTTTAACTCATCGCCATCAACTGCTGTAGCATGTGCCGACTGCATAAACTTCTACAAGACGACTCTTGGCAACAGCGTAAACGTATATCTTATGGCTGTGCCATCGGCTGCTGCATACTATACGCCTAACTCGGCAAAGAGCTGGAACCGCAACCAGGGCGAGGTCCTTGAGGCGCTATATGCTGCTGTGAATAGCAATGTTAAGATTGTTGATGTCTACTCAGCTCTTACATCACACGCCAGCGAGGGCATATATCTTCGTACCGACCACCACTGGGCTCCCCTCGGCGGATATTACGCTGCCAAGGAGTTGGCGCGCGTAGCTGGTGTGCCATTCAAAGATCTATCGCACTACGACACAGTTAATGTTCCAAACTATGTAGGCTCAATGTATGGCTACTCGAAAGATGCATCGGTGAAGAACTCGCCTGAGACATTTGTATATCACAAGCCACGCGGTGCTAACTACACAACAACATATATCGAGTATCGTTTGGCCAGCGACAAGCGCACAATCATTGGCGAGGGCCGTCCAACGCAAGGCTCCTACTTCTACAACCTTCAAGGTAGCGGCGCCTACTGCACATTCATGGGTGGCGACTACAAGATTACGCAGGTGCGCACAGGCGTAAATAATGGCCGTCGTATGCTCATCGTTAAAGATAGCTTCGGCAACACCGTGCCAGGATACCTATTCTTCTCGTTCGAGGAGATACACGTTGTTGACTTCCGCTACTTCAACAAAAACCTCAAAAACTACATAGAGAGCCACAACATTACCGACGTTGTTGTGGAGTGCAACATCGCCTTTGCATGTTCGCAGAAGAGCATGAGCTCGTACAAACGACTACTAACAAAGTAATACCCCAATAGATTATCGTCGCAAACGATGAAAAAGAGCCAATATATAATATATGTTGCAACGATTACAGTGGTAGTTGCCACACTATCCATCGTCTTCAACTTCTTCACCCGCCCAACATATTCGGAGCTCGAAAACCGCGAGTTGGCAAAATCTCCTACATTCTCGTGGGAGTCACTATTTACAGGTAAGTACACTAAGGATGTGTCGTCATGGTATAGCGACAGTGAGCCCTACCGCGACTCATTCCTTACCCTTAGCATGGAGTTTGACAACGCCAAGCGCCTTAACATTGCTAAAGATGGCGAAGAGGAGGTGGCATTTATTGCTGGCGACAGCGAAGAGGAGACATCCGACGTAGCTATTACCATGGGAGCAAACACGAAAGACACCGCAGTAGCCGAGACAGAGAGTGCCGTGGCTGATAGCATACCTGCCAAGCCTAAGGCCGAGGAGAAGGCTAAGATTGCCAACCATGGTATTGTGCTTGTGGGCTCAGAGCCCAACGTGCGAGCACTAATGTCGTATCGTGGTAAGCCTACTGCATGTAACGCATATGCTCAGATGGCCAACCGCTACCAGCGCGAGCTTGGCGAGGGCGTTCAAGTGTACTGCATGCTCATACCTACGGCTGTGGAGTTCTACTGTCCAGAGAAGGCTAAAAGCCGCATGAAGTCGCAGCGTGAGACCATAGACAATGCCTACGCCGCTCTCGACTCATGCATCATTGCGGTGGATGCCTACAGCAACATCGCAGCACATACCGACGAAGATATATATCTTCGTACCGACCACCACTGGGCACCACGTGGCGCATACTACGCTGCCGAGGCCTTTGCCAAGGCTGCGGGCGTGCCCTTCAACGACCTTACGCACTACGACGAGAAGGTTGTACGACGCTATGTTGGCTCGATGTACCGCTACTCGAAGGATATCTCTGTGAAACGCTCTCCCGAGGACTTTGTATATTACACACCTCGCGATATCGAGTACCAGACAACATATATCAACTATATGATTGATGAGAACTATAACGTAACAGGTAGCTCAGGGCCAATTCCTGGCGAGTATTTCTTCACCTTCAAAGATGGCTCAGGCGGCGCATATTGCACCTTCATGGGTGGCGACAATAAGATTACACAGGTGCGCACATCGGTTGCTAATGGTCGTCGCATGCTTCTCTTGAAGGATAGCTACGGCAACGCCATACCAGGATATCTGTTCTACTCGTTCGAGGAGATTCATGTCATAGACGCACGCTACTTCACGGAGAACATAAAGCAGTACGTTGCCAAGCATAAGATTACGGACTTGGTCTTCGGCAACAACATCGCCTTCGCAAGCTCCGGTGCAACAATCAACTTCTACAGTAAGTTCTTAACGCAGTGATAAACACTACGATATAGACAACAGAGTCTGTCCAACATTACGTGGACAGACTCTGTTGCTTTATGCTTTGTGGGTAGCGCCGCTGACGCTCTGGGTAAAATGGGTAGAGCCGCTTCGCTCTGGGTAGAATGGGGACTAGGGAATTTAAGGAGTTTAAGGAAATTAGGGAGAAAACCACTAAATTCCGTAATCTAAATCTTCCTGCCTATACGCGATAGAATTTGGGGTTAGGAGGGGTTAGGCTTGGTCTATTGCAAAAGTGAGCACCCGAGGATAGTACAAAACGTACAGCCTCGGGTGCTCAGCTTTTAGCAATGGGCCGAGAATGACCCCTTATCACAACAAATTACTCGTATTGGCCGGTCTTGAGACGCATAACCTCATCCTTAGTAAGGAATCGCCAGTCGCCACGCTTAAGATTCTTCTTAGTAAGACCTGCATAATATACACGGTCGAGCTTCTGAACCGAGTAGCCAAGGTGCTCGAACATACGACGTACGATACGGTTACGGCCTGAGTGAATCTCAACACCTACGGTGCGCTTATCCTCAGATGCGTATGCCACCTCGTCGGCAAAGATGTCACCATCCTCGAGTGTGATACCCTCAGTGAGTGTATCCATGTCGGCACGTGTGAGTGGCTTATCGAGAGTTACCTCGTAGATCTTCTTCTTGCGGTATGAAGGGTGAGTAAGCTGACGTGTGATGTCGCCATCGTTGGTGATGAGCAACAAGCCGAGTGAGTTCTTGTCGAGACGGCCTACAGGGTACACACGCTCGGTGCAAGCATACTTCACAAGATCCATAACGGTCTTGTCGGCATGAGGATCCTCCAACGAAGTAACATAGCCCTTAGGCTTGTTGAGCACA
The DNA here is from genome assembly GCA_017380515.1 of Alistipes sp. Taxonomy (GTDB): domain Bacteria; phylum Bacteroidota; class Bacteroidia; order Bacteroidales; family Rikenellaceae; genus Alistipes. Next base: position 6,086 of record JAFODV010000064.1, read on the forward strand.
AGGTATACGTGCTTCTCGCCCTGGAGCTTCTCGTCGTTGAAACGCACCTCGTCGGTAGGCAAGATCTTAGTACCAAGCTCAGTGACAACCTGTCCATTAACGGTTACAACACCTGCAAGGATAAAGTCGTCAGCCTCACGACGTGAGCAGATGCCCGACTGCGAGATAAAACGGTTAAGACGCACCTCGCCAGTCTGTTTATTAGGGTTATACTTAGGATATGTACGTGGCTTATCGTCACGCTTAGGAGCAAACGTACGCTTCTTGCCACTGTCGGCAGTGCGGCTACGACCCTCACCAGCATATCCCGTAGAGCGAGATGTACGGCTGTCACGAGTATCGCGTGAAGGACGAGAATCACGTGAAGGACGTGCATCACGGCTGTCACGTGTAGGACGTGCATCACGGCTATCTCGTGTAGGACGACCTGTGCGACCCTCTGCGGCTGCACCACGGTTGTAACCACCACGTGATGGACGCTCCGAACGCTCTGTACGCTCCTCGCGGTGTGGGCGGCTATCACGCTGCTCATACTCAGGACGTAGGCGGTTGTCAGATGTGAAGTGTGGGTTGAACGATGCACGACGATCGGTTGATGCCTTTGGACGGCGCTCCTTAAAGCCATCGTTGTCTGCCTCACGGCGAGGACGAGGGCTACGCTCAACGCGCTCTGCAGTTGTTGTACGCTGACGCTTGTCACGAGCAAAACGTGAGAGATTCGCTGTTGAGTCTGTGTTGTTGTTTTTCATTGTAAAATGTAAATGTATGATTTATAAAAATTCGGCGCAAAGGTAGCTATTTTTTCTACGATTGCAATCTTTTATCAAAGATTATACCAAAAAGAGCGAAATATATTACCTTTGTAGCCAAACATTAGAATTATGAATCGAGATATTCTGCGCATAGCCATTCCAAACATTATATCGAACATCACTGTTCCGCTTATGGGCATCGCCTCAACGTTTATTGCAGGACGTGTGGCGGGTAGTGACGGAGCTACAACCATCGGTGCACTGTCGATTGGCGTGGCCATATTCAACTTCATATATTGGAACTGCTCGTTTATCCGCATGGGAACAAGCGGCCTCACGGCACAGGCATATGGTGCTGAGCAGCACAAAGAGTACACACTGATGTTGTGGCGTGCTGTGGTCGTGGCTTTGGGTGTAGGTTTATTAGCCTTCTCGTTACAGTGGCCTATTGGCGAATTCTCATTGTGGTTTATGTCGACGGGAGATAGCTCGCAGGATAGCCTCATCGCCGACTACTTCTACACCCGCATATGGGCCGTTCCCGCTGGTATCATGCTCTTTGCCTTTAACGGCTGGCTCACGGGAATGCAGAATGCTGTGGTGCCGATGGCAGTAGCAATACTTGTCAATGTGCTACATATCGGTTGCAGCTACCTCTTCTCTATCGTGGGCACGATGTCAATCGATGGCATAGCTCTCGCCTCGGTGGTTGCGCAGTGGACAGGCGTGGTGGTAACTATCATTATCATTGCGCTGATGTATCGCAAGCGCCTTGTTAAAGTCAGTCTTAGCGAGGTCGTTGACATCAAGGCTATGAAGAAGTTTTTCAACATCAATGGCGACATTATCATTCGCACCTTCTGCCTCGTTGCCGTATACACCTTCTTTACCAAAGCATCAGCAGACATGGGCGACAAGAACATATTGGCGGTGAACACCATTCTGCTTCAGTTGTTTACGCTATTCTCATATATGAACGACGGCTTTGCCTATGCTGCTGAGGCACTTACGGGTAGGTTTATCGGTGCTCGCGACTCACAGTCTTTACGCAAGTGCGTAAAGCTATGTATCGTATGGAGCATGGTTATAGCCCTTCTGTATGTCGGTGCATATGTGGGCTGGTGGCGCAGCATATTTACCTTACTTGTAGATTCTCAGAGTGCAGATCTTAACGCACTGCTTGCCGTTGCCGAAAAGTATATTGTCTGGATTATTGTCATACCTATCGCCTGTGCCCTGCCATTTGTCATGGACGGCATCATGGTGGGTGCTACACGCAGCCGCATCATGCGCAACTCGATGATATGGTCGTCGGTAGTCTACTTTGTCCTGCTCTACGGCACATCGTGGCTTATTGGCAACAACGCTATATGGCTCGCCTTCACCTCGTTTATGTTTATCCGTGGCGTGCTACAATACTACATGTCGGATAGGCTTCGTGATATATACAAGGAGGCAGACGCTGCAAATAGAGGCTAATGCCTACTTCTATTGATTTTTTACTATTTTTGCAAATAATATTTCACCAAATAAAGACTCAAACTCTATGATACGTAAACTTAGTACCCTTGTTTTATCTCTTATGGTGTCAACCTTTGTTGCTCAGGCACAGACACCACCAGATAATGAGATATGGTACACAACGACCGATGGCAATAAGGCGGAGCTCTGGACAGGTGGTGATAGCTTTGAGGAGAATGGTTGGGACTTTGAAATCATATCACATACCTACAACAATGGCTTAGGTATAATCCATGCAAACGGACCAATTAAAGCCTATGGTTACGAGGAAGATGGTGACTTGTACTACGAATTAAGACTCACAGGCAACAACTTAATAACCATCACGTTCCCTAAGTGCACAGAGTACTTCTATTACACAGGGTTTGGATCATGTGAAAATCTAAGAACAATTCAATGCAGATATGCATCGAGCGATGGCAGATGCCTAATCAATGATGGCGAGTTAATCGACTTTGCCCCTGCAGGATTGACCTCTTATACCATTCCCAATAGTGTAACTAGCATTAAAGATGAGGCATTCAAGGGTTGCAGCAGCCTAACAAGCATTACTATTCCTAATAGCGTAACAAGCATTGGAGAGTGGGCATTCGAGTATTGTAGCAGCCTAACAAGCATTACTATTCCTGATAGCGTAACGGAGATTGGAGAGTATGCATTCTCAGGTTGCAGCAGCCTAACAAGCATTACTATTCCCGAGAGCGTAACAACAATCATTAGCAGTGCTTTCAACGGCTGCGACAGCATCAAGACACTATCATTAGACACAAATGAGTTTAATGCCGACTACATATATCTTGGCAACCTTGAGGAGCTGACGCTCGGCACAAGTGTCAAGGATGTGGCAGAGGGAACATTTGCCCAAAGCTCTAAGCTTAAGAGGCTAACCATAAACACTGAGTTTTTCAGTGGCAAATGGGTAGATCTAAGCAAAATAGAGGAGATAACGATAGCTCCAGGCATAACAATATTGGATAGCAACGCCCTAAGCGGCTTTAGTGGCAAGCTAATCGTCGATAACAACAACATTACCTGGGCGACGCTTGCGGGAGCCAACCCCACAGAGATAGTCATAGGCGACAATGTGCAGAGCTTCGAGCATGATGCACTAAGCGAATGCAGCAACCTAACAAAGTTTAGCGGCAGCAACACCACCGAAGATGGTTGCAACGTGGTTGTAAACGGCAGGCTCATAGCTGTGATACAGGCAAACCTAACCGAATATGTTGTGCCTGAAGGCGTGACCGAGATTGGCTCGTACGTATTCAAGGGTTGCACAAGCCTAACAAGCATTACTATCCCCGATAGCGTAACTACGATTGGAAAGTATGCATTCTACGGCTGTAGCAGCCTGACGCAAATCACCCTACCCGAGGGCATCACAAAGCTCGAAAATGGAGTATTCGCAAATTGTGGCTTGACAAGCATCGACCTACCTAACGGCATTACAACAATTGGCGAGTACACCTTCTATGAGTGTGCAAATCTTGCGAGTGTCACAATCGCACAAGGCGTAACATCAATTGGTGTAGGTGCATTCAAAGATTGTAGCAACCTAAAGAGTGTGATAATAGCAGATAGCGTAACTACTATTGGCAAGGATGCCTTTGCTGGGTGCAACATCGAGCAGATAGTCGTAAACGCCGTGACAGGCAACAAGATTCCCTATGGCAACGGACTCGCTGCCGACAAGGTGGTGGCATACACAGGAAAATACGCTTCAGAAGATGGACTATGCCTAATTAAGCATGGAACACTCCTCGACTACCTACACAAGGGCACTACGACATATGCTATACCCGAAGGCGTGAAAGTCATCAGCAACAAAGTATTCAGCGGCTGTAGCTCTCTTATTGAGGTGACTATCCCCGAGAGCGTTGCTGAGATTGGCTCCCAGGCATTTAAGGGTTGCTCGGGTATTTCAAAGATGAGAATACCTGCTGGTACAACATGGATTGGTGAAGATACCTTTGGTGAATGCAGCAGCATAACCGAGATAACTTTCATGGCTATCATACCTCCAACAATCAGTAACTTAGGCATATCTGAGAGTGTGATAATATATGTACCAAAAGAGGCTATAAAAGAGTATAAGACAGAGCCTAACTGGATGAAATACTCGAAGCAGTTTAAGAGAGTGAAATAACAGCAAGAGGGAGCAATCGTTGGTTGCTCCCTCTCTTTTTGCTGTGCCTACTACCCTACTTTTTAAGTGCCATGTCGCCCTCCTTAACCCAGCCGAGGCGCTTCATCACGGAGTGGATAATAAGGCTAAGCACGGCAGGGGCAACAAAGTAAAGACCGATAATCTCGACGAGGAGTAGTGTATGGTCGGTAGTTGCTGACATGGTATCCCAACAACCAATAGGACCCACCAAGCCCGCAGTACCCATGCCCGCACCCGCAGCGCTATTTGTCATCTTGAGCCACATGGTAGATACTGGTCCGAGTATTGCCGACGTGAGCGTTGGGGCAAGCCAAATGATAGGCTTGCGCACAATGTTTCCAATCTGTAGCATCGACGTGCCGAGACCCTGAGAGAGCAAGCCGCCGAAGCCGTTATCCTTGAAGCTAATCACAGCAAAGCCAATCATCTGAGCACAGCAGCCTGCAGTAGCAGCACCTGCAGCTAAACCACTGATGCCTATCGAGATACACAACGCCGCTGAGCTAATGGGGAGCGTCAAGAAGCAACCCACCATTACCGACACCAACACACCCATAGTAAATGGGTTGAGCATCGTTGCGCGGTTGATAACTTCGCCGAGCGACATCACCCACTCGTTGATTGGTGCGCAGCAATATATTGCAAACAAGCCCGCCACAACAACAGAACATAGCGGCGTGATGATGATATCTACGGGTGTGCGCTTCGACACAAGCGAGCCTACCTCGACACCCACCACCGAGGCGAGGTAAGCGCCAATAGGGCCTCCAAACTGATAGCCTAAAGCACCCACCGCCACAGCCGAGATAGTCACAAGTGGATCGCGCTTAAGGCCTAGGCCAATGGCCAAGCCTATCGAGCCGCCGACCACGGGTGCTGACTGCAACAGCTTGGCGATATCGGCGAGTAGGTCGAGCCCAGGAATTAGTGATATTTGCTTGATTATAAGACCAAGAATGAGTGAGCAGAAGAGGCCCATAGCCATGTAGCTGAGGGCATCGATAATATAGGTGTCGAACAAGCGCTTTGCCAGCGGCTGCTTTGTTTTTTGCTCAGTTTTCTGTGATTTTGCCATAGTTATTAGGTTTTACTAACACAAAGTTAGAAATTATTTCTCAGGTTGCTACCATAAGAGTATATTTTTCGTATATTTGTACATTACTATATTAACGTATAACCCTCAATTAACACAACACTATATGCTACGCAAACTCTTCGTATTTATCGTCTGCCTTATGGCAGCGGTTGCTACTGCCTCGGCGCAAACTCCGCCAGATAATGAGATTTGGTATACAACGACGGATGGATATCCGATAGATTCTTATTACTCGGAGAGGATTGGTGCAGTATCTAATATTTATCGCAATGGTAAAGGCATACTGCAATTTAGCTCTAACGTTACTTTAATCAATGATGCTTTACGTGGTTGCAAAAAAATAACGAGTCTTACTCTCCCCAACACTGTAACAACTTTTGCAGTAGGGGCATTCGAAGGTTGCAGCAACCTAAGAGCATTTAAGAGTAAATTAGCATCAAGCGATGGAAGGTGCTTGATTAGAAACGGTCTCTTGGTCGGGTTTGCCCCTGCTGGGTTAACTTCATATACTATTCCTAATAGTGTAACGGAGATAGGAAAGGGCGTATTTAGTAACTGTGATGATCTAATAAGAATAACTATCCCTAATAGCGTAAGATATATTCAAGAGGATGCATTTTATAAATGCAATAAATTGGCAAGTGTAAATATTCCTAATAGTGTAACTACAATTGGCAAGAGTGCATTCTTTCAATGTACTAATCTAACAAGCATTACCATAGGCAACGGCGTAAAATCAATAGGAGAATTCGCATTCTGCGGTTGTAAGAGTTTAACAAGCGTTGATATACCGGACAATGTAAGATCAATTGGATGGTATGCATTCTCAGATTGCAGCAGCCTAACTAGCATTACTATTCCTGATAGCGTAACTAGCATTGGATATTATGCATTCGATGGTTGCAGCAGACTAACAAGCATTACTATTCCCGATGGCGTAAGGTCAATTGAAGAGTATGCATTCGCTGGTTGCAGCAGCCTAACTAGCATTACTATTCCTAATAGCGTAACTAGCATTGGAGAGTGTGCATTCAAAGGATGCTGCAGCCTAAAAAACATAACTATTCCAAATAGCGTAACATCGATTGGAAATAATGCGTTCAATGGATGCACAGGCGAGTTGATTATTTATTGTAATATTCCTGATGGATGTTTAAATTGGGGTGACACATGTCCCCTCTGGGGATCTAGATTTACCACAGTTATCATAAAAAATGGTGTAACTAAAATTGGAGATTATGCATTCTATGAATGTAGCGAACTAACAAACATCACTATTCCTGATAGCATAACT
>JAFODV010000012.1 GCA_017380515.1 Alistipes sp.
GAGAGTCCCCACGCACGGGGCTCACCCTTAAGCACAAAGGCACCGAGGATGGCGTGGTTGTCGGCACGGATAAATGCCGCCTCGGCAGTGTAGACTATATCCCTATCCTCTCTATCTACCCTACCCACATGCAGCGTCAACTCGGCATTGTGGGGGATGTAGATGCGTAGGGGCACATCGTTGATTATCGTGTCGCGCAACTCCACAAAGCCACGCTCCGCCGCTGCAACCTCTATGCGCGATAGACGCGTAGTATTGAGAGCCTCAGCCTCCTCCACAACCATAGGCTCCTCGCCATATATGGGTATCTGCTGCTCGGTCTCGGGTGCAGGGGCGTCATTACCACCCACAAAGATTAGGGCAAGCGCGGCACCTACAATGGCAACCACGGCGAGGGCAATAAACGCCACACGCTTCGTGTTGCGAGGCTCGTCGGAGTGACCAATAATGCGAATCTCGTCATCACTGATGTCGTCGTATCTCTCTCTCTTACTCATAGTTACTTTATGCTCTTTTCAATCTCCTCCTTAAGCTGCTTCAACGCCTCCTTCGATGCCGACACCGTGTGGCTAAAGGTGCGGATGTCGGAGAGTGTGAGCTTCTGCTTTGTGACATTTATGTAGTAGACGTAGGAGCGATTGATGATGATACTCTTACCGATGCGGATGAATAGTCGACCATACTCCTTGCCGAGTTGCTCGGCGATCATCTTCTCAATCTGGCCAAGCTGATACGATATCATACGCATCTCGCCGTCGGTCTGCACGAGTGTCGAGTAGTTGCCGTCGGAGGAGATATATACGACATGTTCGGGCGCTATCTGCACCAGGTCGTTTGCTGTCGATATGATTAGTTGCTTTGCCATTGCTCGGTATTGTTACTACAAAGGTAGCACGCGAAAAGGTTACTGCAAAATTATTTTATATATAACGTATAAAATATGCGGTTTTCTGTATGAAATAGCAAAAACATAAGTGCAGGCAACGAGGTGTAATATAAAAAATAGACCACCTTAGTTTCCCAAGGTGGTCTATTATATAAGCTATTGCATTAGATTACTTTTCTTCAGCAGCAGCCATCTTAGCAGCCTTCTTACGCTGGCAGTCGTATGCGATAGGTGTAGCGATAAATACTGAAGAGTATGTACCGATTACAACACCCAAGATCAACGCGAAGACGAAACCACGGATGGTCTCACCACCGAAGAAGAAGATAGCCAAGAGAGTTACCAATGTTGTCATTGATGTATTCACCGTACGCGACAATGTAGCGCAGATAGCGTTGTCGATGTTGGTCTTGATATCACGCTTAGGATAGAGACCAATGTACTCACGAATACGGTCGAAGATAACCACGGTATCGTTGATAGAGTAACCGATGATGGTAAGGATCGCTGCGATGAACGCCTGGTTAACCTCCATTGCAAAAGGCATCACGCTATAGAGCATAGAGAAGATACCGATTACGAGGAATGCGTTGTGTGCGAGGGCTGCTGTAGCACCCAAAGCCCACTGCCAACGGCGGAAACGGATAGCGATGTAGATACCGATAGCGAGGAGCGAGATAACAACAGCTATTACAGAGTTGCGTGTCATCTCACCAGAGATTGTACCACCCACCTGCTGGCTGCTCTCGATACCGTAAGGATGCTCCTCGGTGATAGTGCGGAAGTCGTTCAACTCCATTGTCTGATCCAAGTAGAGCTCCTTCAATGCGTTGTAGAGAGTCTCCTCGAGGATGTAGTTAGCATTGTTGTTAGCGATCTGCTCTGGTGTAGCTGTCTCGTCGAGTACGGGAACAGTAGGCTCGAACTGAGTCTTGATACGGAATGTGTTATCCGCAACATTACCGATACGAGCAACATCTACTGACTTGTTTGCAGCGCTCTCGCCCTCAAATGCAGCCTCGATACGCTCGCGAACATCGTCCTCGCTTACAGTTGTGTCGAACTTAACAACATAGTGGCGACCACCAGTGAAGTCGATACCGAGGTTGAAGCTATTCTCGCGAACTACGATAGAGATGATAGACGCAAGGATGAGAACACCTGAGATGATGTATGAGTACTTACGCTTATCGATGAACGAGAACTTAACATTCTGCAAGAAGTTCTCAGAGAACTTAGATGAGAATGAGCAAGTACCACGGCGCTCTGCACGACCCTCGAGCAATACGCGAGTGATGAAGATAGCCGAGAAGAGCGAAGTGATGATACCAAGTACGAGGGTTGTAGCGAAGCCCTTAACAGGACCTGTACCGAAGAAGAAGAGAACGGCACCAGTGATGATTGTTGTGAGGTTACCGTCGATGATTGCAGAGTATGCGTTCTTGAAACCATCCTTGATAGCGAGCATCAAGCCCTTACCGCCACGCAACTCCTCCTTGATACGCTCGAAGATGATGACATTAGCATCCACAGCCATACCCATAGTAAGCACGATACCTGCGATACCAGGAAGTGTCAATACTGCGCCTGTAGACACGAGCACACCCATGAGCAACAATACATTGAACAAGAGGGCTGCGTTAGCTATCCAACCCGCTGTACGGTAGAAGAATGCCATGTAGATGAGCACGAGCACGAATGCGATAGCGAATGAGATAAGACCCGCCATGATAGAGTCAGCACCGAGTGATGGACCAACAACCTCCTGAGAGATGATTGTTGCAGGTGCAGGAACCTTACCAGAGTTCAAAACGTTTGCAAGATCCTCAGCCTCCTGTGCAGTGAAACCGCCAGTGATAGATGAGCGACCGCCGTCGATACGATCGTTTACATTAGGTGCAGAGTAAACTACGTTATCCATAACGATTGCAAGGGGCTTGCCGATGTTCTTCTCAGTGAGGTTACCCCACTCAGCAGCTGCCACGCTATTCATTGTCATAGATACCTCGAAGCCACCAAACTGACCAGAGTTAGCCGATGCCTCAACGATGCCTGAACCATCCATTGCGGGAACCAAGCCACCATTGCCCTGAAGTGCGTAGAGTGTGAAGATACCGCCGCGAGTACCGTCCAAAGAGTTCTTGTTTGACCAAGCGAGCTTAACATCGCTGGCAATCATAGCCTTAACGCCGTCGAGTGCGAGGTACTCGTTGATCTTAGCCATGTTATCCTTGTCTGCAGCAGCTACGATATAGCCACCTACAGGAGCTGACTGAATCTTACCCTCACCATCCTTGAAAGGATACTCTCTAACGAGGAGTGAAGATAGGAGGCTAACCTCCTCTGACTCGAGTGCCTCAGCAACAAGCTTATCAGCCTCGCCATTGTAGAGGAAGTTGTAGATCTCACCCAATGTAGATGTCTCACATACCTCCCAGAACTCGAGTGATGCAGTTGAAGCAAGAAGCTTTGCTGCGCTCTCGGGGTCGTCAACACCAGGCAACTCAACCAAGATACGGTTTGTCTCGCTGATGCGCTGGATGTTGGGCTGGATAACGCCAAGAAGGTCGATACGCTCGTGGAGCACACGGTCCATGTTCTCTACAGAGCTCTCGATGTAAGTCTCCAAGTTGTTAGCAATCTCAGACTTCTCTGTAGTGCCATAGATAGTTACGAGGTCGTCTGATGAGAGCTTGTTGAGGTAAGCCTCGATAACTGCAGCATCTGAAGACTCCTTCTTTGCTGCGTTGATAGCTGCCTCGATGTTTGCTACGAGGTCTACATTGCTCTTGTCGATGTTCTCCAAAGCGTGAACACGAACAGCATCAGCTGCCTGAATCTCGAGGGTAACATTCATACCACCCTTGAGGTCAAGACCGAGGTTCAACTCCTTAGCCTTACACTCACCATAGGTGAAGCCCATGTAGACTTTCTCATCCCACTTACCATCAAGATAAGCCTTGGGATTGGGCTGTGTCTCTGCCTCTGCCTCGATGTTGCGAGTAACAAAGGTAAATGACAACTGCCAGATGCAGGCGAGACCCAAGATCAACACCAGCCACTTAATAATACCTTTAATCTGCATTGTTAAAAAGTTTAGTTATTGTTATTTATGTAATTTGCTCTGTTACGCCACAAATGTCCATTGTGCATTCGCGCGTTAATCGCGCAAAGATATAAAAAAAATCGCAATCTACAACCGTAGACTGCGATAATTTCAATATTTTTTAGTGCTGATTTTGCTACTTTGTAACCAGCTCTACTACATAGTCTGCCTTATCCTCGACTTTGCCCACCTCCAAGAGTATGCCACCCTTGACCTTCTGGAACTTAACGGGCTTGCCATCCTCAAGAGCCTTTGCCGACACCACCTTGCACTCCAAGGGCAAGTACAACATGTCGTAGTTGAGCTCAAAGACATGAACATAGAGGCGGTCGCCCTTGCGTGTTGTGCAACCCCAATCCTGCTGAGGGATGTCACCCGCCGTTGTGCCATATACCGACTCGCCATTGACTGCCATCCACTGGCCCATCTCCTTCATGCGCTCCACAGCAACTGCAGGAAGCTCACCATTGGGCTGAGGGCCTACATTGAGCAACAAGTTAGCGCCCTTACCCGCCGTGCTAACGAGGTAGCGGATAAGCGCATTTGTAGATTTATAGTTCTGATCTACAACCTTATAGCCCCACATACCGTTCATTGTCTGACATGTCTCGAGAGGCAACTTACTGATCTCCTGACCTGAAAGTCCGTGTGAGTTCTCACCGGGAAGATCGCGCTCAAAAATCTGAATA
>JAFODV010000065.1 GCA_017380515.1 Alistipes sp.
AGACTGGTGTCACGTTCGATGGTGCGTGGCACAACACTGGCATTGTTGGCAATGCCATGACAATCACTGTTTATGAGGGAAGCATGTACTATGGTAATGACTATGCCGTACGTCGTGGTAATGCCAATGTCTATGGTTTCTAGGGCAGTCGCTACAACCTCATCAACAAAAATGGTGAAGAGGTAAACACCTACTACTTTGTTGTTGCGGGCAACCAAGTAATCCGCGTCTGGGAGGTAGAGTATAACTATGGCACCGTTCCAGTCTTAGGAATGAGTGTCACGCAAAAGACCGTGACTGCCTATATCACAGCACATGGCTACCCGCAATCGTCGGATGGTGGTGGTAATTATAATAATAACTACTCACAGCCACAGCAGCAAAACCAGACGCAGACAAATAGCAACTACGGCATGAAGACATGCAGCGACTGCCACGGTTCGGGCAAGTGTAGGTGGTGCTATGGCTCAGGCTGGTGGGAGGCAAAGCGTGATGGCGTGCTATGTCCCAACTGCGACAAAAACCACAATGGCGTATGCAGCAAGTGTCATGGCACGGGCAAGGTGTATGGTAATCTGAACATTCCATAAGAGCCTAAAACAACATCATAGCGACAAAACGATGGTCAGCAATAACAGCAAATCTACGTCCGACCATCGTTTTGTCTTTTTGTCTTATGATGCCGACCTGCTTAATTAATGAGATAAATTTGCATTTTTACACAAGTTTTTCTACATTTGTACTTTATTAGCACGAATAGATATGAGCAACAAGCTAAAAATAGGTATTACTCAGGGTGACACAAACGGCATTGGCTGGGAGGTAATCCTCAAGTCGTTTACTGGTGGACACCTCGCTGAGCTATTTACCCCCGTGATATATGGTTCGAGCAACGCCGCTAACTACTACCTTAAGGGGCTAAACCTTGAGGAGCCTGTACGCTTCACAATTGTGGATAGCGCCGAGCATGCTCAGACAGGCAAGGTAAACTTGGTGGAGTGTGGCGACAAGAACCTTAACATTACACCAGGAAAGCCTTCAAAGGCAGGTGGCGAGGCAGCGGCAGCAGCACTACGTCGTGCCATTGACGACCTTAAGGCCGACAAGATTGATGCGTTGGTGACTGCTCCTATCGACAAGGAGATGATTCAAAGTGCCGACTTTCAATATACTGGCCACACCGAGTTCCTCGCTAAGGAGCTTGATGGCGAGCCTATGATGATAATGACCTCGGAGCTTATGCGCGTTGGCCTTGTTACGATACACGTGCCTGTGGCAGAGGTAGCATCGAAGCTCACAAAAGAGCTTATTGTTGAGCGCATAAAGCAGATAAACGCATCACTATGTGAAGACTTTGGCGTGGTACGCCCAAAGGTTGCTGTGTTGGCTCTCAACCCACACGCTGGCGATGGTGGCCTACTTGGCAAGGAGGAGCAGGAGATAATCAAGCCAGCAATCGTAGAGGCTTACGAAGAGGGTATCTTGGCATTTGGCCCATTTGCTTCAGACGGTTTCTTTGCTTCGGGACAGTTCAAGAAGTATGATGCTGTATTGGCAATGTATCACGACCAGGGCTTGGCACCATTTAAGACCCTAACACCCGATGGCGTGAACTTCACCGCTTCGCTTACGAAGGTACGCACATCGCCCGACCACGGCGTAGCTTACGACATTGCAGGTCAAGGTGTTGCCGACGAGCAAGCAATGCGCAATGCTATCTATGAGGCCTGCGACATTGTACGACGTCGTGAGGCATGGCAGGAGTGGAACAATAATCCTTTGGAGCACTTCGAGAGAGAGAAGGGCCGTGACATCTCGATTAAGGATCTTCCTGAGCAGGAGCATAACGACTAATTATGTAACGAATTAGCAGCGTAATAGTTATGAATAAGTGGTTAAGCGTAATCCTCGCAGCGGTAGTCCTCGGACTTGCGGTGTCGTACATCATCAAGATGTGGATGCCTCAGAGCCCTGCACAATGGATTTTGATGGTTGTTTCAGCACTCATCGCTGTTAGATCAGTGCTCCGCATCGCACAGTTAGCTAAGGCCCTTGGCAAAGCATCAGCCGAGGAGTAGGACAAGAAGTAAAATAAAGACAAGGAGTGCAGCTGAGTAGTAATCCGTCTCGTCATTGTGGAGCTACGAAGGCACTCACAAACAATAACTTATAAAAAATTACATTATCATGGTTAAAGTAACCTTTCCCGATGGTTCAGTTAGAGAGTTCGCCAAAGGGACAACTGCCTATCAGGTGGCAGAGAGCATCAGCCCTCGTTTAGCTGCTGACTCACTTGCAGCCGAGGTAAACGGCGCAACAGTAGACATGATGCGCGCTATCGATTGTGACTGCACAATCAAATTCTTTAAGTGGGACGACGCTGAGGGCAAGCACGCCTTCTGGCACACATCATCACACCTCTTGGCCGAGGCGTTAGAGGCTCTCTATCCTGGCATCAAGTTTGGTATCGGTCCTGCTATCGACAACGGTTTCTACTACGACGTAGACTCACCTGTAGCTATCACCGAGGCTGATCTCGAGACTATCGAGAAGAAGATGGTGGAGCTATCACGCAACAAGGAGGAGTTGGTACGTACCGAGGTATCTAAGGCTGACGCTCTTAAGACCTTCACAGAGAAGGGCGACCAGTATAAGGTGGAGCTTATCTCAGACCTTGAGGACGGCACAATCTCGTTCTACACTAATGGTGCATTCACCGACCTATGTCGTGGTCCACATATCCCTAACACGGGCTACATCAAGGCTATTAAGCTTACCTCTATCGCAGGTGCTTACTGGCGTGGTAACGAGAAGAACAAGATGCTTACACGTATCTATGGCGTATCGTTCCCTAAGAAGTCTATGCTTGACGAGCACCTCGCAATGTTGGAGGAGGCTAAGAAGCGTGACCACCGTAAGCTCGGCAAGGATCTCGAGTTGTTCATGTTCTCACAGCGTGTAGGCCAGGGTCTTCCTATGTGGTTGCCTAAGGGTGCTGAGCTCCGTGACCGCCTTGAGCGTTTCCTTCGCCAGATTCAGAAGGATTACGGCTATCAGCAGGTTATCACCCCACATATTGGTAACAAGGACCTCTACGTTACATCAGGCCACTATGCAAAGTATGGTAAGGACTCGTTCCAGCCTATCCACACCCCATTCGAGGGCGAGGAGTACTTGCTTAAGCCTATGAACTGTCCTCACCACTGCGAGATCTACCGCTCTAAGCCACGTTCATACAAGGATC
>JAFODV010000066.1 GCA_017380515.1 Alistipes sp.
CGCCGTAGTTCTCGATGCAATGTGCGCAGCAATCGCTGAGGGTGCTGAGGAGCGCAAACTCGAAAAGGAGAAGGAGGCTCAGGAGGCTGAGGCTCAGGAGGGCGCAAAACAGGCTAAGCCACGCATCAAGAAGGCAGTTAAGGCTGCTGTAGATGCTGAGGAGGCTGTTGTAGCTGACGTTGTTGCTGCTACTGAGGAGGCTCAGAGCGAGGAGTAATCACTCCCCTTTAAGGCGCTAAGCCAAACATTACCGAGGGCGGGTAGGCATAATGCCCGCTCGCCTCGGTTTCTTTTAGAATTAATAACAAAAAAAACATTTACAGATATGGAAATCAAAGCAGCTGATGTAATGAAGCTCCGTAAGATGACCGGCGCTGGTATGATGGATTGCAAGAAGGCTCTTCAGGAGGCAGAGGGCGATTTCGAGCGCGCTAAGGATATCATCCGTGAGAAGGGTAAGCTCGTTGTAGCAAAGCGTTCAGATCGTACCGCTACTGAGGGTGTTGTAGTAACTAAGATCGTAGGTCAGAAGGGTTATATCCTTTGCCTCGCTTGCGAGACTGACTTCGTTGCTCAGAACGTTGAGTTCGGCGCTTCTGCTGAGGCTATCCTTGAGATCGCTGTTGCAGCTGACGCAGCTGATCGCGACGCACTTTTGGCAGCTAAGAACGCTGAGGGCCACACTGTAGAGGAGATCGTAACTGAGAAGTCAGGTCAGACTGGCGAGAAGGTAGAGCTTGCTTACTATGCACGCGTTGAGGCTCCTTACTGCGTATCTTACGTTCACTTCAACAAGAAGCTCGGTACTGTTCTTGGCTTCAACAAGGAGATCTCTGAGGAGGCAGCACGCAAGGTTGCTATGCAGGCAACAGCTATGGCTCCACTCTCAATCGACGAGAACGACTGCCCAGCAGACGTAGTTGAGAAGGAGAAGGCTATCCAGATGGAGATGATGAAGCAGGATCCTAAGAACGCTAACAAGCCAGACGCAATCCTTGAGAAGATCGCTGAGGGTAAGATGCGTAAGTTCTACGAGGAGAACACTCTTCTTAACCAGGCTGTAGTAGGCGAGAAGGAGTCTATCCGCGAGTTCATTAAGGGCGTAGATGCTGAGGCTACTGTAGTGGCTTACAAGCGTTTTGCTCTCGAGGCATAATAATTTCGTGTGATAAGGCAGCATCTGCGGCCTATCTATAAAAGTAATATCCCCCGGGCTGTACTTTATGTACTATCCCGGGGGATATTCTTTTGAGATAGACCACATCTACTACCTTCTGACCCAAAATTTCTCGTGATAAGGGGTCGATTGCGT
The DNA here is from genome assembly GCA_017380515.1 of Alistipes sp. Classification (GTDB taxonomy): domain Bacteria; phylum Bacteroidota; class Bacteroidia; order Bacteroidales; family Rikenellaceae; genus Alistipes. The sequence continues at coordinate 1,313 of JAFODV010000066.1, forward strand.
CCCCTAACAAAAAATCCCGACAATGAGCAGTACGCTTTAGTACAGCCCATCGTCGGGATTTTTGCCGAGTGTAGCACTCGGCACCCTTCTGACGAGAAATTAATGCGCTGATTTAGGTGGTTGACTAGTGAATTTAGTGAGATTAGGGAACTTAAGGATATTAGTTATACTCTTCTCTAAATTCCCTATTTCCCCTATCGTCCTCATCAAGCGTAGCGCTCGCCTTAAACTCTCTAAACTCACTATCTCCGCGCTTCGCATCTATCCCATCTATCTTATAAATATACCCCGTGCGTAGCACACAACATCTCTCGCCTTAAACTTAAAAAGTGTGGGTATTAATTTTAATACCCACACTTAATATAGACCTGGTGCGAAGCACACCTCACCTTTCCCTCTCTTACTACTGGCTACCACCACCACCAAGACGGCCACGATCCTCAGCAGAGCCGCTCTCGACAGACTTGGCTCTAAACTGCTTGCCCGCGTTGAAGTTATACGACACCGAGAAGTTGAAGGCAGGGCGCATCCATGGCTGGTCAACGTTCATATAACGCTTGAATGTAGGCTCCTCGATGGTGATATCTTGCGTTGTAGGGATAATGTTGTTTACACCAACTGTTATTGTGAGCTTATTATTGAGCAGACGTTTCTTCACTCTTAGGTCCATATTACCCATGTCGCTCATGCGAGTGTTACCCGCCACCATGCCGTGCATATATCTGCCGCTAAGCTCTATGAAGAAGTTCTTAGGCAGTGTGAACGACATCTGTGCACTGGCAAAGCCCATAAAGTTACGGCGTACAGGCTCGTCGATGTAGATGCGTTGTCCGAGGTACATACCCATTAGGTTGAAGTTTGCCGACCACCACTTTGTAAACTGGAAAGGCAGGTTTGCCGATAGGTAGTAGTTGTTGAGCGTAGGGTAGTTGATATGCTGCAAAATCAGTATCTCGGGGTTATCCTTGTCGATGAGCGTAGATTGCTGTATTGCATTCTGCTTAATGCTCATACCAAGGGTTATAGTGTACTTATATTTAAGCACGCCCGTAACTGATAGAGAGTTGTCGTACGAGGGCTTAAGGTTGGGATTGCCTCGCTGTATCATATACTCCGAGATCTTTGTCTCGTTGGGCGATAGTGCCCAGAATGATGGTCGACTGATGGTGCGTGAGTACTGCGCTACGAGCGAGTAGGCACCGTCCTTGGTGATTGCGTATGAAAGGTTGGCATTAGGGAAGAGGTCAAAATAATTCTGGTTTACAAGACCATCTGCCGAGCGAAACGATGTGTACTCGCCACGGAGTCCGCCCACTAAGCTTAGACGACCGAGGCGTGCTGAGGCGATGACATATGCAGCGCCAATATTCTCAGTGTAGCCTATGTCGTAGCTCTTCTCGGCGTTGGTTATCCACTCTTCGCCAGCGAGGTACTCATAATTGGCAATGTTGCTATTATCGTTATAGGTATATTTCAAGCCCGCCTTGATGTTTACCTTTGGCGAGATTACCTTCTCCAATGCGAGCGTGGCTGTAGCAAGCTGATAGAGGCTGCGTGTAGCATCACGATATGTTGAGTCACGACCCATGACGTTATCTATGTAGTCGTTGGTGTTGGGGTAGAACGAACGTGTGTAGTCGCCAATAAGCTTGAGTGTCGAGCCACTATCGTCGAGCTTGTAGATGTAGTTGAGCGTTGCTGTGAGCATGTTGCTATGAAAGTCATTTTTGTATGCTCCCTCGCTGCGTGTTGTCGTGCCTAAGTTGGTGCGCTCGGTCCATGTGTCGGTTGTGCCATTGCCACCATAGTGGTTGAACTGAAGCTCGCCACCTACAGAGTGTTTAGCGTTGATGTCATAGACAACACCCACATTTGCACCACCCCAAAATGCCTTGTTCATAAGCTCCGACTCGGCATCAATGATGGTGCTGTTCGAGTAGTCGGTATGCTCCGCTGTGATGTAATTCTGACCATTTGTACCCACCCATGCACGACCGTAGGCATTAACCTTGCCCTGGTTGTAGTTGAGTGACACCGAAGGCATTACGTTGTACATTCCCTTGGTTGCCTGTGTCACGAACGATGCCGAGCCCATAAGTCCCATGTTAAGGTGTCGCTTGGTTGTTATCTTGATAATTCCACCCGACGACGAGGCGTCGTAGTCGGCACCCGACTGAGGTATAACCTCGATGCGCTGGATGTCGTCGGCACGCAACGAACGTAGGTAGGCTATGAGCTGCTGCTTGTCCATCTTCACCTCGCGCTCGTTGATATATACCTTAGAACCAGCATTGCCATTGATAGATATAGCATCGTCCTGAATCCATACTCCTGGCGACGCCTTTAGTAGCTCCTCGCCATCTTTGCCAATAGACATGGGCGAGTTGGCAACATCAACCACAAACCTGTCGGCCTCACGACGAATGAGTTGTGCTGTTACTGTCACCTCGTCAATCTCTGTGCTCTCGGTTTCAAGCACTATATCGCCCATATTAGTCTTCTCGTTAAGCTCTATCTCACGCTCTATTCCCTTGTAGCCGATGTAGCGTACGGAGAATAGATATTTGCCTGCGGGGGCCTGGAGTGTGAACTCACCATTGGCGTTTGTTGTGCCTCCTGCCACCTGTGCATTGTCCAAGGTAAGCACCACCGTTGCGTATGCTATGGCCTCGTTACGATCTGATACTATGCGGCCATTAAGGCTAACCTTTACTTGTGCTGAAGCCTCGAATGCCCCTGCACAAAGGAGCACCGCCACTGCTGCTAAAATCTTAATTGCTTGTCTCATAATGCAAAATTTTTTATGTTCACCCCAATACAAAGATATAAATTTTTTCGCTGCAAATTTACCCCCCCCCTCGAATTTTCCAAATTTTTCGGCAGAAAAGTGAAATTTATCTTAATACTATAGTGTATTACATAACTAATACACTGCAAATATATTGGCAATATTTCGCAATTCCAAATTTTATGCAGACTTTTTTAAAAAAAAATTGATACCTATATTAATAAATTTTGCCTCAGCTGACTCTTGTGCCAATGGCTACGTGCTAAATTTTTGTTGTAAAAAATTGTTTATATTTTTCCAAATTTTTTGTATCTTTGCAAAATTGAATATATAGTCGATTTAAACGAAGTTTATTATGTTAAGTATTCTCTATTACCTTGTCGTATTAGTGGTAGCTTTGGTGTTGTATGTGGCAACATTTGTGGCTCTTGTAGTTTGCTATCCTTTTGATAGAAAGCGTGTTGTGGTTCACCGTATATCGAAGTGGATTACCGATGTGTTCTTTGGTCTTGGACCACACATGGGTCGCGACCTTGTGGGTGCGGAGAATATAGATCCTAACGAGTCTTATGTAATTGTACTTAACCATAACTCTATGGTCGACATCATGAGTATTTACAATATTCCTCTTGTGTTTAAGTGGGTGTCGAAGAAAGAGGTGTATCGTATCCCTATTGTTGGTCGATTGCTGTTGGCCCACGGCGACATTGTCATCAATCGTGCCAGCACCAAGGAGGCTATGCAGCTTGTGCATAACAAGGGTATGGAGTGGTTGAAGAAGGGTGCTTCGGTGTCGATATTCCCTGAGGGAACACGTTCTAAGGATGGCGAGATTCACAACTTCAAGGCAGGAGCTTTTATCCTTGCCAAGGATGCGGGAGTGCCTATCTTGCCTATCGTGTTAGATGGTACTAATCGTGTGATACGTAAGGGCACAATTTTTATGAACTGGCGCAACCGAGTTACTGTTAAGGTGTTGCCGCCGGTGTCGAGAGAGGAGATTGCTCAGCGCACCATGAAGGAGGTGATGGCCCAGGTACACGATGATATGGTTAATGCCTTGGCGGAGATAAGAGAAACAAAGAATTAGTAAAGAGCAATTAGTAAAGAGTAAATAGCAATTAGTAATATTTTTTTTGCTACTCACTCCTCATTACTCATTACTCACTTGAAAGTATATGGCAGAACTCAATTTAACTAATCCAACAGCAGAGTATGGCAAAGATGCTATCGTGACGCTTTCGCCACGTGAGCATATTCGTTTGCGTCCTGGTATGTACATCGGCAAACTTGGCGATGGTACTCAGGCCGATGATGGTATATATGTGCTTTTGAAGGAGGTTGTAGATAACTCTATCGACGAGTTTATCATGGGCGCTGGTAAGCGTATCGAGATAAAGATCGAGGGCGATAGGGTATCTGTGCGCGACTATGGTCGTGGTATTCCTTTGGAGGCATTGTCGGATGCTGTGAGCAAAATGAATACAGGTGGTAAGTATGGTGGCGATGCATTTAAGAAGACTGTGGGTCTGAACGGTGTCGGTGTTAAGGCCGTAAATATGCTTTCGAGCCACTTCCTCGCTCGCTCAGTGCGTCAGGGCGAGGCACGCACCGTGACCTTCTCGCAGGGATTGGAACTCACCGACCGCAGCGAGAGCGGCGTAGCCGAGCAGAATGGCACCTATGTTGAGTTTGTCGTAGACCGTGAGGTCTTTGGCGACTATGCCTACAACATGGAGTATGTAGAGCAGATGGTCAAAAACTACACCTACCTAAACCTCGGACTTACCGTAGTGCTCAATGGCCAGTCGTACACCTCGAAAAATGGTCTCTTAGATTTGGTTAACGACAACCTCTCGAACGAGCCATTGTATGCACCTATACACATCTCTGGCGAGGATATCGAGATTGTAATTACCCACGGTAATGGCTATGGTGAGGCATACTACTCGTTCGTAAATGGCCAGTATACGCCCCAGGGTGGTACCCATCAGGCCGCTTTCCGTGAGGCTATTGCCAAGACTATCAAGGAGTTCTATCGCAAGGACTACGAGCCGGCAGATATTCGCACTTCGATTATTGCGGCTATCTCGGTGCGTGTAGATGACCCTATATTCGAGTCGCAGACAAAAACAAAGCTTGGCTCGAAGGATAAAGAGGAGGGCTTGACCATGCGTCAGTTTGTTGGCGACTTCCTCTCGACAAACCTTGACAACTATCTGCACAAGCACCCAGAGACTGCTCAGATGTTGCAGAAGAAGATTGTGGAGAATGAGAAGGAGCGCAAGGCTATCTCGGGCGTGCAGAAGAAGGCACGCGAGGCAGCTAAGAAGGTGTCGCTAAACAACAAGAAGTTGCGTGACTGCAAGATTCACTATACCGATAAGTCGGATTTGGCCGACAAGACGATGATATTTATTACAGAGGGTAACTCAGCGTCGGGCTCAATCACCTCGAGCCGAGACCCACGCACCCAGGCGGTGTTCTCGTTGCGTGGTAAGCCACTCAACTGCTATGGACTAACCAAGCGTGTGGTCTATGAGAATGAAGAGTTCAACCTGCTTCAGGCGGCACTCAACATCGAGGAGGATATGGATAACTTGCGCTACAACAAGGTTATCATCGCTACCGATGCCGATGTCGATGGTATGCATATCCGTCTACTATTGACCTCGTTCTTTTTGCAATTCTTCCCCGACATCATTCGTCTGGGTCACCTCTTCATCTTGCAGACTCCTCTGTTCCGTGTGCGTAACAAGAAGGAGACTCACTACTGCTACACCGACGAGGAGCGTCAGGTGGCAATTAAGAAGTGTGGTGCTCAGGCCGAGATTACTCGCTTCAAGGGTCTTGGTGAGATTTCGGCGCAGGAGTTCAAGGAGTTTATCGGCGAGGGCATGCGTCTTGACAAGGTGCGCCTTACGAAAGATGACCCAATTCAAGATATGTTGGACTTCTACATGGGCAAGAATACGCCCGACAGAAAGGACTTTATCGTGGGCAACCTGCGTGTTGAGGAAGATATTGTTGAAAACATGAAAATGCTTAACTAATGGAGGATAACAAAGATATGATGGATATTGAGACTCAGGATATTGAGACTCAGGAGGCTGATGTTCCTAAGGGCAAGTATGGCGCTTTGACCTCTGCTGAAGAGGACTCGCGTCGCCTTACGGGTATGTACAAGAATTGGTTCTTGGACTACGCCTCGTATGTTATTCTTGAGCGTGCTGTGCCCCACCTAGCTGACGGTCTTAAGCCTGTGCAGCGTCGTATTCTCCATGCTATGAAGTGCGTTGAGGACGGACGATTCAACAAGGTTGCTAACGTCGTTGGTCAGGCTATGCAGTATCACCCTCATGGCGACGCCTCTATCAAGGATGCGCTTGTGCAGCTCGGTCAGAAAGGCTTGCTTATCGACATGCAGGGTAACTGGGGTAACATCCTTACCGGTGATGAAGCAGCCGCAGCCCGATATATCGAGGCTCGCTTGTCGAAGTTCGCCCTCGATGTGGTCTACAACAAGAAGACTACGGAGTGGATGTTGGCTTACGACGGTCGTAAGGAGGAGCCTGTGACCCTACCTGTTAAGTTCCCATTGCTCTTGGCGCAGGGTGCTGATGGTATTGCCGTGGGTCTTGCATCTAAGATTTTGCCTCACAACTTCGTGGAGCTTATAAATGCCTCTATTGCCTATCTTCGTGGCGAGGAGTTCCAACTCGTGCCTGACTTCCAGACGGGAGGTATCATGGACGCAAGCAACTATAACGACGGCTTGCGTGGCGGCTCGGTGCGTGTGCGTGCTCGCATCTCGAAGATTGATAAGCGCACGCTGGCAATCACCGAAATTCCATATACAACCACTTCGGAGTCTATCAAGGACTCTATTATCAAGGCCAACGACAAGGGCAAGATAAAGATTAAGAAGGTTGATGACAACACCGCTGAGAAAGTTGAGATTATCATCCAGGTGGCAGCCGACGAGTCGTCTGATAAGACTATTGATGCGTTGTATGCGTTCACCGACTGTGAGGTATCTATCTCACCAAACTCGTGTGTGATTGTCGACAACAAGCCAGTGTTTATGGGTGTTAGCGACATCTTGCGCCACTCGACCGACAACACTAAGGCACTGCTCGGCAAGGAGCTTCAGATAAAGCTCGACGAGCTTAACGAGGCATGGCATGCTGCATCGCTCGAGCGTATCTTTATTGAGAACAAACTCTACCAGCTTATCGAGGGTTGTCGCACACGTGAGGCTGCGTATGAGGCTGTGGATAAGGGTCTTGAGCCATTCAAGAAGCAGCTGCGTCGTGAGGTTACGTTGGAGGATGTGCAGCGCCTAACAGAGCTTAAGTTCATTCGTATCTCGCGTTACGACTCGGAGAAGGCCGATAACGAAATTAAACAGATTGAGAAGGATATCAAGCAGACAAAGCATGACCTCGACCACTTGACAGACTATGCCATTGCCTACTTCGAGCGTATCAAGGCAAAGTATGGTGAGGGCAAGGAGCGTCGTACGGAGATTCGTGAGTTCGACACTATCGAGGCTTGGAAAGTGGCATCGTCAAATGCTAAGCTCTATGTCGATCGCGTTGAGGGCTTCTTCGGCTTTGGTAAGAGCATGAAGGATTCGGAGTTTGTGTGCGACTGCTCGAACCTCGACGATGTTATTGTCATCTTGAAAGATGGCCGCTATAAGATTACAAAGATATCGGAGAAGGCATTCTTCGACAAGGGAATCTACTATATCGGCATCTACAAGCGTAATGACGAGCGCACAATCTATAATATGCTTTATCGTGACGGTCGTGGTGGTGCAATCATGATGAAGCGATGCGCCATTAAGTCCGTAACACGTGATAAGGAGTACGACCTAACAAAGGGTACGCCTAAGAGTGAGTTGTTGTATTTGTCGGTAAATCCTAATGGTGAGGCCGAGGTGCTCAAAATATATTTGCGTCCACGTGCCCGCCTAAAGAAGTGTATCTTGGATCTCGACCTCTCGACCCTCGCTATCAAGGGCCGTCAGAGTGTGGGTAATCTTGTTACACGCTTCCCAATCAATAAGATTGTGCTTAAGGAGCGTGGTGCATCAACCCTTGGTGGTCAGAACATCTGGTATGACGAGGATGTACGTAGGTTGAATGCCGATGGCCGAGGTACGTTGCTTGGCGAGTTCAAGGGCGACGATAAGATTGTGGTGTGGACAGCTAAGAATCAGTACTATATAACTGGTTATGACCTACAGCAGCACTTCCCCGATGATACTATACGTGTGGAGCGCTATCGTGAAAATAGAGTGTACTCGGTATGCTACTTCGATGGCGAGCAGAACTACTACTATATGAAGCGCTTCCAGCTTGAGCTTAGCGACAAGACGCAGTTCTTCTTGGAGGAGGGTGCGCCAATGCGCTTTGTGGCGATGACCGATAGAACGGGAGCAACCCTCGAGGTGGTATTTGGTGGTCAGAATGAGAGCCGCCCAACAGAGATGGTTGATGTCGACGAGTTTATCGGCATCAAGAGCCATAGAGCTAAGGGTAAGCGTATTACAACATACGAGGTGGCAACACTTCGCTTTATTGAGCCCGAGCTTCCTGAACCTGAGGAGTTCGATGAGGAGGCAGCAGAGAATGCTGATGTAGAGTCGATGCTCGATGCAGAGGATATCTTGGGCGACGATATCAATGCCGATCCAGGAGTGGACTATCGTCAGAAGTTCGAGGATGAGGAGGGCTTCACTGCAGCTCAGTTGGATTTGTTTTAATTGACGAACGATGATACTCTTCTTGGTAGGATACGCCGGCTCGGGTAAGAGCACTATGGCTAAGCGCTTTTCGCGGAGGCTACATCTTGCGATGGTTGATACCGACAAGCTTGTCGAGCAGATGGAGGGTGCAACCATTGCTGATATCTTCTACTACCAGGGCGAGGAGTATTTTCGTCAGGCAGAGCGCCGTGCCTTGGAGAGCTTGGAGTCGGCATCGGAAGGTGTTATTGTGGCTACCGGAGGAGGACTTCCTACGTGGAGCGATAATATGGAGTGGATGCATGAGCATGGCCTAACGCTCTATCTTCGTCGTGGTGCCAAGCAGATTCTCGCACGTCTGTCAGACTATGGCCGTGAGAAGCGTCCGCTGTTTCGTGGAAAAAGCGATGAGGAGCTCTTGTTGTTTATGCGTGAGCAGATGGCTGCGCGCGAAGAGTTTTATTCGAAGGCCGATATCATTGTTGAGTGCGACCACTTAAGCGATGATGATATTGTCGAATATGTTGTTAATGAGCTAAAAACAAGATAGATGAATAGAGCAGCAATAGGTGTTTACGATTCTGGCTTTGGTGGCTTGTCGGTGTGGCGTGAGCTACGTCGACTACTGCCTAATGAGTCGTTGATATATCTTGGCGATGGCAAGAATTGCCCCTATGGCGGTCGCTCGCGCGAGCAGATCACGACGTTTGCTACCGAGGCTGTTGAGCGTCTTGTGCAGGAGGGTGTGAAGATGGTTGTTGTGGGCTGCAACACTGCCACAACAGCAGCTATTGATTATCTTCGTGGTCGTTGGCCAGATATGCCCATCGTGGGTCTTGAGCCAGCGGTGAAGCCAGCGTGCCTAACTACGCAAACGCGACGCATTGCTGTATTGGCCACAGAGCATAGCCTACGTAGCGACATGTTTCTAAAGACTGCCGAGCGCTATGCCGCTGATGTTGAAGTTGTCAAGGTGCCTGGCGAGGGCTTTGTTGAGATTGTCGAGAACGACATGGAACATACTGTTGAAGCTCAGGCGATTGTGCGGCGAGTTGTCGAGCCGCTTCGTGGTAAGGATATCGATAAGATTGTTCTCGGGTGCACGCACTATCCATTTTTGCGTGAGGCTATTGCTGAGGCTCTACAAGGCGAGAATATTGATATTATCGACTCGGGCGAGGCTGTGGCACGTCGTGTTGAGTGGCTCTTGGAACGTTACAACATCAAGGCTCCGAGCGATGCTGTTGCCGACCTAAAGTTTATAACATTTGCCGATGAGCAGTATCGCCTACGACTTATGCGTAAGGCTCAGCGCATCGACCTACAGAGTGGTTTATAGTCACCCATAAATATTTGAGGATTATGGCTAAAAGTAAAGATACAAAGAAGGAGAGTAAGAAGAGGGTTGATGAGACGCCCATTGAGGATGGCGCTATGCAGCCAGCTACCCGACGCGAAAATATACAATGGATGACAGGCTTTATGCTGTTGTCGTTGGGCATTTTTTTGTTGTGCTCTATAGTCTCCTATTTCTTCTATTGGAGAGAGGATATGGCCTCGTTGTATGATGCTAATCCTATAGCAAGACATATATATAACAACGTATGTGGTAAGTTTGGTGCTCGGGCAGCGCAATACTTCGTGGGCGATAGCTTTGGTGTGTTTGCCATGGCTATACCCATCTATGCGCTTATGCTTGGTTGGCGTATGTTCCGTAGCAAGAGGCTACGCATAGGCTTCATTACCACCGTATTTTTGTTAGTTTTGTTGCTTGGTTCAGTTACGCTTGCCTATATATTCAACACTAATTGGGAGTTGTTTGGCTCTGGTCTTGGTGGCGAGTATGGTCTGGCTCTCAATGCTATGCTTCGTGATGCTTTAGGCTCTATCGGTGCGCTTCTTGTTATACTTGCTGGATGGTTGCTAACAGGTTTGTTCATAAATCGCAACTTCTTGCGTGCTGTGGATACTGCGGGTGAGCATGTCGCTGGTGGTGTGTCGGGTGTAGCATCATGGCTATGGTCAAAGATGCATCGTGAGAAGCAACGTGTCGAAGATGATATTGTTGAGGGTGAGGCTGATGTAGAGCCCGTTGTAGCACAGCCACAAGCGCCACATCCACAGCCTGTTGCTGAGCCAGTCTTTACGTCGCAGCCACGCGAGGAGGTTACTCCGCAGCCTGCTCAACAACCTGCTCCACAGCCAGTTCAACAATATGCGACTCAGCCTACAACTTCAGGTGGAGGCATAACCATGTCGCCTGCATCGGCAATGGCAGCAATGTCAGCCCAGGGCTCTCCATTTGTGTCGGTTGGCAGTGATAGTGATATTGAGGTTGATGCTGATGGAAATATCGTTAACAACGAGCCTCAGCATGCTGAGCCAAAGGTCGTGGATGACTATCCATTTAAAGACCCATCTGCTCCGCTTGAGGAGTATGTGGAGATTCCACAGAGTGAGGCTCGCCCTGCGGTCATTGATATGTCGCAGATGACAACGCATAATAGCGGTGTGTTTAGTACCATGCCACGTGAGGCGGATGTAGTGCCAGTAGCAGCGCCAATCTCTATGCCAGAGCCACAACATGACCCAGAACCCGAGGAAGAGGGTATGGTTATCACTGTTGAGAAGCCTAAGCCCCAGATAGTTGATGCTGACGATGTTGACATGGAGGTCTACGACCCTATGCGTGACTTGTATAAATATGTGCCGCCAATGCCTAATCTCCTTGTCGACCATAAGTCGAATGCCGTAACCTCGGATCAGGAGATTTTCGATAACAAGGAGCGCATTCGTGAGACGCTGCTCAACTTTGGTATTCCTATTCGTAGTATGCATGCCACAGTGGGCCCTACAGTTACGCTCTATGAGATTGTGCAGGAGCAGGGTGTGAAAATTTCGAAGATTCAGGGTCTTGAGAATGATATAGCTCAGAGCCTCAAGGCGTTGGGTATTCGTATCATTGCGCCTATTCCTGGTCGTGGAACAATCGGTATTGAGGTGCCTAACCACACCAAGCAGACTGTGTCGATGTACTCGGCAATATGCTCTAAGGAGTTTCAGGAGTCGAAGGCGCAGTTGCCAGTGGTTATCGGCCGCACTATTCAGAACGAAAACTACACGTTTGACCTTGCCAAGATGCCGCACTTGTTGGTTGCGGGTGCTACGGGTCAGGGTAAGTCTGTTGGCTTGAATGCTATCATCACCTCGTTGTTGTATCGTAAGCACCCTGCCGAGCTTAAGTTTGTGCTGATTGACCCTAAGATGGTGGAGTTCTCGCTGTATAATAAGCTTGAAAAGCACTTCTTGGCGAAGATGGAGTCAGAGGACGAGGCTATTGTCACCGACCCTAAGAAGGCAGTATATACTCTCAATTCGCTATGCACCGAGATGGCCAACCGTCTTGAGCTATGCAAGCAGGCTCATGCAAAGAACATTGTCGAGTACAACGAGAAGTTTTTGAAGCGCTCGCTCAATCCCGAGAATGGCCATAAGTTCATGCCATACATCGTTGTTGTCATCGACGAGTTTGCCGACCTTATTATGACAGCTAAAGAGGTTGAGGCGCCCGTTATGCGTCTTGCGCAGAAGGCTCGTGCTGTGGGTATTCACCTTATTGTGGCTACGCAGCGTCCTGATGTGCGTGTTATCACTGGTGGTATCAAGGCCAACTTCCCTGCACGTATTGCCTTCCGCGTGATGCAGATGACCGACTCACGAACTATTATCGACCAGCCAGGAGCTAACCAGCTTATTGGTCGTGGTGATATGTTGTTGTCGAATGGTGGAGAGCTTACACGTATCCAGTGTGCCTTTGTTGATACTCCTGAGGTTGAAAATATCGTTGAGCATATCGGCCGTCAGCAGGGCTATGCGTCGGCTTATGCTCTGCCCGACTATACGCCTGAGCAGGGTGGTGGCGAGAGTGTGCCATCGTTTGGCTCGGAGGAGAGCTCTGCACCGCAGAAGTACGACCCTAAGTTTGGTGAGATTGCACGTGAGGCGGTGTCGAGTGGCATGATCTCTACATCGATGATTCAGCGTAACTTCGAGGTGGGTTTCAACCGTGCAGGACGAATCATGCTTCAGCTTGAGCGTGCCGGTATCGTTGGCCCTCAGATTGGCTCGAAGCCTCGCGAGATTAAGTACTACGACCTTCCAAGCCTTGAGGCACGCCTACAAGAACTTGGTGTTTTCTAATGCTTGGCAATAATACGACGGTACTCTACGTTATGCTATCAAATAGGAATGCTATGAGAAGATTTATTATAACCCTATTGTCGCTTTTGTCTGTGATGTCGCTCTCGGCGCAGACAACGCCCCAGGAGTGGGTCGCAGCACTCAACACGACGTTGGGTGAGCGTTATGCCTACGGTATTACCGTAAATGTGGGCACAGGCAGTGAGCAGAACACCCTACATGGCACACTCAAGGTTGAGGGCGATGCCTACTACATGATGCTTGGCACTATGGAGGTGTACAGCGATGGTAAGCTTCGTTACGAGATAAACAACGAGCGTAAGGAGGTTACTGAGGATAGGGTAAACCTTAAGTCGCGCGACTTGTTGACAAACCCAACCAGAGCATTCTCATTTGTGGATGATGAGTTTTCGATGAAGATGCGCTCGGCAATGGAGCAGGGTGGAGTCTATATCGACCTTACGCCACGCAACGATATCGGCATTACCGTCATCACGCTTGCCCTAAAGCGTAATGGCTCAAGGGTTGAGCCTATGGCAATAACCTATAACTACGACGGTGATGTGATAACAATCCTTATGCATGCCATGGATTCCGTTAAGTGGAGCTTGCCACGCTGGAACAAGGCGTCGTACGCTGCCTACGATATTGTGTCATTCCTTTAATTAATAACCTTTAAATTTCGAGATGAAAAAACTATTTTTTGCTGTTTGCTTGTTGATGTTTGTTAGTTGCGAAAATGGTGATAACCCTGGTGTCATTAAGCCAGAGGCATTTACAGAGAGCTTTGAGAATAGCTTTGAGGGTGATTATGCCTATGGCTATGAGAATGATCTACTTAAGTGCGAGTATTTCTTCAATGAGGAGTATCAGTATTGGGGTGGCTTCGTGCAGTCTAAGCTATGTGACGAGGACGTAGCAAATGGTAAGTTCGAGAATCAGTATGCTGTCTATAACACTAAGCCCGCATCGGGCGATAGCTTCTTGCTCTACTACTACGATAGCTACTCAGAGCCTTGCGACATGATCTTTAAGAAGAGCGTGATGCTTAACTCTGTGAAGCTTAACCTCACGACATATACCTATGCCTCAATCACCGACGAGGATATAAACACCTTTGCTCGTAAGTTTGACGAGGGCGACTTCCTTAAGGTGGTATTCACACCATTGGATAAGTTTGAGCGTCCTGTGGGCGATGGCATTGAGTGCTATGTTGTTGACTATCGTGACGGCAAGCGCTTTGTTGCAGATAATTGGCAGACCTTCCCTCTTGGTATCTCGACCGAGGGTAATGTGCGACTCACTATCGAGACTTCGGACGTAGGCGAGTATGGCGCAAACACACCACTATACATCTGCCTCGACGACCTCAATTATACTTTGTCGGAATAGGTAGCTGATTGTAATTAGCAGAATGCACCACCAGTGGGAAGTAAACCTCCCATTGGTGGTGTTTTTGGCTTTGTGGCGATTATGCGGGGAATTTATAAGGTGTGTTTAAGGATGTTAGCCACTATATATGATTAAAAAAACTCTGTTGGTTGAAAAATGTTTGGACGAAAAAAAAAAGATATTACCTTTGCCCCGAATTTTTCTCATGTGTACGCATAATGCGTGCGTAAGACTGCAATTGGGTTAAAACAAAAAACTAAATAGACGATGAAAAAACTCTTTTACGAGGCACCTGAAATTGAGGTGGTAGATGTTATGGTCGAGGCAGGTTTTTCGCTCTCGGGCATTGGTGGCGACTATGACGATGGCGGCATGGGCGAGGAGATGGATTAACTTTTAAACAATTCACTACTATGAAGAAAATTTTTATTGCGTTGGCGGCAGTTGCTGCCTTGGTGGGTTGTTCTAAGGAGAATACCCCCGCAGATGTTGTTGCAAAGAACAACATTTCGATGAATGCATCAATTGAGGTAACGAGCACCCGTGTTAGTGTTGAGGGTGAGAAGTTTACGGATGTTAAGTGGGAACTTGATGATAAGGTGATGCTTGCATCAGAGGCTGGCTCTAAGGCTATTATGACAGCTGTAGAGAGTGGCGATAAGGCTCGCTTCGAGGGTGAGGGTAGCCTTGTGTCAGATGTTGACACCTATTATGCAATCTACCCAGTTGTAGATATCACTGAGGGTGTTGCAACAATTGGTCTTGGCGCGCAGAAGGGTGACGATGCTGCGGTGCTTGTAGCAAAGACTCAGAGCGTATCTAAGGAGTCTATAAACATGACATTTAAGCCTGTAAATGCCTTGTTGCATGTTGCAGTAAGCGGTATTTCGGAACTTGCTAAGGCTGAGTTCAAGGCCTTTGATGGTTCTGCTATTGCCTCTGCTTTCAGCTACAACTTTGTTGAGGATAGCGCATCAGTATCGGGTGAGACTTCTGCCTATGTTGTTGAGAATCCTGCTGTTGATGGTTTCTTCTTTGCGTTGCCAGCCGATATGGATATGACTAACGGCTATGTTGTGAGCCTTACCGACGTTGCCGGTAACGTGTGCACAAAGGCCTATAACGGCAAAACATTCGCTCAGGGTACTACCACACGTGTCGATATCGAGTGGTCTGTGCCTACTGTTACTCTTGGCACTCCAATGACATCATACAGTTACTATGTAGCTGGCAACCCTTCGGCTGCTAATGCATGCGCTAACAATGTAATCTATTCTGTTGCCAAGTTCTCAGGTGTTCAGAATGCTATGATTGCAGAGGCTGGTTATATTGTCAATGGCGAGTATGTTGCTACTTCGGTTGATGCATCAACTAAGAGCATTGGTAATGTGACTGTATCATCGTGGGGTGAGAAGAGTGTTCAGGCTTACATCAAGACTAAGGATGGCAAGGAGTATAAGTCGGCGGACGTTGCTACAGTACATATCACAGGTTTGCCATATAGCTATAACTTTGTTAATGGCTCGTTGGAGGCTTATCGCAATGCAGGTTGGTCAACAAATGGTAAGTTGCGTGTAAGTAATGAGTCGTTGATAGGACGTGCTACAACATTGGTTTTGAATCACCGTCGTTACATGAGATTCCTGTTTAATGAGCATGAGAAGGGCTTTGTGGTATCTCCACAGTTTAACTTGCCTGCACCTGTAATGGTTCAGCCTGCTATTGCTCATAGTACTTATAATGCTGGTGGAAATCTAGAGCGCACAACATATGTTGGTCCTGTGTCAAATACCACATCTTCAAATACGTCGTCAGTGTCGTTCAAGACAACTGCTGGTAATAGCACAGGTGGCTCTGTTCAGGGTAAAGATGAATGGAAGAACGCTTTTGAGTTGTCGGCATCTAATCCATACATCAGCATAGATTGCAATGATACCTCTGGTACCAACCTCGGAGCATATTACTTCTTACATGAGGCGCGTTTCCGATACGCAGAGTAATATTTGCAAATCATCATAATTTGAACTGCTCGATTCTTTGGAGTCGGGCAGTTTTTTTGTACAACACCTTTTACGTTTCACTTTTTTTTACTACCTTTGATACGTTGTACGTACACGAATAATCATCTTTGCAATGAGAGTGAAAAATATTAAGGAGCGAGTTGCTCGTTTGGCAACGCTTGTCGACGGCTGGAAAAATGAGGATAGCGTGCCACGCATTGAGCGTGATTTGGCTTTAGATGAGCTGCGTAGATTATACGATGCTCTGCTCGATACAGAGCATGGTGAGGGTGAGGAGCAAGCCTCTGCTGAGCAGGAAGAAGAGCCTATGCCTGAGCATAAAGCTGAGGAGGCCCACGTGTCGGTGGCTAAGGCTGAGATGGTGCATGACCCTATAGCTGATTTCGATGATGCGCTCGATATCGACGCTCTGCTTGGTATTACCGAGGAGGAGAAGCCTCAGTTGGTGGCGGAGCCTGAGCCTGTCGTGGAGCCAGTAGTAGAACAGCCCGTTGAAGCACCAGCACCCGAGCCCGTTGAAGCACCAGCGCCAGCCAAAGGTGGCGGTCTGTTCGATATAGATGATATTCCTGTGCGCACCAAGACGAGTCGTAAGATGATATCGCTCTATAATGCCCCAACAAAAGCTGCCTCAGAGCCAGAGCAACATCGTGAATCGGTGGCAAGCATGGTGATGGAGTCTAAGTTGCAATCGCAGCCACAGTCGCAACCTCACCCCGTAGCTCAGCCAATGGCAGAGCCTCAGCGTGTGGGCGATGTGTTGGGAAGTGGCAAAAAAGTTGTTGGTGACATGAAAAATATGGATAGCATGCCAACACCTCCGATGTCGAAGATTACGGACTTGCGCAAGGCCATAGGCCTTAACGACAAGTTTATCATGCTGCGTGACCTATTTGCGGGCAACGAGGAGCACTACAACACAACGATTGACATGCTCAATAGCTTCGAGGATTTGGACGACTGCATGATATATATTGTCGAAAACTTTACTTGGAACCCCGACTCAGAGGGTGCTAAACTAATTGTGTCGCTAATCGAACGTAAACTATCATAAGCCATGGCTAAACTATATGTAGTACCAACGCCTATTGGTAATCTTGAAGATATCACGCTGCGTGCTATCAACGTGCTCAAGGAGGTTGATTTTATCCTTGCCGAGGACACACGCACAACATCGCACCTATTGCGTCACCTGGGCATTGAGAAACCTATGCACTCGCATCATAAGTTTAACGAGCATGCTACCGTAGCACGTGTTGCCGAGTCGATAGCCTCGGGTCGCAATGTGGCCCTTGTATCGGATGCTGGAACACCAGGCATTTCGGATCCAGGCTTCTTGCTTGTGCGCAAGTGTGTCGAGGAGGGTATAGATGTTGAGACTCTGCCAGGAGCTACGGCACTTATCCCCGCGGTGGTGCAGAGCGGCTTTCCTTGCGATAAGTTCTCGTTTGAGGGCTTTCTGCCTCAGAAGAAGGGACGCATGAAGCGTATTCAGGAGCTTGCCATGGAGGAGCGCACGCTGATATTTTATGAGTCGCCATATCGTGTTGTCAAGTGCCTCGAGCAATTTGCTGAGGTTATGGGCATGGAGCGTCGCGTGGCCGTTGTGCGCGAGATAACCAAGAAGTTTGAGGAGACTGTGCGTGGCACACTCGATGAGGTCATAGCCCACTTCAAGGAGCACGAGCCCAAGGGTGAGTTTGTGATTGTTGTGGAGGGCTACAATGCAAAACCTAAGAAGGATAGAAGAGACGACGAGGAGGAAGATTAGAATTAGTAACATTTTTTTAATTAGTAATTAGTAAATAGTAATTAGTAATATTTTTTCGTTGTCACTACTCATTACTCATTACTCACTACTCACTTTAAAATGAAGCTTAGTGTAGTCATACTCAACTGGAACGGACGTAAACATCTTGAGCGCTTCTTGCCAAGTGTGGTGCAACATACATCGGGCGAGGCTGAGGTTGTCGTGGCCGATAATGGCTCTACAGACGATTCGCTTCAGTGGCTACATGACAACTATCCGCAGGTGCGCACCATAGTGCTCGACCAAAACTATGGCTTTGCCGGGGGATATAACCGATCGCTACAGCAAGTAGATAGTGACTATGTTCTGTTGCTTAACTCCGATGTGGAGGTCACTTCGGGGTGGTGGCAGCCTCTTGTTGAGTTGCTTGACAATGAGAAAGATGTTGCGGCAGTAGCCCCAAAGCTTCGTTCGGTGGATAACCCTGATATGTTTGAGTATGCCGGTGCTTCGGGAGGTTTTATCGACTATTTAGGCTACCCGTTTTGTCGTGGTCGCATACTCTCGGCCGTAGAGCGTGACGAGGGTCAGTACGACGACCGTAGAGATATATTTTGGGCAAGTGGCGCAGCGCTATGTTGTAGGCGTGAGGTATACGTCGAGCTGGGTGGCTTAGACGAGGACTTCTTTGCTCACATGGAGGAAATCGACCTGCAGTGGCGCATGCAGCTTGCAGGGTGGAGAATCATGGTTGAGCCCCGCTCGGTTGTCTATCACCTTGGTGGTGGCACACTCCCCATATCATCACGTAAGGTATATCTAAACCATCGCAACAACCTTGCAATGTTGTTTAAGTGTTCGTCGCCTATGCAACGAATCACTGTTGCTGTTGTTCGACCATTTACCGATATGTTGGAGGCTGTGGCCTATCTTGTGACGTTGCACCCGCATAAGGCGTGGGCAATAGTTAGGGCGTGGGGTAGGTTCATAGCATGGCACTCAATGCTTAGCCGCAAGCGTAAGGAGGTTAAGCGAGTTAAAAGCGTGGAGCACATATATCGAAACTCTATAGTAGTACGTTATTTGTTTGGATGTCGAAAATTTAAAAATATGATGTGATGCGTCGACTTATTATAATCCCTACATACAACGAACGCGAGAATGTTGTCAAGATGATTCGTCGTGTTATGAGCCTTGAGCTTGGCTTCGACCTACTTATTGTCGATGATAGCTCGCCCGATGGCACAGCTGGGCTTGTGCGCGACCTTCAGCCCGAGTTTGAGGGGCGTCTGCATATCGTTGAGCGAGCAGGTAAATTGGGTCTTGGCACTGCATATATCCATGGCTTTAAGTGGGCCTTAGAGCGTGGCTATGACCGCATATTTGAGATGGACTGCGACTTCTCGCACAACCCCGACGACCTTGCACGCCTCGATGCTATGCTCGACGAGAAGGATGTTGCAATCGGCTCACGCTACTCACAAGGTGTCAACGTGGTTAACTGGCCCATGGGGCGATTGCTCATGTCCTATTTTGCATCGAAATATGTGCGCATGATGACACGTATGCCTGTGTACGACGCTACGGCAGGCTTTGTGGGCTATCGTCGTGAGGTGCTCGACAACATCGACTTCGACCGAGTGCAGATGAATGGCTATGGCTTCCAAATCGAGATGAAGTATTCGGCATGGAAGCTTGGCTATAACATTGGCGAGGTGTCTATCATATTCATCGACCGTACAGAGGGAACATCTAAGATGTCGGGAGGCATATTTGGCGAGGCATTCTTTGGTGTTATGAAGCTACCATTTAGAAGAATACGACGTAAAAAAAGAGAATAGAGTATGAGAAGAGAGGCCGAAATGGCAACAACCCGACTTTTGGATGTCATGGATAAGCTCCGTGCGGAGTGCCCATGGGATCGTGAGCAGACATTCGACAGCCTGCGCAACAACACTATAGAGGAGACCTATGAGCTTGCCGATGCCATCACCGACAAGAATATGGAGGGCATAAAGGAGGAGCTTGGCGATTTGCTCTTACACGTGGTGTTCTACTCGAAGCTTGGCGAGGAGCAACAGGCATTCAACTATGCCGATGTGGCTAATGCCGTGTGCGATAAGCTGATATACCGCCACCCTCATGTCTATGGCGATATTCATGCCGACACCCCAGAACTTGTGAAACAGAATTGGGAGGCTCTCAAGCTGCGCAAGAAGAAGCGAAAGAGTGGTACCTTGGGTGGTGTCCCTGTGTCGCTACCCGCCATGGTCAAGGCATTCCGCATTGGTGAGAAGGCCGCAGCAACGGGCTTTGACTGGGAGCATAAGGAGGATGTTTGGGCAAAGGTCAAGGAGGAGCTTATGGAGGTAGATGCCGAGCTTGAGGCAAAAGACAAGGAGAAGCTCACGGATGAGATGGGCGATATGTTCTTTGCCCTTATCAACGCCTGCCGCCTCTATGGCATCGACCCTGAGGGTGCGTTGGAGCGTACCAACAAGAAGTTTATCCGTCGCTTCGAGCATCTTGAGCATCGTGCTGAGGAGCAGGGTAAGAGCCTTCGTGAGATGACACTTGAGGAGATGGATGGATATTGGAACGAAGCGAAAGAGATTGAAAAACAGTAATATAATACATATACACTATGGCACTAATTAGACCTGTACGTGGCCACGAGCCAGAGATTGGAAATGATACTTGGTTGGCAGAGAATGCAACAATCATCGGAAATGTGAAGATTGGCGAGAACTGCTCGATTTGGTATAACGCTGTGTTGCGTGGCGATGTGAATGCTATTCGCATTGGCAACAGCACAAATATTCAAGATGGAGTGGTTATTCACACCCTCTATGATGGCTCGAAGAACCCTTCGCAGACACACATCGGCGACTTCGTGTCGGTGGGTCACAATGCTGTTATCCATGGCGCTATCATCGAGAACGACTGCCTCATCGGCATGGGCGCAACAATCCTCGATAATGCTGTTGTGGGTACTGGCTGCATCGTGGCAGCAAATGCCCTTGTGCTCTCAAACCAGAAGCTCGAGCCATACTCAGTATATGCAGGTGTTCCAGCAAAGAAGGTTAAGGACGTAACGCCTGAGCAGCGCGAGGAGATTATCAAGAGAACTGCAAGGGACTACTGCACTTATGCTTCTTGGTATAAGTAATTTCTTGTGATAAG
>JAFODV010000067.1 GCA_017380515.1 Alistipes sp.
GCATTCGCATATTGCAGAAGCCTAACGAATGTTACTTTTGGCAATAGCGTAAATATCATTGATAGTCATGCATTCAAGGGTTGTAGCAGCCTAACTAGCATTACTATTCCAAATAGCGTAAAAAGCATTGGAAAGGGGGCATTCTTATGTTGCAGCAGCCTAACTAGCATAACATGTTTTGCTACAACACCTCCAGCAATAAGTGACTTAAGCATAGCTGAAACAACAATGATATATGTACCCGAAGAGGCAGTCAAAGAATACAAACAAGACCCCGAGTGGAGCATATACGAGAAGCAGATTAAACCAATTAAATAACAGAGTAGAGGGAGCGAATTTCGCTCCCTCTATTATTTAAATATCTCTATTACAATCCTTTGTCTACTTCGCAATATCTCGTCTAAGCATTGCATCATGGCTCGTGACAGCACCGGGCAACCGTGGCTACCCACCGTAGAACGGGGCCAGATGGGATAGGAGGTGGTATGCTCCCAGCCATGCAACACCACACAGCGTGGACGTAGGTTCGAGTTCGACTCATCCAAGCCGTCGAGCCTATAAGCCACACCATAGCGGCCCTCGTACCTCTCGGCAACAAGGGCACGACCAAGCGACGAGAGGTGCGAGCCGTCAACATTCGACACCTCAGCATATGCCGAGCGCACGTGCGACTCCTTAGCACCGCTACCATGGCTCACAGGACACGTGAATATTGGTGCGTTTTGTTCGAAGCTCCACGCAACAAAACGTCTACGGCCTGAATGACGCGCAAGGTCGACAAAGAGAGCAACATCGGTGTTGTAGCCCTCCTTGCGACAAAACTCACGTAGCGCCTTGGCACGCTTAGCTACCCTACTTCTTAAACTCATTTTTAAGACGCTCAACAAGTTGTGGCACACCAATAGCACCTCGCTCCTTAATATGTGTCAACGGATTACGAATCATTGCTGTGTCGGGCTGACCAGGGTCGACAAGATAAATAGGCACCTGGCGGTCACGCACATAGTAGACCAACGAGGCAGCAGGATATACCGCCAACGACGTGCCAACAACAATGAGAATATCGGCAGCAGAGACTATCTTGCACGCAGGGTCAAACATAGGCACCGACTCGCCAAAAAAGACGATGTGTGGACGCAACAAAGCTCCATCTTCGGCACATGCATCAAGACTCTGCTCCCAGCCGTCGTTGATGTCGTAGACAAGCTCAGGGTTGCGCTCCGAGCGTAGCTTCATAAGCTCACCATGGAGGTGCACAACACGCTGTGAGCCAGCCTGCTCGTGCAAGTTATCCACATTCTGCGTAATAACCGTCACATCTGCCCACTCCTCCATCGAGGCAATGGCGAGGTGGCCAGCGTTAGGCTTTTTTGTGAGCGACTCACGACGACGCAAATTATAGAACTCGATGACCGTAGCACGGTTGTGCCTCAACGCCTCGGGCGTACACACATCCTCGATGCGATAGTTTGCCCACAGTCCGTCGGCATCACGAAAGGTGGAAATACCACTATCGGCACTCACGCCAGCACCCGTAAAAACAACAATACGTGGTTTCATACTTCTAAGGTTTAATGACTCAAAGATACTGAAATTTATTGATACTATGTGCTCATAGCTCGATTTTTGTGATAATATATTGGCATTTAGGCTGAAAATAGTATCTTTGCCACAAATATATTGTTTGACATGAAAAAGCTTCTTAAGAACTTAGGCCTATGGATTATCATCGCCATGATAATCGGTATTATCGTAGGCGCAGTAATGGGCCCAGATGCCACAATGTTTAAGCCTCTTGGCGATCTATTTATCCAACTTATCAAGATGCTTGTTGTGCCTCTTGTGTTGGTGTCAATCATCAGCGGTGCAGCAGCCCTTGGTGAGACAAAATCAGCTGGCTTGGTGGGCGGCGTGAGCATTGCCTACATGCTACTAACAACATTGATTTCTATCATCGTAGCTCTATTCCTTGCTGTTGTGTTCAAGCCAGGAGCACACGTAGGCGCTGAGGGTATGGCAGCCATCAACGCAGCAGGCCAGGCCGTAGCTGAGCAGAGTGAAGCACCCACAACAGCGGGCTTTTGGGAGACTATCATTAGCATGATTCCTGCCAACCCTATCGAGGCCCTCACAACAGCTAACATCCTACAGATCATCGTCTTCGGCCTCTTCCTCGGCTTCGGCATATCGACACTCGCTTCGGAGCGTCGTCACAAGGTGGTGAACGGCCTAAGCGCTATTCTCGATGCTCTTATTTGGTGCATCGGCAAGGTTATGCTCGTTGCTCCATTTGGCGTATTTGGCCTTATTGCCGACGCTACAGGAACATTTGGCTTCGACATTTTGTTGCAGGTGGCTAACGTGCTATGGATCGACCTTCTCGCTGTACTTATCATCGGCCTCGGTCTATACCCGCTCACCGTAGCACTCTTCTCGCGCGTGAAGCTCAAGGACTACTTCAAGGCCATGATTAAACCTCAGGTGGTGTCGTTCTCAACAGCATCGTCACTCGCAACACTCCCCGTAAACATGGATGCGTGCGATCAGATGGGCATCTCGAAGCAGACATCAGGATTTGTGCTTCCTCTAGGTGCTACAATCAACATGTCGGGAAATGCCATCTACTACGGCCTTCTCGCAATATTCTTTGCTCAGTTCTATGGCATAGAGCTCGGCATGACTGAGTATGTGTCGATAGCCATTGTTTGTACACTTGGCGCAATTGGCCAGGCAGGTGTTCCAGGCCCTACCCTCCTTGCTGCAGCAGTGCTTGTGGCAGCGGGAATACCATTGGAGGGACTACCGCTATTCTACGCCCTCGACAGAATTTTCGACATGATACGTACCACGCTCAACATCACTGGTGATGCTGCGTGTGCCGCAGTTGTCGACAGATTTGTGAAGCGATAAAGCAAAGAGCTATAAACAATTAGAGGGCTGCACCAACGTGACAGCCCTCTAATTGTTGTATCAGCACACTGCTTCTGCTAAGGAATCCACAACACCTCTTCGACCTTTAGTCGCTCAGTGAGCACACGGCCAAGGGTATAGAGATAGTCGGACAGGCGATTGAGATAACGAGTAGCGCCCTTATCGACAGGATACTCAGCCGAGGCAAGCAACGCACAGCGCTCAGCACGACGACACACCGTACGGCAGACATGACACAACGAACAGAAGGTATGACCGCCAGGTATCGTAAACTTTGTTATAGGCTTAATCTCCTGCTGAAAGCCGTCAATAGAGTTCTCCAACATCTCAATATATTGCTCTGAGATAGGCTGCACCTTGTCGCTACCTCCCTCACCAATAGCCAAGAGTGCCGACACGCCCATCAATCGAGACTCAATCATCTGCAACTCAGGTACAAGATTATCGGTACGCTCATCTTCGGCAAGCTTATCAGCAAGCAGCGCTATAAATGCAATCAGCTCATCAACAGCACCATAGGCCTCAACGCGCAAATCATATTTGGGTGCTCGCTCGCCACCAATAAGTGAGGTATAGCCCTCATCACCGGTCTTTGTGTATATCTTCATAATCGGAATCGTTGTTTTGGTAAATGGTTATTAAATATCAATAGATAACCTCGGTTATCAACAGTTGTTGATGGGTGCTGCTCGATTATTTGGCTACATACGCCCCAACGATTGGCATTGTTATATGGTCTAATAATACACAGCGTGATACCATGCTCACGAGCATACTGAGCATACTGCTCAAGATGCTCATAGGTAGTAGCCATCGAGGCAACAAGCAAGTCGCACTCCACCAACTCGTCAACACTCCATGTTGAGTAGTTGCAGTGGCAAAGCAAGTTTTGAAGTTCTATGGCACGACGCTTTGGCACATCGTATCCTAAAAGAGCATCATGCAAATCGTGACGCTCGCCACTGAGCTTCGACGACATAAACACCTGACGAACAATCGAGTAGACATATGGTGAATGCACACCATGTCCTCGAAAATAGCGAGCACGGCTGACATAGCTACGCAGGTGCTTAATGCCATAGAGTCGCTGCTTGAGTGTTCGTCCCGAGCGTTTCATATCATCTATTTTTTGAGCTGTCCAGCAAGACGTCCTGTTGAGAATGCTATCTGCATGTTGTAGCCACCAGTGTTAGCATCAATATCAAGAACCTCTCCTGCAAAATACAAACCACTAACCTTAGTTGACTGCATGGTGTACTTGTTCACCTCGTCACAACATACGCCACCAGCCGTAACAATAGCATACTGGAACGGTGCATAGTCCGTAATAGGGAATGCCATGCCCTTCAATATCTTAACAAGGCGCTGCTTCTCGGTGTCGGTGAGCTTACCAACGTATGTCTTAGAGTGAAAATCGACCTCCTTGGCCAAGGGCACCACCATCTGCTTAGGCACAAGCTTACGAAGTAGCTCCGAGAAGAACTCTGAAGGTTGCATCTCCGCAATCTCACGCTCGATGCGTGCCAAGAGTGTCTCCTCGTCGAGGGCTGGCTTAAGGTCTACGATGAGTTTCACACGCTTCTCATCAATGATGGCATCAACAACATCACGGCTAAGGCGCAATGCCACAGCTCCCTCGATGCCACGCTCCGAGAAACCGAGCTCACCAAACTCCTCCTGTACAAGTTCGTTGTCGATATATAGTTTAGCGCCTACGTTTTTGAGCAACAAGCCATTGAGATACTCTCGCTGTGGGTGCGACGTAACGAGTGGAGTGAGTGATGGGCGCACAGGCTCGATAGAGTGACCTACACTTGCAGCGAAGTCGTAGCCATCACCAGTAGAGCCCGTTGATGGGTAGCTAACACCACCCGTAGCCACGATAACATGGTCGCACTCCTCTCTACGCTCAAAGCCTCGAGAGTTACGATAGCGCACACCCGTAATCTTACCAGCCATGGTCTCAATAGCTGTTACCTGAGTCTTATAAACTATCTTTACACCCTTATCCTCGCAGAACTCAACCAAGGCATTGGCAATATCCCATGCCTTGCCACTCTTAGGGAATACACGTTCGCCACGCTCGGTCTCGAGCTTTACGCCAAGGCGCTCAAAGAAACGCACAGTAGCGCGGTTGTTAAACTCGCCAAATGCCACAGAGAAGAAATCCTGATTGACACGCACCTTCTCCAAGAACTCCTCGACAGGGCGTGCGTTGGTAAGGTTACAACGACCCTTACCCGTAATTCGTATCTTGCGACCAGCCTTCTCCATCTTCTCCATGAGAAGAACCGACTTACCACTCATTGCAGCTGTTCCTGCAGCCATAAGTCCTGCGGCACCTGCGCCAATAACTATAACGTCGTACATATGTATAGGTTTTCGTAGTTTCTATTATAACGTACAAATATACGCAAAAATGCCAAAACATACAACTGCTTTGGCATTTATTTTTCATTCTGCACGAGCCACGACACAAGCTCTATGCATAAAAAAATGTGATGGCTTACTACCAACTCAATTTGCGCTCGTTGAACAATTGATACGAATCGCCGTAACACACAAGCTCAATATAGTTTTTAAATAGTGGAATCAACACAGTGAGTTTGTCATGTGCATCATAGTATTTATCAATACAATCAACATTGAGTTGACCCGACATCAAGCCATTGTACTCACTAATAGTCAAACGTTCAGTAATCTCTGTATCAACACACAACGGCGTTGACGCATTCGACTCGTACACAGTAACTTTGATATCACCAATTATGCTGCTCACAACATCGGGATAGCCCAACATTTCACCATCAACAAGCGAGTAGGAGAAATATATATCGGAACTACCACGTTGTGATCCATAATCAAACGACATAATAGCTCGATACTCACCATTATTAGGTCGAACAACCATAGTATAACCATTACCAGACTGAAACTCTACAGTCCAATCGCCCTGGCCAAAGGCATGACCATTGGTGGTCACAACCCACGAAATGCGACTATCGCCCATTAGTTTGGTGATTACAAAACCATTGGTTATTTCACTAAAACTTGTTGCACCATCGAAATAGCGGCCCATATATTCTGCACGCTTCTGCTCATCAGCAATATTAAGCAATTCGTTGGCATGCACAACATCCTCAATAGCGCTGCTAACTATAGCAATATGACTCTTCGATGTTCGCCACATAATCTTTGCCATAGGCTCTGTACTACGACTACCAGCATCTTCAACAGCGCAGCCCACAAACGACATGAGCGACACAACAATCATACAAAGATTAACAATATGTCTCATAGCAACTTACCCTTTTTAGAATCTACAACCTATACCAGTACGAAATGTGCCACTTGCACCAGCTCCCAACTCCAAGAAATAGTAAAACTTACGACCTGCAGTAAAGCCTACATACGTAGCATCGAACATCGGAATAATAGTGCCATGGTGGTAGTCGAAGATAGATGCTACACCAAGACCAAACGATGAATACATCATAAAGCTACGGCGATGCAGCCAATCGAAACGCATGTTGAACAGAAGCGACGCCGCAACCCTACTATCACGATATAACAAATCGTTAGTTGCCACATGTCGACGTGCACGTGTAGTAAAGCCCACAGCACCCTTAACACCCAACGACAACCAATCTCTAACTCGACAGCCATAGTCGAGCGTTAGGCTTGTCACAGCACGCTCCTTTGTCCAGTAATAGCGAGCATCGCTGAGCTGACCTCTAAGCGAGTTACTACTACCAATCTTATCTTCATAGTAAGGATCGCTGAACAACATATCAAGCATAGCCATCACCGTCAAGCCCGGAAGGCCACCACCCACTTGCAACGAGTGCTTGTTTTCAAGCGACGAAGCATCGGGGGCATAGCGCCAACTCGTAGGCTGAGGACTAACCACTGTAGATGCATAGTTCTGAGCACAATAGCTCGACACATTTTGCGCTAACATCTCAGTAGAGACTACCTCCTGAGCCAACAACCTTTCGCTCACAACAAATAGCAACACGAGCGATAGCAATGGAAATATCCTCCTTATCATAAGCCCTTATTTTTTATTATTAAATCTATATCCAAGACCTACACTCACAGCACCTCGCTGGCCCGCACCAATGTCGAAATAGCCAAAAAAGTTGCGACCTACGCTTATTCCAATAAAGGTTACGTCGTGAGCAACAACACCCTCAAAGTATCTTTGCTGCGGCTCCTTGACATAGGCCAAGTTAAGACCAACACCAGCACTTGAGTAGAGCTGCACAATGCCTCGGCGAAACCATGCAAAACGCACTATAGGCATCAACGTAAAACTATTGTAAGTGTAGTAGTGCGAGCGTGTATGCCTAACATAGTCTTTAACTGCCGAGAAGCCTCCAGTCCACACAAACGTACCACCCAAATACAACCAATCCTTGAGCCAATAGCCAGCCTCAGCACCTAAGGTAAACCATCGTGGCATATCTACCCTACCCAACTCCTCCGGACTAAGCTCATCGGCATATATGCTCGGATCCCACCAGCTATCGGTGGTATAGCGCGCAGGAGTATTTGCACAATAGGCCGTACCTAAACGTAGCTCAACAGCAGGTGCAACAAGGGGCTTACTAAATCGTCGGGCAGCAACTTGGCTGTTGGCATGAGGCTTAAACTCCACCTTATAGCATCCGAGAGAATCACGAAACTTAAAGCTAACTTGGGCTGAAGCCATAAACGGCATCGCCATAATTAATATAAGTGCTACAACTAAAGTTTTTAGACGCATAGTTTTGTGTGTTTGTTTACTGCAAAGTTACTACATACATGTGCCAAGCTCCAAATTTTTGAGCATTTTTTATTTCCGAGACACCATGTATAACACACTAAAAATCAGCGAGTTAAAAAATCCATTTTTACAAATTTTTCAACTCGCTGATTATCAGACAGTTATATAATATTACAATAATATACTGATTTTCAACACTATAGACTATTCTACACTCTTAGCAACCTCCAATTCTGCGAGGCGCTGGTCGAGTTGAATTTTGTCGATAATGGTCTTGACAACAGTGTCGATTTCAGAGCCATCGGAGTAGTCAGCGGGGCACACATGGTTCACACGATTATCACGAATAAGCTCGTTGAGCACCGTACGTTGTCCCTGCTCCTCGGGGTTAAACACAGCGATAGAGTGACCACCAAAATTCTTTACAAGGCGCATACACGGAATATCGGTCGTACCGTCGCCAAAGTATATCATACGAGAGAATGGCACAGGGCGTTTGTTCTCCTCCATGAAGCGGTTGACATCCTTAGTATCGAAAACCGACTCCACACCCTTATTTATTTTGAAGATAAACTGAGTCTTGTTGGTGTAGTTAACCGCCACAGCAGGCCAATAGGCAATACCATCGACATTGTAGAGGAACGAGCAGGCATAGATATTCTTGAACTCATGTGCGATGGCCGTACCCTCGATAATCTCCTTGAGGCCCGACGAGTTGACATAGTGAAGAATGTTGATACCTCGCTCAGCGCCATAGTCGTTTATACGTTTAAACCACTCTACCACGCCACGATAGAACTGCACATTGCGACCCGACTCACGAAATGCCTCGCGCCTGAGCGACAGACCCTTAGACTGCGCCGCCTGAAGCATACGTGCCATATAGGTCAACACCTGATCGGCATCCTGCTCTTCGGCCAAGGTGTTGGCTTCGTGCCAAAACTCCATGTTGCTCTTGCCCACGGCGGGAATAAAGTCGTACTCCTGCATATTACCTGGAGCAAGCGTGCCATCGAAATCGTAGATAAGCGCTACGGTAATCCTCTCTTTCATTGCTATTATTTTTAATAAAGTGGTTCAAAATTAAGAAAAAATCACTATTTTTGCAATAATTAGATACAAATTATTAAAAATTAGATAGGTATGGAATTTAAAGATGTAATACGCAAGCGACGTTCGACACGTCGATACACAGGTAAACCTGTTGAGCGAGAGAAGCTTCAGGCTGCCATGGAGTTGGCACTCCTTGCCCCATCATCAAAGAATACACGCTCTACACGCCTTATGGCTGTGACAAACCTCAACAAGGTGCATGCGCTTGGACGCCTACGCGACTGGGGCTCATCACTCTTGGAGGAGGCAGGCGCAGCTATCGTAATACTTGGCGACAAGGAGGCAAGCCCAATGTGGGAGATCAACGCAGCACTCATGGCTAACACCCTACAGCTCGCACTTGTAGATCAGGGACTTGCTTCATGCTGGGTGCACGTGGGTGAGTATCGCACATTGCAAGACGACCCAGAGAGCCAGCGTAGCGAGGACTACGTAAAGCAGATTGTACCCGAGATACCTGAGGGCTATCGCGTGCTATCGGTAATCTCGATTGGCTATGCCGACTACACACCAAAGCCACTACCTGAGTACGAGGGTCCAGAACGAATACTTTTTGCTGAGTAATGAAGATTGTATTTGCCACAAACAACGCCCACAAGTTGGCCGAAGTTAGCGCTGTGCTTGGCAGCGAGTATGAGCTTGTTACACTCCGCGAGGTAGGCATCACAGAGGATATTCCCGAGACGGGAGCTACACTCGATGAGAATGCCTCGATAAAGGCACACTACGTATATGAACGCACTGGTCTCAACTGCTTTGCCGACGACACAGGCTTGGAGGTGGAGGCGTTGGGTGGTGCTCCGGGCGTTCACTCGGCACGCTATGCCACCGATGGCCACGACTTTGAGGCCAATAACCGCAAACTACTTCACGAACTTGAGGGCAAGAGTAACCGCAAGGCACGCTTCCGCACAGTGATCTCGCTTATCGTAGACGGCGTAGAGCGTCAGGTTGAAGGCATCGTCGAGGGCAAGATAGCAACATCGGAGGCTGGTGCTGAGGGCTTCGGCTATGACCCACTATTTATTCCTGATGACTACGACCGCACCTTTGCCGAGATGTCGGCAGAGGAGAAGAACACCATATCGCACCGTGGTCGTGCAGTTGCGAAACTCGTAAAGCTGTTACACGAAATCGAGACTAAGTATTAGGATAAAGAGCATGAGAACTATCATCGTACGCTGTGCTCATACATGAAAGGATATAACTACCAAATTTGTATAATAAATAACCCTATTATGAAGAAGTTTTTATTTGTGCTAGCCGTAGGATTGTCACTTCTTGCTACTCAATCATTTGCGACGTCAAGCAATAAGGAGACTGCAACAAAAGATGAAATATCATCAACACTCAACAGCTCGGAGTTCTTGTTTGATTATTATAAGACAGTGCCAGAGTACGCACTATATAATAACATATCAAGCATTATGAGCCACTGCAAAAACTTAGACATCTATACTCATAAACATGATAAGACTCTACATGTTGAGTGGGGAATTTACTACTATCCTATAAAAAACAACCCTCACCAAGTATATGAGGGTCATGACGTAAGAAAATATAAATACTGCATTCATATAAACAGCTTCAGCCCAGTAACACTATTTTTTAACCTCTAATAGTTAAACATGTGTGTAGTAATGTATGGTTAGCCAGCACATACTCTATATAATAAAATAGCCTCCTCGTGAGGCTATTTTATTGCTACTAATATATTCTTATCCCAGCAAATGTTCGAGCGTGATAATATCCTCGTCTGTCGATGCCCAGCTGGTGACAAAACGCACGACACTCTCGCTTTGGCCACGAGGACCCCAATAGTCGAACGAAACACTCTCATGTAGCCTATCAACGACATCGTTAGGCAGGCGGAAGAACTGCTGATTTGTTGGCGACTCGATAACCACCTCGTAGCCCGCTCTGCGCATAGCCTCGCGCAGACGCACGGCAAGACGCACGGCATGCTCGCCAATGCGCTCGTACAACCCATTGCTAAACAGCGCCCCAAACTGCACACCTAACAAGCGACCCTTAGCCAAGAGTGCGCCATGCTGCTTAACGAGCGGGAAGAGATTGGCGAGCAGCTTTCTGTTAGTCACGACCAATGCCTCGCCAAAGAGCGTACCGCACTTAGTGCCACCGACATAGAACACATCAGCAAGGCGAGCAATATCCCTTAGCGTGAAGTCAGCACCCTCGGCCTTAAGGCCATACGCCATGCGAGCACCATCGATATATAGCGGGATATTATGCTTATGACACGTGGCGCTCAACGCCTCAAGCTCCTTAAGCGAATAGAGCGTACCATACTCCGTAGGCTGCGAGATATAGAGCATACCTGGCGCCACCATATGCTGATATGTGGCATCGGCATAGAACTCACTGATATAGTTATCGACATCCTCTGCCGACACCTTGCCATCGTAGTGCGGCAGCGTGAGCACCTTATGCCCTGAGGCCTCAATAGCCCCCGATTCATGCACAGCGATATGTCCACTCTCAGCAGCGAGGACACCCTCGTGACGAGCGAGAATACCATCTATGGCTGTGGCATTTGTCTGCGTTCCACCCACCAAGAACATAACATCAGCATCGGGCTGACCACACTTTTCACGTATCAGGGCCTTAGTCTCGGCAGTATAAGGGTCGTTGCCGTAGCCCACAGTAAGCTCCATGTTTGTTGCAACGAGCGCCTCAAGCACCTCGTGGTGCGCGCCCGCCATATAGTCTGAATCAAATCGTATCATTAGTATCGGCATTAAAAACCTAATATACAAAGGTAAGCAAAAACAATTAAAATTATACCATTTTCACCAAAATATTCCACACCGCACCACCCAATGCGTTGATAGGCAGTATGATTTTTTAATTATCGGCTATTGCATTATTAAAATTATTTTATACATTTGCACACCAAAACGACACAACATGTCGTTAGCGTGGCAGACAATTATAAAATAACATAAAACTACAACGACTATGTATTGGACATTAGAGCTTGCATCAAAATTGGAGGATGCACCATGGCCAGCAACAAAAGAGGAGCTTATCGACTACGCTGAGCGTTCAGGTGCGCCATTGGAGGTTTTGGAGAATCTTCGCGAGATTGAGGACGAGGGCGACATCTACGAGTCAATCGAAGACATCTGGCCAGACTATCCAGCAAAAGATGACTTCTTCTTTAACGAGGAGGAGTATTAAAAAATATCAGTCAGTACGCTGATAAACAAAAGGAGAAACAAGACAATTTTCTTGTTTCTCCTTTTTCACATCTAGACATTGCTAGTCTTGCTAAAATTCACTATATTTGCATATAATTATTAAAAATCACTTAATATGAAGACAAGAGTAATCAGATTAATGGTGGCGCTATTGCTGACCACACTGTCATCGGCAACTGCAATGGCTGAAGATTGGAAAATATTTGATCTTAAGGGCAAGGTAAAGAGTGTGACATATTATGATTATACTTGTCCATTTTCAGGCGTAGCATCTTATGGCGATAATAGCGAAGTTGTAACATTTGATGATTCAGGAAGAGTAATTGTACCTGAAGATGGAAATATTATTCGTGACAAAAATGGAGTTGCCATAAACATTCAATTCTATATATGCGAGGGCGAGATCGATTGTTGGATGAATCAAGAACTCAAATATGACACAAATGGTAGATTGCAAAAAATTGACAGTGAAGGATACGAATGTCAGCGCCAAATAGAGCTTGTTTATGACCCACAAGGATACGTAGCTAAGAGAATGAATATCGAAGAGGCTGAGGGTGATGTTTACTTGATGATAACTACTTACGAGTATATGTCATTCGACGCAGAGGGTAACTGGACCATGCGTAAGGCTAAAACAGAGTGCGATTGGGCCGATCCAGAAACTAAAATAGAGACTCGCAAAATCGAATATTACGAGTCACTCGAGGACATCTTGGGCAACTTTTCATCGGATGACGAAATCATTTACGAGGAATA
>JAFODV010000068.1 GCA_017380515.1 Alistipes sp.
GATGCCTCCGAATGCCTCTATGGCTGTATCTACGAGGTGTTTGCAATCCTCCTCCTTAACCACATCGCAGACGGCGTATGCCACCTTGCCGCCCTCGGCCTCAATCTCCGCGGCTATGCGTCGTAGCTCCTCCTCGCGGCGTGCGCCCATGACGACCTTTGCCCCCATCTTGGCATACTCGCGTGCCATGGCCTCGCCGATGCCCGACGACGCTCCAGTCACCACGACAACTCTATTATTTAATGCGTTTTTCATCTCTATCCTATATTTATAATCTTTTATAACTCTACTGTTAGACCATCATAGGCAAATGTTACACCCTCAGGTAGCTTCGCTTGCGCCTCGTCGTAGAGGCCTATGTTGTGCGACATGTGGGTGAGGTATGCGCGCTCGGGCTTCACACGCTTGATGACCTCGAGGGCCTCGCTCACCGAGAAGTGCGAGTCGTGTGGCTCCCAGCGCAAGGCGTTTATTACTAACACTTTTACCCCCTCGAGCTTCGCCTCCTCTGTGGGCTCTATGTGGCTAAAGTCGGTGAGGTATGCCACATCGCCAAAGCGATAGCCCACCGAACGAAAGCGGTCGGAGTGGTGGCCCACGATGGGTACTATCTCCACGCCTTCGACCACGAATGGCGCGTTGGTAGCTATGGTGTGCAGCTCGATGACGGGCACGCCGCGATATTTGTTCTCGGCAAAGGCGTAGTCATACTCCATCTTCACGCGGTTGATGGTGGCCTCGTTGCCGTAGATGTGCGTAGAGTGAATGGTGGGGTAGTCCACGAAGTTGAAGGCGCGCACATCGTCGATGCCCGCGGTGTGGTCCTTGTGCATGTGCGTGAGAAGGATGGCATCTATGTGCGCCACACCCTCGCGCAGCATCTGATAGCGGAAGTCGGGACCCGCGTCTATGATAAAACGCTTGCCCCCTGTCTCGATCATTGCCGAGGTGCGCAGACGCCTGTCGCGCCTATCCGAGGAGCGACATACCTCGCATTTACAGCCTATTACGGGTACGCCCTGCGATGTTCCAGTGCCTAAAAATGTTAGCTTCATAGCGACAAAGATACGAAATAAAACGAGAAAAGCGAACGCGACTTGGCATATTGTTTTGTTTTATGGCGCTTGCATATGTCGCATTAATTTATTAAATTTGCTCCAAATCAATACTTTGGGCTTATGAAGTGGCTTCTGAAATATCTGTTTGTGGTGCTTATTATTGTTGCAATGGGTTCTTGCGCTAAGGAGAAGACTCCCAAGCCTAAGCCAGAGAAACCACATAGTTATACGATAATGTTTTATGCCTGCTGTGGTGGCCTCGATGATAGTGTCGATGGTATGATTGACAATGTTACGATGATCTCAGAGATGTCGCATAATATGAATATCAAAGTGGTTGGTCAGGTGAAGTGGAGTAAATACTATAGGTCGGAACATTCAGAGGGCGATGGCGCGGTATCTCGATTCAAGTATAACCATAACACCAATAAGATGATATTTAGCAAGTATGCTGGTCCTGCGTTTAGGGTTGATGAGGCGGAGAATCTTGCTGAATTTATTGAGTGGGGTCGCCAAGTGGCTCCTGCGGACGAGTATATAATATTCTTCCTTGGTCATGGACATGGGTATCATCCTTCGTTTGATGGCATTACGCGCGGCATCCTTCGTGATGATATGTACACAAATTATCTTGGAATTGAAGCCATCTGCCAGGCATTTGAGATGACAGATGCGAAGTTTACGCTTACGGTGATGGTGAGTTGTTTGATGAATACTCTTGAGTATGTCAACGAGTTTGCTCCATATACCGACTATTATTACGCTTCGAATTACTCTGTTTTAGCTTCAGACTTCGAACTCCCGATGTTTGTCGAGGGACTTGTGCTCAATAATCAACAGGAAAATGCAGCCTTTAAGGCGGGAGAGTATGCGATAAAGAGGCAGTATGACATATATGAAGAATGGCTTACGGATGAATGCTCGTTTGATGCCTCTATCGCGAGGTGCTCATCCATTGAGGCTCTAAACAGTGAAATTCGCAACTTCGTCGATATAGTCATGCAACTATACGACGAGCAGGAGAGCATTGGCAAGGAGGCCATGCAGCAGAAGTATGGTTTTACAACCGTAGATATTGAGGCGGCGTTGGGCGAAGCACACCATCTACTATCCTCTGGTATGGGAAAGTATAGCCAGGAGTTTGAAAGTATAGAGTGGTATCGCCGTAGCTATACCTGCGACATTGTCTCTATTGTGAACAAGGTGGCAGACGCGACCAACCATCCCGACCTTAATGAGTCTGCGCAAAGGGTGGAGTTTGCCGCAAGTGAAGCGCTCGAGTATCAGCGCCTCTATAGGTCTGATAGGGTCTATTTCAGCGTGGTACTCGTAAATAGCAGTGAGTGGAAAGAGTTGGGTTTCGACGAGGCGAACTACGAGGCGTTGGCCTTCGATAAGGCTACTGGCTGGAGCCGACTGCTTAGGCGAAATAACGCTACATATAACCGCTAAAAGCAGGTGCTTATCCCCCTCTGATGCGAGAAAAGGAACAATTTCATCC
>JAFODV010000069.1 GCA_017380515.1 Alistipes sp.
CGCATACTACATCAAGGATAGTAGCGATTGACTTTGCTGCATCGTCATTTGCTGGAATAACGTAATCAATGTCAGTTGGATCACAACAAGTATCTACCATAGCAAATACAGGGATGCTCAAACGCTTAGCCTCCTTAACAGCGTTCTGCTCCTTCTGCACGTCGATAACGAACAATGCAGCTGGAAGACGGTTAAGGTCAGCGATAGAACCGAGGTTCTTCTCAAGCTTAGCACGCTGACGAGCGATCTGAAGCTTCTCACGCTTTGAGAAATTGTCATAAGTACCGTCGTTGGTCATCTTGTCGATGGTAGCCATCTTCTTAACGGCCTTACGTATAGTTGGGAAGTTTGTAAGCATACCGCCTGCCCAACGCTCAGTAACGTAAGGCATACCTACTGCTGATACCTTCTCGGCAACGATCTCCTTAGCCTGCTTCTTTGTTGCTACGAACAATACACGACGACCGCTCTTTACGATCTGCTTAAGTGCAGCAGCTGCCTCGTCGAGCTTAATTGCAGTCTTGTGAAGGTCGATAATGTGGATGCCGTTCTTCTCCATGAAGATATATGGAGCCATCTTAGGGCACCACTTGCGCTTCAAGTGACCGAAGTGTACGCCGGCCTCCAACAATGTATTAAAATCTGTGCGTGACATAATTGTCTTTGTTTTTTTGTTTTGTTTTATAACTCTTTAATCAACCCACGAGTAACACTCCGAGGAGTTGTTCTTGAGGGTTTATTCGCAATCGGGCAACCATCTTAGCAGCACTCCCTACGGCCATAGTGGACATCTGCCACATCTTACGCCGCCACTGCCTTAGGCAGCATATCCGAAGATATAGGCGTGGTCCAAGAGGTTTCGAAACCCTGATTGTGCTTTTGCCAAAAGTAGGTCTCTGCGGGCGGATTAACGCTTAGAGAACTGGAACTTACGGCGTGCGCCTGGCTGACCTGGCTTCTTACGCTCAACCTCACGTGAATCACGCATGAGGAAGCCGTTCTTCTTCAATACAGGACGCATCTCTGCATCGATCTGGCAAAGTGCACGAGCGATACCCATACGTGCAGCCTCAGCCTGACCCTTGATACCACCACCTACGAGGTTGATTGTAACGTCGTAGTTCTCCAAAGTGTTAGTAACCATCAAAGGCTGCTTAACCTCATACTGGAGAATGTGCAAGGGGAAGTAAACCTCAAGCTCCTTATGGTTAACTGTAATCTTACCTGTACCTGGCTTCACGAATACGCGAGCAACAGCGGCCTTACG
This sequence comes from Alistipes sp., assembly GCA_017380515.1. Classification (GTDB taxonomy): domain Bacteria; phylum Bacteroidota; class Bacteroidia; order Bacteroidales; family Rikenellaceae; genus Alistipes. The sequence goes on from JAFODV010000069.1 coordinate 1,268, forward strand.
GCGACCTACGGTGTTTACAACTTCCATAATTCTTACTTAATCTCGTTTAACTTAATCTCCTTAGGGTTCTGTGCAGCGTGAGGATGCTCAGCACCTGCATAAACCTTCAAATTCTTCATGATTGCCTCACCCAAACGTGTCTTAGGCAACATGCCACGTACTGCGTGCTCAACTACGAACTCAGGCTTCTTGTCAGTTGTCAAGAAATCTGCTGGAGTAGCGAAACGCTGACCACCTGGAAAACCAGTGTAACGTGTATAAACCTTATCGGTCATCTTAGCGCCAGTAAGCTTCACCTTGTCTGCGTTGATTACGATAACGAAGTCACCGCAGTTTGTGTGTGGGGTGTAGCTTGGCTTGTTCTTACCACGAAGGATCTTAGCGACCTGCGAAGCAAGACGTCCCAAAATCTCGTTTGTTGCGTCAATCACGAACCACTCCTTCTGAGCGTCCTCTGCCTTGACCGAGATTGTCTTGTAGCTTTTTGAATCCACTTTGTTTACGTTTAATTAATACTTAAAATATTGTAATCCAATTCCCGAAAGTGTTTTTCGGGCCTGCAAAGATACTTATTTTTCTTTAGATGCAAACTATTAGTAAACTCTTTTTTTTAGCAGAAACATCAACGGGCTCATTATGAGCCCGTTAACATAGTTTTAGCCTTATAAAAAGTTATTTACAAGAATCGTTTGCCGCACTCAGCACTACGTGTTGGCTTAGTAGGCATATCCGCAGGAAGCTCCGAGCGGGTATATACCGACACATCTGAAGAATCGTTGGTAGCAATCCATGTCATTGTGGTGTCATCAACAGATACACTGTACGACGCACCCCACGCTGCACCATCGGCATAAGTACCCGAGATTATTCCATCTGCAATGGCTGCTGTGCTGGCAAAAATATCCCAATAGCGGCTCTGAATGCGCTGATAGAGCATCAAACCGCCCTCGGCATTGATTTCAATATAGACATCAAACGATGGCTCTACACCACGCCACGTAGTAAGATGCCATACACCAGCGATAGATGATGTGTCGCCACCACCCACAGGAGGTGTTGGAGGTGTTGGCGTTTCGTTGTTAGGCATCTCAATCTCAGCAATAGCCGACTGACACACCTTATTCATAGCACCTGCAGCAATTACCGCCATCACCTCATAGGTGCAACCCTGCTGTGCTGGTATGGTAGCACTAATATCTCGATTTGTGGCACTCACCTCGGTTTGCGACCACTCTGAGTCACCCTTAACCCTATGATAGAAGTAATACTTTACTGGTGAGCCATATTTATAGTCGTCAGCAGCCACGCCATCGTAGAACACCTCAATATTCTCGACCGAGGCACTTACACTATCCTCCGTCAACTCAAGCGATGGCTTACCAATATTTGCAGTCACCACTGCGTAGTCGGTCTTTAACTCAATATTCTCGCTTGTCAAAGGCTCACAATAGTCATTATATGGATAGAGCGTAAAACGGAACAGATAGTCACTATTCTCTGCGAGGTAGTCGCCGCCTTCAAACGGAAGTTCCACGTTAATAGCGCCATTCACGATATCAGAGCCTTTAAACTCATAACTAGCCCACTGCTCAGCATCTGCGCGCGAATACTCAGCCCTGATGACGTGGATATCTGCCGACAAGCCATCCTCCAGATAGGCAACATTGCTAAGAGATATGGTTGCCATAAGACCTTTAGCGTCGACCTGAGCAGTATATGTCATCTCCATCTTTGGGATATACTTCTGGGTGGTGATAGCAAACTGCTCGCTCATCTTCTTGCCATACTCGCCACCATCAACAATCAAGTTAGCGTAGTAGGTCTGGTCTCCAACAAGCTCATCAAACTCAAAGATAATCTTATCGCCCTCCGCTACATACTCCTCAAATGGAGTCGCTATGTCGCCAATAATAACCTGTAGCCATATTTTCGCCTCTGTTTTCTTTCCATCGACAGTCATATATGGCTCATCAGCAATGACAGTGGCACTATTATGTGTTGTTTCAACACTTACCTCACCAAAATAAAACTCTACAATTGGCTCCGATGGTGCAACTGCTGGCTCGCACGCCA
>JAFODV010000070.1 GCA_017380515.1 Alistipes sp.
AAGATCGTTAACAAGGATGGTGACGAGATTAAGTCGTACAACTTGCCTGTAACGGCACATATCATGGTTAAGAACAACGCTAAGATCCATGCTGGCGATATTCTTATCAAGATCCCACGTGCTGTAGGTAAGACTGGTGGTGATATCACCGGTGGTTTGCCTCGAGTAACCGAGTTGTTCGAGGCTCGTAACCCATCTAACCCAGCAATCGTTTCAGAGATCGACGGTGAGGTAGCATTTGGTAAGATTAAGCGTGGTAATCGTGAGATTATCATCACATCTAAGGATGGCGACCAGAAGAAGTATCTCGTGCCATTGTCACGTCAGATCATCGTTCAGGAGAACGATTACGTACGTGCAGGTATGCCACTATCGGACGGTGCTATCACTCCAGGCGACATCTTGCGCATCCTCGGTCCAACAAAGGTTCAGGAGTACATCGTGAACGAGGTTCAGGAGGTTTACCGTATGCAGGGTGTAAAGATCAACGATAAGCACTTCGAGGTTATCGTTCGTCAGATGATGTCGAAGGTGAAGATTGAGGATCCAGGTGATACTCGCTTCTTCGAGGATCAGGTAGTTGACAAGTGGGAGTTCATGGACGTTAACGACGAGCTTTACGACAAGGTTGTTGTTACAGCTGCTGGTGGCTCTCAGAATGTTCAGCCAGGCCAGATTATCTCATTGCGTAAGTTGCGTGACGAGAACTCGGCACTCAAGCGTCGTGACATGGCTTTGGTTGAGGTTCGTCCTATCGTTCCAGCTACATCTAACCAGGTGCTTCAGGGTATCACTCGCGCTGCATTGCAGACATCGAGCTTCATCTCTGCAGCGTCGTTCCAGGAGACTACTAAGGTTCTTAACGAGGCAGCCATCCAGGCTAAGTCTGATGACCTTGTAAACCTCAAGGAGAACGTTATCACTGGTAATCCAATCCCAGGCGGTACAGGTCTTCGCGACTATGACGACTTGGTTGTAGGTCTCAAGAGCGAGTTGGAGTAATTTGAAACTATAAGGCAGCATCTACTGCCGCTAACAAAAGAAAATGAGACAGGGTAGTACCTCAAGTACAACCCTGCCTCATTTTTTTTGCCGAGCGTTGTATCTACTACCTTCTACTTCCAAACTATAATCAGAAATTGTGGTGCTAATTTAGGCTGGAGTATAGGGTAGATGGGGGCGCTAAAGCTTGAAGAGGTAGATAGGTACGTTGACAATAAACGTAAACTCCCTATCTACCTCATCTTCCCTATTAAGCACAGCGCCCCCCATCTCTCCTAAAAATAACACGGGTATTATTTTTAATACCCGTGCTACATAAATTTCTGCGCCTTAGCGCACCTTGCTTTTCACCTTTCGCTTGTCATCTCGTTTGTCATGTTGAGCGCAGCGAAACATCTTGCAGTTTGTGCAGACGTTTGCCCAACCTACTAACCGAGAGATTCTTCACTTCGTTCAGAATGACATAATGTATAAACAATGCGTCGCAGACACCTTGCTTCTTGCTTTTACCTCTTCCTTCGTTTTTGTCTCTTTGGTCGTTAGGTCCTGTTTTGTGACCTCAGTGACCATTGTGACGAACGACCTATGCGAAGTTTCGGACACAGTAGCAACGAAAAATATTACTCATTACTAATTCCTCACTACTCATTCCCCTTCTATCGCACCATGCTGAGTATTGCTTCGGCGCACTTCTCTGGCTCTTCGATAAATCCCATGTGCCCCGACTCCTCGAGCCATACGATACGTGCCTCGGGGTGTGTGCGCTCGATCTCCTCGGCATGCTCCGTAGGAATATAGTAGTCGTGGCGACCCAGGATAAACTGGTGAGGAACAGTTGATTGGCGTAGTTGCTCGTCGCGATCTTTGCGCTCAATCATGCCCCCGAGAATGGCAATGACGCCCTCATCCTCGGTAAGCATTATAAGCTCCTCCATATCCTCGACTCTATCCTTTAGACGTTTGGCGTTTTGTGGCGCAAAGCCAGCATGAGGCACAAGGCGTGCCATCATACTCTTTTTGCCAGCCTTTACAAGATCTATCTCGCGACGACGCCTGTCGCACTTCTCCTCTGAGTCGGCAGTGGCAAACGAACTTAGCAGAGTGATTGAGTTGAGCCTTTCGCTATACTTATCAAGCATGGCAAGTGCAACATATCCACCCATCGAGTGTCCTACTACCGAGTAGCTGTCGATACCCAATGTCTGCATCGTGTTTGCCACGCAATCGGCCAAATACTCCATAGTGTGCACCTCGCCATTGATTAGCGATATACCATGACCTGGTAGGTCGAGTGTCACAACACGCACATCTTTGTAGAGTAGTGGCACAAACTCCTCCCAAATAACCATTGATTCGAGGTATCCATGAAGCAAAACCACACATTTCTCGCCCTTTTCCGAATCGGCAATGTGCATCGGCGTTTCGCCAGCCATTATAAATTTCTCAACCATATGTCGTAATTTTCGTTTTACAATATTACAAAATTTTGGGCAGTTGTGCAATATATCATGAGAAAAAATCTGCATACTGAGGATTATATTTTGATGTAGCAGAAAAAATTTGTAACTTTGACCGAATATATATGTGCAGATTTAACTCAGATTATGGACCAGAAGCAACGTTTTGAGATAATAAAGTGTCATGGCTCGGGCAACGACTTTATCATGATTGACACTACGCGTGATAGCACCCTACAAGCTGTTGATTGGGAGGCTTTTGCACGTGTGGCATGCGATCGTGAGAGTGGTATTGGTAGCGATGGCTTGCTTCTTGTTGTTCGTAACGAGAGTGGCATCTATGGCATGGATATGCTTAATCCTGATGGTACTCATGCAGAGATGTGTGGTAATGGCATTCGTTGTGTAGCTCGTTTGGCTTATGAGCGAGGATACCTCGATAGTGGGTTGTTGTTCTCCGCCGACAGGCTCTTCCACATTGGTCGTGAGGAGGCTCTTTGTGAGGGAGTAGACACCTTCTCTGTGGAGATAGCTATTGACCTTGCAAGCCCAAGTTTTGGCTTTGCAAGCTCTGGCAAGCCATTTATTGCCGAGAAAATTGAGGCTCTCGACCCTAATTTGAAGTTTACGGCACTCAATTTGGGTAATCCACATATCGTTGCTGAGGTAGAGCATATCGACATGGCACTATTGGAGCGCCTTGGTGAGCGTGTTAAGACTCTTAAGCAGGAGTTCCCTGATGGCATAAATGTGTCGTTGTATGAGTGTCGCTCCGAGTGTGAGATATTTGTGGCAACATATGAGCGTGGTGCAGGTATTACTATGTCGTGTGGCACGGCAATGACAGCCTCAGCTACAGCTGCGGCGTTGCGTCAACGCACCGTTGTTGGCGAGCGTGTCAACGTGCTGAATCGTGGAGGTAAGGTCTTTTGTACAACGCTGTTAGCTCACAATCAGATAAAAACTACTCTTGCGGGTAATGCTACATTTGTGTGGTGGGGTAGTGCCAATTTTGGTGCAGACGAATTTGGGTATCAGGTCGAAAGCGATAGCGGCGAGCAGCAGCTATGGCAACAATTTGTTGAGAAGCTAAACAATTAATCCTACAATGAAGGGTACGATGCGTTATATTGTTATGTTGTTGGTGGCAGTGCTTTTTGTCGCCTGCAGCGTCACGCGTAATCTCCCCGAGGGCAGCTACCTGCTTAGTCGTGTAAATATCGTGGCTGATGATACTACTCCGCGTGCTGAGCGTATCACCGACGAGCGTGATGGTTTGGAAAAGCATATACGCCAGACTCCTAATAAGCGCTTCTTGGGTTTGAACCTATACGTATGGGTATATGAGCATGCCAACCCCAATAAAGATAATTGGTGGAACAACTTTAAGCGTAAGATTGGTCAGGAGCCAGTGATCCTCGACATGAATCTTACCGAAAAGTCGATTAAGAATCTTGAGACATACATGAGCATGAAGGGATATTACTCCTCTTCGGTGACATGTCATGTCGACACGCTTCGCCGCCGTCGTGTGGAGCTCACCTACCAGCTACACCAGAATGCTCCGACGCGTATTGATCTTCTCAGCTACGAGTTTAGAGATACCACTCTGCGCTCCATAATCCTTGCTGACTCTCAAAAAAGCCTTCTTCGTCGTGATGATGTGCTCGATATTACGGCTCTTGATGAGGAGCGTAATCGCATAGCTTCGTATCTAAACAATCGAGGATATTTCGACTTTACGGTAAATAACATAACCTATGAGGTTGACACCATTGGCCTTGACGAAAAGGCTAATGTAAAGATGATTGTTCAGCCAACACTCATTAAGTATGATGAGCGTGGTAGACCTGTCTACGACTTTCACTCGATATATCGTATCAGTAAGATAAACATATATCCAACTTACGACCCTATGCTTCGCTCCACAGGTGGTTTTATGCCTGGAGCAAATATCGACACAACATGCTATGGTGGTCTAAGCATTATTCGCGATGTAGATGCTTCGCAGCGCCTACGTGACATCCTTCTTCGTCGTGTTGTACCGTTGCAGCCGAATGCCATATATAGTGCCCGTGAGGTGCAAAAGGCCTATAATGAGCTTATGGCGCTCGGTGTATTCCGCAATACCAAGATAAGTTTTGATCGTGCCGATGATCCCGATAACTTTGTTACATACATGGGTAAAGATCGCACCGACACTGACCAGTTTGTCGATATTCGTGAGAAGTACCTAAATTGTAATATCTACTGTACTCCAGCGCTTAAGCAGAGCATGAAGATCGAGGTTGAGGCCTCGTCAACATCTACGTTCTATGGTCTCAGTGCAACGCTCGGTTACTCTAACAATAATGTGTTTCGTGGTGCCGAGGCATTCGATGTTGCGGCACGTTTCGGTTTTGAGTTTATGTATGCTCCCGATGCTGCCAAGCGCAGTGCCCAGGAGCTGAACCTCACTGCAGGATTGTCGTTCCCACGCTTCCTCTCGCCATTTAGAATTTCGTATGACGAGAAGATTCTGCAACCTCGAACACGTCTTGAGCTTGCTTTTGACTTCCAAAATCGCCCCTATTATCGTCGTAATATCTCCTCTTTGCGTTGGGCTTATTCGTGGAGTAGAGGTCAGCGCTCCTCATTTGTGTTGCGCCCTATCGACATCAACTGGATTGACGTGAAGAGTGTCGACGAGCAGTTCTTGACCGATATCGACAATAAGTATCTGCGTACGTCGTTCGAGTCGCAGCTAAATGCGGGTCTCTCGGGTACTTTTGTCTACAACACCCAGCGAAATAATCTCGACCCTACGAGCACGCTTCTTCGTACCAATATCGAAACCTCCGGAAACCTTATTCATGGTCTTGAGTCGTTGTTTGCAAGCCACGCTTCGGGTAAGGACTACTACGAGATTCTTGGTATTCGCTACTCGCAGTATGTGCGTGCCGATGTCAACCTAAGCCACACCCAGAGCTTGGGAAACAAGATGGCTATTGCGGGTCGTCTATTTGCTGGTGTGGGTGTTACGTATGGCAACTCAAAGGGACGATCTATACCATTCGACCGTATGTTCTATTGTGGTGGTGCTAACTCGATGCGTGGTTGGGTACCTCGAACCTTAGGCCCAGGAGCTACTCCAGAGGTCACTAACGCGCTATATCCTGCTCAGGTAGGCGATATGCGTCTTGAGGCCAACCTCGAGTTCCGTTTCCCAATATGGTACATATTCCACGGTGCGCTATTCTTCGATGCTGGTAATGTGTGGTATCTGCGCCAGATGGAGGGAAGTAACCCAAGTGAGGTGTTCCACTTTAATGATTTTTATAAGCAATTAGGCTTTAACTCAGGTCTTGGCCTTCGCATTGATGCTCAATTTGTGATTCTACGTATCGACCTAGGTGTTCAGCTCCACAACCCAGGACGTCCTGTTGGTGAGCGTTGGATACATGATTTGAAGTGGCGGAATATGGCGCTTAATTTTGGTGTGGGCTACCCATTCTAATTTGTTGTGATAAGGGGGCGATTGCGGCCCCTAGAAAAAATTCCGACAATGAGCAGTACTTCAAGTACAGCCCATCGTCGGAATTTTTGCCGAGTGTAGCACTCGGCACCCTTCTGACAACAAATTATTTTTCATGAGATGCCAAATCTGACACCTTCTCGCGGAAATAGGTGCGCTGATTAAGGTGGTATATTAATGAGTTTAAGGAAGTTAAGGACATTAAGGAGTTTAGTGATAGTCTTTCCCTAAGTTCCCTAAATTCCCTATTCTCCCTATCTTCCTATATCTCCACCAGTCTATTCTTAATGGCATAGACAACAAGGTTAGCAGTGTTGCGGCAGCCGGTCTTTTCAAGGATATTTGCGCGGTGCTTATCTACCGTGCGCTTAGAGATAAATAGTTTGTCGGCAATCTCCTGATTCGAGAGACCTCGACACACCTCAACTAAAATCTCAATCTCGCGATCCGACAAGGCATCCTCGTCATTCGTCGTGGTAATGGCCAAGCGGCTCATATTACGCGTTAGCGACTCGAGCAGTGCGGGGCTAAAGAAGCTATCGCCAGCCATAGTAACCTTCACTGCCTCGTAGACCTCCTCGATGTTTGAATCTTTGAGTAGGAAGCCACATGCGCCACACTCCATCATCAGCGTGTAGAAGTGCTCATCGCCATACATCGACAGTGTTATGATGCGAAGCTCTGGGCGTTCTGCCAATGCTCTACGTGTGGTCTCCGAGCCGTCGATGCCTGGCATGGAGATATCCATAAACACTACATCAACTTCAAGCGTAGAGAGCTGAGACAAGAATTCCTCGCCCGAGCCGCAGCTTGCCGCAACCTCGAAGTCGTCATGCTGTGAGAGCAAGCCTGCGAGGCCTGTGCGGAATAGTGTATGGTCATCAACAAGAGCTATTTTAATTCTTTTTTCCATGGCGTTCCAATCTTTTTATTCGTCTTTGTTTGCGCTTTGCGGGTTGTGGTATATTACCATTTTCTGACACCTCAAAGTATGCCGACATGCCGCAGCCAGGCTTGCTATTAAAGCGTAGGCTACCTCCGAGTGACGATATTCGTGACTTCATGTTAGATAGTCCCATGCCGATATTTATGCTCTCCTTGTACGAAAAGCCGCAGCCGTTATCGCTATACACCACAGCGATACGTCCGTTATTTAACTTAAGAGAGATGTTTATTGTTGTGCACGACGAGTGTTTTAGCGAGTTATTAATAAGCTCACAGACAACACGATAGATAATCACTTCGATGTTTGAATCAAATCTCTCGTCACGAAGAGGGGTCACAAACTCTATCTTCACGTCGTGGAGTGCCACACTGCGATCGACGAAGTTTTTGATGCCTCGCACCAAGCCAAAGCTATTGAGAACATGTGGCGAGAGGTTGTTAGAGATCTCACGAAGTGAGCGTATAGCCTCGTCGATGACCGCCACAGTATTTTGTAGTGTGAGGCGCTCCTTGTCGTTAAGCTCTGACTTGGAGAGCGATGAAAGCGACATTTTTGCTGACGAGAGCAATGGCCCAAGACCGTCGTGAAGCTCACGTGAGAACGATGCTCGTGAACGCTCCTCGGTGCGTAGCACAGCCGTGAGTAGTCGGTTTTCGAGTAGTCGACGATGGTGCGACATTCGGTCGACGTGGTTAACAAGCAGTCGTGCGCAGATAACACTTATTGAGATGCTAACCGACACAAGTATACCCACCCAAGCATAGGTGAGTGGTGGGATGTTGTGCCCATCGAATGCAAGCAGCTGCATTGTGCGCTCAGTGCTGAGGGCCAATAGAGTGATGATACACGATATCCACAATGCGCTATACTTTGTTTCGCGGATAAGCATTAGTGCAATCGCCGCAGCAATAAGCTGCAGAACGATGGTCACTATCATCAATATCTCAACGCCAGACATAGAGCAATGTTTAATAAATTAGGTGATGTCTACTTTATTACGCCATTGAGCTTAGTCAGCATGTTGTAGTCAGTCATATCTACCTGCACGGGCACTACAGATACGTAGTTGTGTGCCAATGCCCACTCGTCGCTATCTTCGGCCTCTGGCTCGCTATTCTGAAATGCTCCAGTTAGCCAGTAGTAGTCTCTGCCATTAGGGTCTTGACGTTCGTAGAACTCCTCGCGCCAGAAACCACGTGTCTGACGGCAGAGGCGTATTCCTCGAATCTCTGAGGCGGGTATGCGAGGAACGTTTACGTTTAGACACAAGGGGCGTGGTAGGTTATCTGCCGCGTTGAGCACATCGCTAATAATTTTGCGGCCAGCCTCCACAGCACCTTCAAAGTCGGCATCTGGAGCGTGGTCATCAAGCGATAGGCCTATTGATGGTATGCCATAAAGGCTACCCTCGATTGCTGCACCCATGGTTCCTGAGTACATCACATTGATAGCTGCGTTCGAGCCATGGTTGATGCCCGATAGCACAAGGTCGATCTTTTGCTCTCGGAAAATATGGTCGAAGGCCACCTTGGCGCAATCTACAGGAGTACCTGAGAAGGCATAGATGGTGACACCCTCCGACTTCTCCACTTGACGTATGAAGAGTGGCTGGTTGATGGTTATGGCTTGGCTCATGCCACTTTGTACTCTTTCGGGAGCTATGGCTATGACATCGCCAAACTCGCGAGCGAGGTTGACGGCTGCACGAAAGCCCTTTGATAGATAACTATCGTCGTTGGTAAGAAATATAACTCTCTTCATCTTGTTCAAGGGGTTTTAGCCTAAGTACACACTCTCATCTTCGGTTGAGGCGTCGAGGCGTATAGCAATCATTATAAGTATTGTCGAGGCCACGAGAGATGATCCACCGTAGCTCATAAGGGGCAACGGAATACCCATTACAGGCATAAGACCAATGGTCATGCCGATGTTTACCCATACGTGGAATAGCAGGATGGCCGCCACCGAGTAGCAGTACACTCTGCCGAAGGGCTCTTTAATGCGTTCGCCCATGCGCATAAGGCGTAGAATAAGGGATATGTATAGCAGCACCACGATTAGTGTGCCCATAAATCCCCACTCCTCACCTACTGTGCAGAAGATAAAGTCAGTATGTTTCTCAGGAACATAGTCATACTTGATCTGTGTACCCTCCATGAAGCCCTTACCGAACATTCCTCCCGAGCCGATGGCTATGAGTGACTGATTTACGTTGTAGTCGATACCCTTGGGGTCGCTCTTGATACCCACATATGTAAGTATTCGATCCTGCTGGTGCGACTTAAGTTTCGAGAACATAAAGTCGGTAGTAGGAACAAACAGCATTGCATAGACAAACATGATGATGGGCCATAGTAGCGACATCTCACGTAGCTTGATAGCCACAAATCCAAGTATTACGGCTGCTAAGGAGCATACAATCATTAGTGATGCATAGCCACTCAGTGGGGTGAGGATGCATAGCAGCAACACCGCTAAAAATATAGCGGCTAAGAAGCGTATGTGTCCGATGATTGCACCATTCTTTAATATATTATATATGGTAAAGAGTATGATGAGCGCAGTGAATATTGCTTCGGGAGTAAATATAAATGAGGCGATAAATAGCAGTACGGTGAAGATTAGTGGAAAGTAGATATACTTTGTGATACCCTCACGAATACATACAAACAGGAATGAGCATAGCACCAATCCCGAACCTGTGTCGTTCTGTAGTACGATGATAAGAAGCGGCAGCAGAATAACACCAGCAACCTTAAACAGATCTTTAAGGCGGTTCATGCTAAACGAGTAGTCGCTCATGACACGTGCCATCATCAGCGCCGTTGCTATCTTCACAAACTCGGCAGGCTGAATTCTTACGCTACCAAACTCAAACCACGCCTTTGCACCATTAACCTTGACACCGAATATTAGGCAGGCTACAAGCAGAAGTATACCCACGATATATGCTGGGTAGGCAAACATGTGGAAGTATCTACGTTCGAGGAGCAATATCACTAAAGCAATAACACTCGATATGCCGGCCCACATAATCTGTTTCATGTAGTTGTGCTTGAACGAGAATATGCTACCTACCTCCGCATCGTATGATGCCGAGGTGATACATAGTATTCCTACCAGTACCAATATTATGTAGAGTCCAAGAGCCACCCAGTCGACACGTCCAAATAGTGATCCTGAGTTGCGTCCCGACGATAGTCCAGCAGACATATTATATTGTGGTTGCATCACTTTTAATCTTTAGGGTTTTCCTTGTCATACTTACGCTGCTTAGCATCGTAGTAGCCATAATCAATTTCATAGTTGAGCACCTTATTAAGCATCTCAGTACGCTTAATCGTGTCGGTGAGATAAAGCTCCTCGATAAGACTTGCGATAGGCACGGCCACATCAGAACCGAATCCACCATGCTCAACATATACCGATATTGCAATCTTTGGGTTGTTGCGTGGGGCAAATGTTAGGAATGTTGAGTGGTCGGGGTAGCGTTTGCCATTTGCATCACGTCGGTTATGCTCGGCAGTACCCGTCTTACCGCACACATCCCAACCCTCGAGCTTAGCAAGGCGCGATGTTCCGTCGTCGTTAACACTCTGCCACATACCATCAATGATTGTCTCGAAGTGTCGAGCGCTAACCATCGTGTAGTGACGCTCATAGAAACGTCTGTCGATAGAGTCCTGACCCTCGATGGCTTTGATGATATGAGGTGTGTAGTAGTAGCCACGGTTGGCAATTGTTGCTGCAAGGTTGGCCATCTGAAGCGGAGTGCATGCCATCTCACCCTGGCCAATGGCGCATGAGATTACTGTACCCCAGTTCCAGCGTCCGTCGTAGCCCTTATCGTAGAACTCGGTGGTTGGCACAAAGCCCTTGCTTTCGCCATAAAGGTCGCAGTTGAGGCGGTCGCCGAAACCAAAGCTATGGACATACTCCGTCCATTTGCGCATACCCTCTTTTATGCTGCCATACTTAGGATTGGTGATGATATCCTTGAACACATAGCAGAAGTAGGCGTTGCACGACTCGGCCACTGCTCTGCGTAGTGAGAGCGGAGAGTCGTGTGAGTGGCACTTCAGCGTTCGGCTATTGCGGCCCACACCATACGTAAATCCACGGCTGCAAGGATGCTTGTCGCCAGGGTGCAATACACCCTCCTCAAGACCCACAAGGCCTTGTACAAGTTTGAATGTTGAACCTGGAGCGTAGTGCTCCTTGAGGGCACGTGTAAACTGTGGCTGGCGCTGGTTGCGTGTCATCTCCAAGAAGTTGGTATTACGCTGACGGCCTACCATCATGTCGGGGTTATAGGTTGGCGATGACACCATCACAAGTATTTCGCCTGTTGCTGGCTCAATGGCTACAATAGCTCCCACCTTTCCTGTCATCAGCTTTTCGGCAAACTCCTGAAGGCGAGCATCAATTGTTGAGGTGAGCTGTGTACCCTTGATTGGAAGAACATCGAGAGTACCATCTTTATATGCGCCTTTCACCGCTCCACGGTTGTCGTTCACACGGTAACTAACACCCTTTTCACCGCGTAGTAGTGTCTCGTATGCCGACTCCACGCCACCAATGCCGATATAGTCACCTGCAGAGTAGTATTTCCACTTCTCGATATCTTCAGGGCGTACCTCACTAACATAACCCAAGAGGTTGCCACCAACCTGGCGAGGATACTCACGTGCTGTGCGGAAGCGAGTGTAGAAACCCTTGAACTCGCTCTCATCAAATATCAGCTTGGCCTCCTGCGATAGGTAGCCCACAACAAGGTGTGGAGTGTAGGAGTTTGGTCCTGCACGGCGCAACTCACGGCGCAACTTATCCATCGAGATGTTGAGGATTGCCGCAAGACGCACTGAGTCGAAGCCCTCCTTCGGGATGTCGCGTGTGATAACCATAACGTCGTAGCATATACGGCTACGGATAAGATACTCGCCACGGCGGTCAAGCACCTCACCACGCATTGGGTACTCGATATACGAGCGCATGATGTTTGATGCTGCACGTGCATCGTAGCGGTCATCAATAAGCTGGACATAGAAGAGACGTCCCAAGATTATTACTGCGGCCAATATTACTACGTAGCGTAGTACATGATAGCGGTGTTGACCTTTGCTCTCTCGTGACATTATGCTCCAACTTTAGTGGTGAATATTCGAACAACGGGCCACGATATTAGCAATGAACATATCGTGCTAAGCAAGATTGTTGCTATGAGTCGCATAATGTTTGCTGTGGAGAGTGTCTCCATAATGAAGAATAGTGCATGATACAGCAGTAACGATACGGCAATGTAGATCATGAGCTGAGGAAGAGGCATGCGCGATAGTAGTTGCGACTGCTCGCTCGACTCTGCAGAACGGCGTGTGGTGAAGTATATGAGTGTTGAGCGGAAGAGTGCTATTGGCAATAGGGTGATGACGTAGAGGCCAGCACCGCCAAGCAACAAATCCATCAGTAGAGCCACACAGTAGCTCACTAATACTACCCATATTGAGCTCCACTGAGTAGGCAGTAGCAGCACAATGAGCGGAAATATCATAGGACGTATCCATATTGATATTGATGTGCCAAGGTCGATGTTGTCGATAATGAATATCTGCACCAACATAAGCGCCATGCTCAGCAATATGTAGGGAATATATTTGTACATAGAGTTTTCTGTTAATTTTTTGTTGTTTGTGATGTCTGATTCTCGATGTTATCCATCAGCTTCTCAATCTCTCCATAGTGGGTATTCTCAACAATAAGCACGTTGTCGAGTGCCGACATCTCAACAGCAAGCTTTAGACGTGCAGAGTATGCAGTCTTTGCGGCGTTGTGCTCAAAGCTCTCGATGTGACCTACGATAACACCCTTAGGTAGACGCTCCGACCATACTTCAACAGCCATTCCCACCTCAGGTTGTGCATATGTCGACACATCAATGATGTCGACATGGTAGGGAGAATCGCCCGACCAACGTAGCGAGCAGGTGTAGTTTGTCATTGAAAGACAGCCACCCATCGTAAACTCGGTATTGAGCACAGGCATTGCCACAGAGTAACGCTCCGAACAGTGAATGATATATCCCACCAAGTATTTGTCGGGAGTGATAACACCCATGTTTTTCTTGATGCCATCTCTTTCGCCCTTGTCCAAAACTATGTAGTTGCGCATATGGCTAATTGTCATCGAAGCCACACGAGCAGGGTAGTATAGGTAGTGTAGCTCCTCACTATCCTCACCATCTTGCATCTTGCGCTGCCACGACTCCTCGGCATAGTCGGCCAAAAGTTCTCGCTCACGCTCAAGGGTCTGCTCAAGCTCCGATACGCGGTGTGTGAGCATCTCGTTTTCGTCGGATAGCGAGAAAAAGTGGTTGATGTTTGTTATCTTTTTGCTGAAATAACCGCCCACGGCTGTTGTGCGTGACAGAATCTTAGCCTCGGTATAGGGTGTTGATGTTGCATATTGCCATATGGCCATACCCTCCAAAAGTAGGAAGAGTAGCACCACATATATACGCTTTATGAACTCTAAAAGTCTATGCATCGTTGTTGCTTGACTATGTCGTTATTTACTTTGAAAAGTAGTTGTCTAAAAAGTACTTTAGCCATTCCCGAAAATATTGAGAGTGGCTAAAAGTGTGATGTGTTGGACCTACAGCCCACCCAAGCGCATGTGTGCGTTTCGGGATATGGTAATTCTTGTTAGAAGATGTCAGATACAACGCTCGGCAAAATCTTCGTCGGAGGGCAGTACTAAAATCACTGCCCGGTGACGAAATATTTTGTTAGCAGCAGTAGATGATGTCTTATCACAAGAACTACTTGTCGCCGCCCATTAAGAATGAGAAGTTACCAATGTTCTTGAGTGCGATGCCTGTACCACGAGCAATAGCGCGTAGTGGATCCTCTGCGATGTGTACTGGAAGACCCGACTTCTTCGACAAGCGCTTGTCGAGACCCTTAATCAAGGCACCACCACCAGCAAGGTATACGCCATTCTTCACCACGTCAGAGTACAACTCTGGTGGCATCTCCTCGAGCACCTTCATTAGGGCATTGTCGAGCTTAACGAGTGACTTGTCGAGGGCGTATGCAATCTCGCTGTATGTGAGTGATACGGTTTGAGGCTGCGAGGTGAGCATGTTTGAACCTGTGAAGATATAGTCATCTGGCTCGTTGTCAAGCTCAGGAACAGCCGCACCAATGGCACACTTAATCTCCTCGGCAGTGCGCTCACCAATCTTGATGCCGTGCTGCTGACGGATATAGTTCTGAATATCTGTTGTGAATACGTCACCTGCCACGTTGATTGACTCTGAGCATACGATACCGCCCAATGAGATACACGCAATCTCAGATGTACCACCACCGATGTCGATGATGAGGTTGCCCTCTGGAGCCTCTACGTCGAGACCTGCACCGAGCGCTGCTGCCATAGGCTCAAACACAAGGTAGATCTCACGACCACCAGCGTGCTGTGCTGAGTCGCGTACCGCACGAATCTCAACGTTTGTTGAGCCTGAAGGGATACAGATCATCATCTTGAGTGATGGTGCAAACATGCCGCGAGTAGCGTTCACCTTCTTGATGAAGCCACGCAACATAAGCTCTGTAGCCTCGAAGTCGGCGATAACGCCATCCTTCAATGGACGAATTGTACGAATATTTGGATTTGTCTTACCGTCCATCAAACGAGCCTTGTGGCCGATAGCCATAAGGTTTCCGGTCTTGATGTTGACCGCAACAATTGATGGTTCGTCGACAATAACTTTGCCGTTGTGCATAATTAGAGTGTTGGCTGTACCCAAGTCAATTGCCAACTCTTGTGTCAGTGAAAATAATCCCATATCTCTCAGTTAATGTATTCAAAAAAAATGGTTACTCCCCAAATTATGGGTAATATCTTGATTATTAGTGCTATGCAGCGTTTTCCTCGTACACGTGCGCATAATCACCGACAAAGATAGAAAAAAGAAGTGGAGAATTTGCAATATGTTTAACTTTTTTTACTAAATTTGTAAATAATTTTTCGTTTATGATGCCAGAACAACATGCCAAATGCGCCGTTCTTGGTTACGGCAGCTGGGCAACAGCAATAGTAAAAACTCTAACAGTTAACCACCAGCATGTAAATTGGTTGGTGCTCAACGATGATATACTCAAGTCGCTCGAGGAGCGCTCTCACAATGTCAAGTATCTGCCATGGTGTTACCTCGACCGTGAGTTTATCACCCCATCAAAAGATATCAACGAGGTGGTGCGCGATGTTGACATTGTAATTTTGGCTATGCCATCGGCCTTCCTCACCAAGTTCCTTGAGCCTCTCACCGAGAGTCTAAGCAACAAAATTGTGGTGTCTGCCGTCAAGGGTATAATCCCTGGAGACTACCTCACAATTGTCGAGCATATGAACCGTTACTACAATGTGCCAATGAAAAATTTGGCAGTTGTGACTGGCCCTTCGCATGCCGAAGAGGTTGGTCAGTGCCGATTGTCGTATCTCACTGTAGCATCGGAAGATAATGCCACAGCAGAGCGTGTTCGTGCGATTCTTGCAAACGACTTTTTCCGTTGTAGCATTTCGCATGATGTGCTTGGTGTTGAGGCCGCTGCAATCATGAAAAATGTCTATGCTTTGGCTGTCGGTATTGCTGTCGGTTTGCGTTATGGCGACAACTTCTTGGCTGTACTTATTTCGGGTTGTGCCAACGAGATGAATGGCTTCTTGCAGGCCTCGGTGCCTATCGAGGGTCGCAACATTAATGCGGCTGCATATATGGGTGATTTGCTCGTTACGTGCTACTCGCCATTGAGCCGAAATCGTCGTCTTGGAACGCTGCTTGGTAAGGGTTGTACGGTGAAGAGTGCGCTCAACGAGATGACCATGGTTGCCGAGGGTTATTATGCCGCTGAGTGCATTCGTCGTAGCTCTATGCATGCGGGTGTTGACATGCCAATTGCCGACATGGTTTGGGAGGTTTTGTATAACAATGCGTCGGCTCGCGATGCAATGTTAGCCTTGACAAAAATATTGAAATAATTAACTAAAAAAATATATTCGTTATGGAACTAATTAAGTTTAATGCAGCGCATTCAGGAGTTAATGTTACAGCAGATATGCAGGCTGCTGCAGCTAAGGCTAACTCATTGTTACACAGTGGAGAGGGAGCTGGTAACGACTTCCTCGGTTGGGTGAATCTTCCATCGTCAATATCTTCTGACGAGCTTGCTGAAATCAAGCGAGTAGCTGCCAATCTTCGTGCTAAGGCAGAGGTTGTTGTATGCATAGGTATTGGTGGTTCTTACCTTGGCGCAAAGGCTGTTTTGGAGGCTATGTCTAACTCATTCGAGTCGCTCAAAAAGCGCCACGAAAATCCAACTATCGTCTTTGCTGGTGAGAATATTTCTGAGGACTACACTTATGAGCTTATGGATGCTCTTAAGGAGTACTCTATCGCAGCAATTGTAATCTCTAAGTCAGGTACTACCACTGAGCCAGCTATCGCCTTCCGTATCATCAAGGCTGAGATTGAGAAGCGTTATGGCAAGGCTGAGGCTGCTGAGCGTATTGTAGCCATCACCGATAAGGCTCGTGGTGCGCTTAAGACTCTTGCAACTCAGGAGGGCTATCCTACATTTGTTATCGAGGATAATGTTGGTGGTCGCTACTCTGTTCTTTCACCTGTGGGTCTTCTTCCTTTGGCTGTTGCTGGTGTCGATGTTGAGGCTTTTGTTGAGGGTGCACGCGACATGGAGCGTCTTACATCTGAGGCTACTCCAATCGAGCAAAACCCTGCTGCTCAGTATGCTATCGTTCGTAATGAGTTGTATAAGGCTGGCAAGAAGATTGAGATTTTGGGTTCTTACGAGCCTAAACTTCAGTATATTGCTGAGTGGTGGAAGCAGCTTTATGGCGAGTCTGAGGGTAAGGAGCTTAAGGGCATCTTCCCTGCAAGTGTTACTCTTACTGCCGATCTTCACTCTATGGGTCAGTATATCCAGGAGGGTGAGCGCACATTGTTTGAGACCATCATCTCTGTGAAGAACTCTAAGTATGAGGTTAAGGTCGAGGCCGACGAGGCTAACCTTGATGGCTTGAACTTCCTTACAGGCAAGCGTCTCTCGGAGATTAACAAGATGGCGGAACTTGGTGTTCGTCTTGCTCACCTCGATGGTGGCGTGCCTAACCTCATTATTGAGATCGAGCGTATCGACGAGCGCACTATTGGTCAGTTGCTCTACTTCTTTGAGAAGGGTTGTGGCATCAGCGGTTATTTGCTCGGTGTTAATCCATTCGACCAGCCAGGAGTTGAGGCTTATAAGAAGAATATGTTCGCTCTTCTCGACAAACCAGGCTACGAGGAGGAGTCAAAGGCAATAAAGGCAAGATTGTAGTAATAGTGTTTTTTTAAGTCAATAGGGTAGGCTCACGCCTGCCCTATTTTATTTTAATGTTTATCAACCTCTCATTGCCACTATTAATGCTTTATTCTTCGAAAATATGTGGTGAAATAGCTACTTGTGACATATACCTATATTTATATATAATAAAGAGGAGTGTCTTTATACACTATTTTAAAGTTTTTTTGAAAAAAGTTCGCAAAACATTTGGTAGTTAAAAAAAGTTGCTATATCTTTGCACCCGCTTTCGCCTCTAAAACGGCGATGAGCGAAAAAGGTTCTTAGGTACATATTTTTAAAAAAAAAGTTACTAAAAAATTTGGTAGTTTAAAAAATATGCTTTATCTTTGCACCGCTTTTCCGCTTTAAAAAAACGGAGAGGTTAAAAATGGAAGT
>JAFODV010000071.1 GCA_017380515.1 Alistipes sp.
ACATACTCTTGTGGCACTGAAGAAGAACCGTGGAGTACGATTGGGAAGCCAGGGAGTTGCTCCATGATAGCGTCGAGGATATCGAATGCCAATGGAGGAGGAACGAGCTTACCAGTTTGTGGGTCAACAGTACATTGCTCGCGGGTGAACTTGTAAGCACCGTGGCTAGTACCGATAGAGATAGCGAGTGAGTCGCAACCAGTGCGAGTAGCGAAATCTACTACCTCTTCTGGTTTGGTATAGTGGCTCTCAGCAGCAGATACCTCATCCTCAACACCTGCCAACACGCCGAGCTCACCCTCAACAGTTACATCGAACTGGTGAGCATACTCAACAACTCGCTTTGTGAGAGCTACGTTCTCGTCGTAAGGGAGGTGTGAGCCGTCGATCATCACTGATGAGAAGCCCATGTCGATACAGCTCTTGCAAGTCTCGAAAGCATCGCCGTGGTCGAGGTGAAGCACGATCTGTGGCTTCTCCCAGCCAAGCTCCTTAGCATACTCCACAGCACCCTCAGCCATGTAGCGGAGGAGAGTCTGGTTAGCATACTGGCGAGCGCCCTTCGACACCTGAAGAATCACTGGCGACTTAGTCTCAGCAGCAGCCATGATGATAGCCTGAAGCTGCTCCATATTGTTGAAGTTGAAGGCAGGAATAGCATAGCCGCCATCAACAGCCTTGCGGAACATCTCACGTGTGTTCACAAGACCCAAATCCTTGTAATTAATCATCTTACAAACTATATTAATGTTAAACAAAATTTCGTTGTTGTTGGCTCCTCAGAGCAAATACCCTACAAAGATATAAACTTTTTCTGAGCATTAGCCTAATATTTTGCAAATTTTTTATTAATTATTAATAAATAGTCGCCATTTTGCGCCAAAACAAAGACCTCACCGCCTTTTTAGCAGTGAGGTCCTATTGTTTGTATACTGATTGCTAAATGCAAATTAGTAGTATTTTACAATTGTGCCACTCGTGTTGATATCATAATACTTGCTGCCGATCATCACCATTGTAGTGCCATCATCTCCAAAATTGCTGATCCAATCATACTTTGCAGCAATTGCAATCTTTCCATTCTCATCGAAGAACCCCGACTTATTATTGATGCACATTGCTGCACGCTGGCATCTTATTTTCAAGCTTATTTCAGAATACTTAACAGTCTGAACAAGTGTGCCATTTGCAGCTGAAACCAAACCATACAAATCACCCTTCTTCACTCTCCAGATAGTGCCGTGATAGTGCTCTATCTCATCATAAGAACATGCTACGGTTACCTTACCATTGGTGTCGATCATACCCCACTTATCGTTTAGCTTAACACGCGCATGACCATTTTTGAAATCCGTAACCTCTTGATATTGAGCCTTAATTACATACTCGTTTTTGCTATTGATAAATCCATACAAGAAGCCCTCTTTCACAGCCACCATGTCATTGCTGAGCTTACCAACAACCTCATACTGAGGCTTTGCTGGCTCGGCCGGTGCTGCAGCAGCGGCAGGTCGTGCAGATAGTTTTACAATGCTATCGTTGAGTGCAGTAACCTGATTTGCAAGCCCATTGATTGTGGTTCTGAGGGTCTGCACGTCTGTAGCCACAAGCTGATACGACTGAGCGAGCGATGTGTAGTTGCCTACCAACTGCTCATGTTTTGTTTTTAGCTCCTGGAGCTGCTCCTTAAGAGTAGCGTTCTCAACCTTCAGGCCATTAATCTCTGTTTGCACTGCCTCGATAGCACCCTTCTGCGCCTCAACCGTAGTGACAAGTTCCTCGACAACCTTCTTCTGTGCCGTTGCGCTGCCAATGGTAAAAATCATCACGGCAATAATTGCAAAAAATCGTTTCATAGTTAAGTGTTATTATGTTTTAATATGATCTTTCGAACAAATAATCTCACACAAAGATAGGAACTTTTTTTAAGCCGACGCCCAACAACCTACAATTTCCATTTTGTTGCCCAGCAAAATAGCTAAATTCGTATACTACGGAGTGTTTGCCTTCAACCCATTTCCTATCCTCGGAGATTTGCAAATTGATATGAGTGTGCATCATAATTATTTACACAGTATCACACTATCACCTATATATATAATAAAGCAATAGGCATCATTTACAAAAAAATTAGCCTATTTTTTAAAAAAATTAGTTTTTTATTTTGTAGTTCGAAAAAAAGTCTTTAATTTTATAATCCGTAAAGGGAGTTAAGCACCAAAAACATCTCAAAACAAGGGTGCAAAAATGGCTGTTTTCTCCGTAAAAATATGGCTTAAGAACCAACAATAAAAACCTAAAAACTATTATATTATGAAAAACTATTCAGCAAAAGAGCTTAAGAACATCGTTCTTATTGGTGCTCCTGGCGCCGGTAAAACTACCCTTGCAGAGGCAATGGCTTTCGAGGGTAAAGTTATTGATCGCAGGGGTAGTATCGAGAATAACAACACAATCTCGGACAACACAGATATCGAGCACGAATATAAGCGTTCGATATACTCTACAACCCTCTTTACTGAGTTTATGGATCGTAAGCTCAACATCATCGACTGCCCAGGTTCTGACGACTTCTGCGGTTCGTTGTTCTCTGCTTTCAAGGTAGGTGACGTTGGCGTTATGGTTCTCAACGCACAGAATGGCTGGGAGGTTGGCTCTGAGCTTCAGTCACGCTACGCTCGCATCCTCAACAAGCCACTTATCGGTGTTATCAACCAGCTCGATGGCGACAAGGCTAACTACGATGCTACTATCGAGGGCATCCGCGCTAACTCTTCTGTAAAGCCAGTTATCGTTCAGTATCCTGTTAATCAGGGCGCAGGCTTCGACTCATTCATCGACGTATTGATGATGAAACTTTACAAGTTTGTTGACGAGAATGGTAAGCGTGAGGAGCACCCAATTCCTGAGAGCGAGATGGAGCGTGCTCAGGCTCTCAACCAGGAGCTTGCTGAGGCAGCTGCCGTTTATGATGACGCACTCATGGAGCTCTACTTCGAGAAGGGCTCACTCACACAGGACGATATCCGTGCTGGTTTGAAGCTCGGCGTGTCTAAGCGTGACATCATGCCTATCTTCTGTGCATCAGGTAAGCGTGACATCGGTACTAAGCGTCTTATGGAGTTCATCATCAACGTGGCTCCAGGTCCATTGAAGGCACCTGCATTCCTCACAACCGAGGGCGAGGAGCTTTTGGCAAATGCCGACGAGCCAACAGCATTGTTCGTATTCAAGAGCCAGATCGAGCAGCATATCGGCGAAATTACCTACTTCCGTGTAGTACGTGGTAAGGTAACTGAGGGTATGGAGCTTGTAAACTCACGCACAGGCAACAAGGAGAAGCTTTCACAGTTGTTTGCAGTAGCTGGCAAGAACCGAGTTAAGGTTACTGAGCTATCAGCAGGTGACATCGGTTGCACCGTTAAACTTAAGGGCACTCGCACAAACGACACATTGGCAGCTCCTGCCACACCTGTTACTGTTGAGCCTATCGTATTCCCTGAGCCACGCTACCGTGCCGCTATCAAGGCTAAGGAGCAGAGCGACGAGGAGAAGCTCGGCAAGCTTTTGAACGACGCTAAGTATGAGGATCCTACAATCCTTGTTGAGTACTCTAAGGAGCTCAAGCAGACCATCATTCAGGGTCAGGGTGAGCACCACCTCAACATCCTCAAGCAGCGTCTATCATCTGAGAATAAGATGGAGGTAGAGTTCTTCGCTCCAAAGATTTCATACCGTGAGACTATCACTAAGGTAGCTCAGGCAGACTACCGTCACAAGAAGCAGTCTGGTGGTTCAGGTCAGTTTGGTGAGGTTCACATGGTTATCGAGCCTTACTACGAGGGTATGCCAGAGCCTACTAAGTACAAGGTAAATGGTCAGGAGATTGCCGTTAGCGTTAAGGGTAAGGAGGAGTACGACTTGCCATGGGGCGGTAAGCTTCAGTACTACAACTCTATCGTTGGTGGTGCTATCGACGCACGCTTCATGCCAGCGATTTTGAAGGGTATCATGGAGAAGATGGACGAGGGTCCATTGACAGGTTCTTACGCTCGTGACATCCGTGTTGTTATCTACTACGGTAAGATGCACCCAGTAGATTCAAACGAGCTTTCATTTAAGCTTGCTGGCCGTAATGCTTTCAAGGATGCATTCCGCAATGCTGGTCCAAAGATTATGGAGCCTATCTACAATGTTGAGGTGTTGACACCAAGCGAGTATATGGGTGCTGTTATGAGCGACCTTCAGAACCGTCGTGCTATGATCATGGGTATGGAGTCTGACAAGGGCTTCGACCGCCTCAATGCACGTGTACCTCTTGCTGAGTTGTATCGCTACTCAACATCATTGTCATCACTTACATCTGGTGCTGCAACCTACACTATGCAGTTTGCATCATACGAGCAGGTGCCTGCTGATGTTCAGGATAAGTTGTTGAAGGCTTACACCGATACTGACGAGGAGTAATTCTTTTCTCGTGATAGCGGCGCATCTGCGGCGCTTCAATCAAAGCCCCGAATGAGCAGTACTTCAGTACAGCCCATCCGGGGCTTTTTCATGTCAGCGCCACATCTGCACCACTCTGACGAGAAAATTCCCTCACGCACTGCACTGTTGAGAAAGTTCTCGAATGAGCAGTACTTCAGTACAGCCCATCCGGGCTTTTTTCATGTCGGCGCCACATCTGCACCACTCTGACGAGAAAATCCCCTCACGCTATGCACCGATAAGAAAAACCTCTCGCCAATAATTGTCTATCCGAACTAATTTTCTTATCTTTGCCTAAGACAACTAAAAAAAATTAGATATGAGACGATTAGGAATGTTATTAGTGGCGATATTGGCGCTCAGCACGTCGCTATATGCACAACGCACCGAGCAGCTCCTGGACAAGGGCTGGCGCTTCACGCGCGAGGATAGTGCCGAATTTAGCCAGGTAGGCTACGACGATAGCAAGTGGCAGAGCGTCACCATACCTCACGACTGGGCTATCTATGGTCCTTTCAGTATCAACAACGACAAACAGAATGTAGCCATTACGCAAGATGGTCAGCAGGAGGCTATGGAGCACGCAGGACGCACAGGCGGTCTTCCGTTTGTGGGTGTCGGCTGGTATCGCCTAAAGTTCGAGGCTCCCGCCTTCGAGGAGGGCAAGCGTGCCACGCTCCTCTTTGATGGTGCTATGAGCCATGCTCGCGTATATGTCAATGGCGAGGAGGTGGGCTACTGGCCCTATGGCTATAACGCCTTCTACTTCGACATTACCGATCAGCTCAAGGTAGGCGAGGTCAACGAGCTTGCCGTAAGGCTCGAGAACGAGACCGACTCGTCGCGCTGGTATCCTGGTGCAGGCCTCTATCGCAATGTGCACCTTATCATCACCAACGATGTGCATATCGACATGTGGGGTGTGCAGGTGACTACGCCCGAGATTCTCTCCGACCGTGCTACAATACGTGTCAAGACCAACTTCGTGCTCCCTCCGGGTAAGGAACTTGGCAACTGTGGCGTCTCGGTCGATATCCTCGATGCTGATGGCAAAATGGTATATGGTACATCGAGCCTCCCAGACGTATTTGCCACTAGCCACTTTACACAGGAGATTGTGCTCCACAACTACAAGCTATGGACCCTCGAGAATCCATACCTCTACACCGCCCTTGTCAGGATTTACGACACTGGCGACAAGTACGATGAGTGCTATGTGCGCTTTGGTATCCGCTCTATCGAGATACGCCCTGACGAGGGTTTCTTCCTAAATGGTGTCGAGACAAAGTTTAAGGGTGTGTGCAACCACCACGACCTTGGCCCTCTGGGTGCTGCAGTAAACGATGCGGCTATACGTCGCCAGATACGCCTTTTGAAGGATATGGGCTGTAATGCTATCCGCACATCGCACAATATGCCTGCACCTGAGCTTGTTGAGGCTTGCGACGAGATGGGCATGATGCTTATGCTCGAGTCGTTCGACGAGTGGCGCACGCCAAAGCTTAAGAATGGCTACCATAAGCACTTCGACGAGTGGGCTGAGCGCGACCTTCAGAACCTTGTTCGCCACTTCCGCAACAATCCAAGTGTTGTTATGTGGTGCATCGGTAACGAGGTTCCTGACCAGGGTGATGTAATTTGGGGCGCAAAGCTATCACGCATGCTGCAGGATATCTGCCACCGCGAGGATCCTACACGTCCCGTTACACAGGGTATGGATCAGCCTCACAACGTGGTGTATAACAACATGGCAGCTGTCATGGATGTTGCTGGCTTCAACTACCGACCACACCGCTATCCCGACAACTACCTACGCCTACCTCAGCAGATTGTTCTCGGCTCGGAGACCGCCTCAACAGTAAGTAGCCGTGGTGTATACAAGTTCCCTGTCGAGCGTCGCTCTATGGCCAAGTATGACGACCACCAGGCATCATCATACGATGTTGAGCACTGCAGCTGGTCAAATCTCCCCGAGGACGACTGGATTTGGCACGACGACTACAAGTGGGGCATTGGCGAGTTCGTATGGACTGGTTTCGACTACCTTGGCGAGCCAACACCATACTATACCGACTGGCCAAGCCACTCATCGCTATTCGGCATTATCGACCTTGCGGGCTTACCAAAGGATAGATACTACCTATATCGTAGCCACTGGAACACCAAGTCGGAGACATTACACATCTTACCACACTGGACATGGCCAGGTCGTGAGGGAGAGGTAACTCCTGTGTTTGTATACACCAACTACCCATCTGCCGAACTCTTCATCAATGGCGTGAGCCAGGGTATACGCACCAAGGATACATCAATCTCTGCGGAGGAGACATGGGAGAAGGAGTCGGAGGAGACCCCAACATCCTTCACACGCCAAAAGCGTTACCGTCTAATGTGGATGGATACGAAGTATGAGCCAGGCACAGTCAAGGTTGTTGCCTACGATGCTGAGGGCAATGCTGTTGCCCAGAAGGAGATTTGCACTGCAGGAGCACCTCACCACATCGAGCTTAAGGCCGACCGCATGATTATCAAGGCTGACGGCAAGGACTTGTCGTTTATCACCGTTAAGGTTGTAGATGCTAATGGCAACCTATGTCCCGATGCCCAGCATCTGGTCAAGTATAGCGTCAAGGGCAATGGTTGGTATCGTGCTGGAGCTAATGGCGATCCAACATCGTTGGAGTTGTTCCACAAGCCACAGATGAAGGTCTTCAATGGCATGATGACAGCCATTGTACAGAGCACCGAGACCGCAGGTGACATAACCCTCACCGCTACGGCTAAGGGTCTTAAGTCGGCAAAGATTACCATAAAAGCCGAGTAGCACCCAGCACTACATATAGTAACAACAAATACCCCTTGGGCATAGTTCCCAAGGGGTATTCGTTTATCACGCTCCTAACTCCGAGCTATCGTTTTCTTAGCTTCACCACATTCTCCACATGGTGGGTATGTGGGAACATATCTACTGGCTGAACTGCCAATATCTCATACATATCGTTGAGCAGAGCCAAGTCGCGCGCCTGTGTCGATGGATTACAGCTAACATATACCATGCGCTCGGGCGCAGCACGCTTGATAACCTCCAATACTCGCTCGTCGACACCTGCACGTGGAGGGTCGAGGATAATGACATCAGGGCGTCCATTGCGCTCAACAAACTCGTCGCTCAAAACATCCTTCATGTCGCCAGCATAGAACGTAGTATTGTCAATGCTATTGATCTCAGAGTTGATTTTTGCATCCTCAATAGCCTCAGGAACATACTCCACACCTACAACCTTCTTAGCACGACGTGCGCAGAAGTTGGCAATAGTTCCCGTACCTGTGTAGAGGTCGTAGAGAACATCTGTCTCCTTGAGCTCGGCAAAGTCACGTGTGACCTTGTATAGCTCGTAGGCCTGCTCCGAATTAGTCTGGTAGAACGACTTAGGGCCTACCTTAAACTTAAGGCCCTCCATCTCTTCGATGATATGATCTTTGCCCGCAAAGCAGATAGGCTCACGGTCGCCCAACGAGTCGTTCCACTTCTCATTAATCATATATATGAGCGAGGTAATCTCTGGGAACTCACGCTGTAAGTACAACATGAGAGCGTCAATACGCTCCTTGTCATTCTCGTTGAACACCACGATAACCATAACCTCGCCAGTAGATGCCGTACGGATAACCATAGTGCGCATAAGTCCCTCGTGGGCACGTGCATTATGGAACGAGTAGCCATTGTCAATACAGAACTGCTTTGTGGCAAGACGTATGCGATTAGATAGGTCGACTTGCAAGTGACACTTGTTGATATCTAAAACCTTATCGAAGCAACCAGGGATATGGAATCCCACAGCGGGTGTTGCAGCTATATCGCCACCCTCAGCTATCTCCTCATACGTGAGCCAACGCTTATCGGCAAATGTGAACTCAAGCTTATTGCGATACTCACGAGTCTTTGCCGAGCCCAGACAAGGCATCACCTCTGGGATGTCGAGGTGGCCGATACGAACAAGCTGATCCTCTACCTGCTGGCGCTTCTGCTTGAGCTGCTCCTCGTAAGGCAGACTCTGCCACTTGCAACCACCACACACACCAAAGTGCTCGCAGAAAGGCTCAGTGCGTAGTGGCGACTTCTCAACGAAGCGCACTACCGTAGCCTCCATGAATCGACGATGGTGCTTGCGCACCTGCACATCGACAATGTCGCCAGGCACGGTCATAGGCACAAATATCACTTGGTTATCTACCTTACCCATAGCCTTTCCCTCGGCAGCAAGGGTTGTTATATGTAGTCCCTCAATAAGTGGGTAATCCTTTCTTCTCTTTCCCATAAAATCCTCAATTAAAATGCCTTTCTTCTATTCTCCTCAGCATCCTTCTCCAACACATCGTCGCCCTCCCAGTCGAAATACTCAAACTTGTCGCAACCATTGAGCGTAAAGCGTGTATAGGTGATAGGCAGACCCATAGAGACAAATCGAGTTTCGTAAGCTGTCTTTACAGACAACACCTCGTCGGCATATCCCGAGCCGTAGATGTCGTCGTTCTGCACCTCTACGCCAAGGCCAAGACGCTCGATGACAGCAGCTGTGTAGGCATACAGATGCTTCGAGTCGGTCTTAAGGTTGATAACACCGTCCTCAGCAAGCATTCTCTTATACTGAGCCAAAAACAGAGGCGACGTAAGGCGCTTCTTAGCACGACGGCTCTTAAGCTGTGGGTCGGGGAATGTAATCCATATCTCCGACACCTCGCCCTCGGCAAAGAACGAACGAATAAACTCAATGCGAGTACGCAAGAAGCCTACGTTTGTCATGTTGTTCTGGGTAGCTGTCTTTGCACCACGCCACATACGGGCACCCTTGATGTCGATGCCTATATAGTTCTTGTCGGGATTGCGCTCAGCCAAAGCCACAGTGTACTCTCCCTTGCCACAACCAAGCTCCAACACTATAGGGTTGTTGTTATGGAAGAAATCCTCATGCCAGCGACCTTTGAGTGGGTGATCCTTCTGAAATATATCGTCAAACTCAGGCTGTACCATGCACTCAAACGTGAGGTTCTCAGCAAACTTTCTTAACTTATCTTTTCCCATGGGGTTAGCATTTATTTCTCATCTACAATAATACCCACCGAGGCAATACCCTCAATAGGCTCATCAGGGGTCAGACGGAAGGTATAGATACCCTTACGCTTAAGCAACACATTGCTACGGTAAACAAACGTGTTTTCGTCGGGGCGCATATCAGCAAGCTGTGGTATGCGCAACGTAAACCTCTCCTCCAAAACCATCGAGTCGGGCGACACGCTAAGAATCGTCATAGGCACCTCTGAGGCAACATACTTACCATCATAGCGCACAGTGATAGATATGTTGCGACGAGACAGCGTATCGCTATTTTCATACTTAAACTCCTCAACGTTACACCATACCATAGACTCGGTGTCGTGCATCTCAACACTTCGGCTTTCACCTCCGCATGCCACCATCACAAGAGCCACGATGGCCATTACCATGCATAATACTCTACGATACATCTTCTATTCCGCTTTATTATCGTTATGCTGAGGCTCGCCACCCTCACGACGATGGTGGTGGTGAGGACGTCCACCACGACCACGACGGCGATTGTCGCGATTGCGATGCTCCTTGTTAGCATCGTTGCCACGCTCCTCTGCCACAGGGGCCTCAGTAGCTGATGGTTGCTCAGCCTTTACAGCCTGCTCACCTCGTGGCTCACGCTCTGCTCGTGGCTCACGCTCACGACGTGGACGACGCTCGCCTCGCTCTTTACGCTCTTTATACTCCTTAGGCTCACGCTTTGACTCGCTGTTTGCCTCATTGTTCTGCGACTCCGCCTTTACATCATTGCCGCCCTCACTCTTAGGCTGTGCCTCCACGATGTTAGCACCCTCCTTCGTGTTAGAGTCTTTCTGGCCACGACGCTTCGAACGCTTCGAACGCTTCGACTTATTATCGAAACGTGTGATGCTATCCTCCTCATGACGATATGTTGGCTCCTCAACTTTGTCGTTGTCCTCCTCGCCGATGAGTGTCTCGGCCTTCTGTCCTGCGCGGTTAAGCGCAATAATCTCCTTGACACGGCTTATTGATAACGTGGTGAGGTTGACCATAGACCCCTTGCTTGTAGAGAATGTCATTGTCTGAGCCAAAGGATCTACCTTCACCAAGAAGTATTCGCCATCGAGTGTCTGCAAAGGCTCACGCAAGCGAGGTATGGTGCGTCGTGCATCAGCATAGGCATCATACTCATACATCAAACAGCACTTAAGCTTCGAACACTGACCCGCCAACTTCTGTGGGTTGAGCGATATCTCCTGCATACGTGCAGCATTTGTCGTAACGCTCGAGAAGCTCGACATCCACGATGCGCAGCATAGCTCACGGCCACAAGCACCAATACCACCAATACGTCCCGCCTCCTGACGAGCACCAATCTGCTTCATCTCGATACGAATACGGAACCTGTCGGCGAAGACCTTTATAAGCTCGCGGAAGTCGACACGCTCATCAGCAATATAGTAGAATATAGCCTTTATCTTGTCGCCTTGGTACTCCACATCGCCAATCTTCATGTTCAGACCCATGTCGGCAGCAATCTGCCGTGAGGCGATCATCGTCTCGTGCTCGAGAGCTATGGCCTCCTGCCACTTCTCCAAATCGTAGGGACGAGCCTTGCGATAGATCTTCTTAAACTCGCCATTGTAGGGGTTGAAGCCCGTGCGTCGCATCTGCTTAGCCACCATGTCACCCGTAAGCGATATGATGCCGATGTCGTGACCTGGCGATGCCTCAACCGCAACGATGTCGCCACGCTTGAGCTCAAGGTTGTTTACATTCTGATAGTATGAGCGGCGTGTATTCTTGAAGCGCACCTCGAAAATATCCGTAGGGATATTGTCAGGATACTCCTCCAACCAGTTTGTCTCGTGTAGCTTGTAGCAACCCTCCACAGCAACGGCATCAAGCTCATCGCCACAGTCGCAGAAGCAACAACCACGTCCAAGCTCAGGAATATGTTTTTTGTTACAACTCATCGTAATTAATTATTTAGGTTTAGTGCTATGCACTATATATACACAATTTGGCGTAAAGATAGGCAAAAAATATGAAATATCTATACACTAACACTAAAACTTTGCTTCACTCTACAGCCACCCTCCGAATATAGATTATTTTGAGTATCTTTGCAACATGAACAAAGAGTTGATTATACGTCCTGCCACCATCGACGATGCCGAGCTAATTGCGCATGCCGTATGCATGGCCGTGGACTACGATATATCACATCCGATATATCCTGTGTTTCTGACACTTGCACGCATGGAACACTCACAATATAGCTATCAAAACACCCTTATAGCCGAGATTGGCGGCAAAGCTGTAGGAGCCCTTGTGGGCTACGACGGGGCCATGCTCGAGCAACTGCGCAAGCCTATATTCCCGCTACTCAAACAACATCTCGGAAAAGCAATTACCATCGAAGATGAGACCGAGGCTGGCGAGTTCTACCTCGACTCACTTGGCATACTCCCCGCCTACCGTGGCATGGGCATAGGGCGTGCCCTCATAGCTACGATGCGCGATAAGGCGTTTATGGAGGGTCACACACGTGTAGGCCTTATTGTCGATGTCGACAACCCCGATGCCGAACGATTATACCTATCATTAGGCTTTCGATATGTGGGAGATAAGCGTTTTTTAGGCCACGACATGCATCATCTTCAAGCATGGCGATAGAGGTAAAAAACTACAATTTGAGAGATTAACAGCGTCGAAAACAAAAAATGGTGTAAAATTTTTATTCGTCGTATATCGCTATATATCAACACAATGCACCACTCTCAAGAAAATTGATTTAAAAATATTTTCAAAATTATTTGGTAGATTCAAAAAGTTGTTATACTTTTGTCCTTTGGAGAGGTGGCAGAGTGGTCGATTGCGGCGGTCTTGAAAACCGTTGAGCTGCGAGGCTCCGGGGGTTCGAATCCCTCCCTCTCCGCTGAATTAGATGCAGAGCAGACGACTAAGGTCGTCTGTTTTGTTTTTGTGGTATGTCGTCGTTTGCAAGCAACCTTCACACACCACAAAAACAAATCGCCGTCAGCGATAGCTCTGCATCTGCGGAGAAGCCGGCATTACTCACTTAATTGGGGGTTGAGCCGATAATAATAGGTTAATTGCTCGGGCTACGCCCTCCGCTTTATCGTATCGGCTCTTCGACTGCGTCGTTCGAATCCCTCCCTCTCCGCAAGATCACGAAGCAAAAAGGTATCGAGAAATCGATACCTTTTGTTTTTATACCTTTGGCGCAAGTTTACTTGCAGACGAAGGTGTGAAAACAAAGTGTGCGGCTTGCCGCTTTTTGCGCAGTGGGCTTGCAAGGGCCCCTGCGGCGAGCAGAAGGGATGGGCGTTAAGCGGAGCAGACCTTTGGTCTGCCCCGTAGCCAATCCCCTCCCGCTACCTTCCCACAGCCCCAAAATCAATCTGCTTATAGCCGTGCGCCATTTGTTTTTCTCGGCGATAATATCTATATTTGTGCTACGTGTAGTCGACAATGTCTAACATCATAATAGTAAGAGCTATGAGAAGCATATTAAGACACCTATTTGCGGTAGCTATATCATCTATGTTTATGGCGTGTAGCACCGACGATCCTGGCTACACAACACCTACGCCAACACCCGGGCCAAAGCCAGCACCAACTCCCACCGAGATTAATAGCTACACCATCATGACCTATGGCTGTGGTGGCGGAGAGCTCGACGAGTATTACGAGGCGTGCATAAAGGTTGTAGCACAACTTGATCCTCCGAGCCACATAAACATTGTGGGACAGATGAAGTGGAGCAACGGCTACAAATCGGAGTGGTCAAACGGCGAGGGTGGCGTAACACGCTTCTCGTATAACCACGCCCCAAAAACGTTTGACAACAAGCACTTCAGCGACAACAGCTTCAAGATAGATGACCCGGCAAATCTCGCAGAGTTTATCGAGTGGGCACGTGACGTAGCGCCTGCCGATGAGTACATCATCGTATTTATGGGTCATGGCAACGCCTATCACCCAAGCTTCGAGGGCGATGCCACCCGAGCAATAATGCGTGACGACGAGAGTCCAGAATACCTCGGGTTGAGTGGTATAGTAGATGCCTTCGAGGCGGCAGATGCGCACTTCGGGCTTACGTTTATGATGAGCTGCCTGATGAACAGCATAGAGTATGTCACCGAGCTTGAGCCATACACCAACTACTACCTCGCATCGAGCCACGTTACATCTATCAGTGGCGGCGAGATATACTTCATCGTCGAGAGTCTTATGGGCATGAGTGAGTATGATGAGCATAGCATAGCCGAGGCTGTGACATACTACATCGATCAGGACTACGACATGTGGTGGTGTCAAAACCCATTAGCCATAGACCATACGCTGACTAAGTGTAGTAATATGGCGGAGCTAAACGGGGCTATACGTGAATTTACGGATATCATAGTTGGCTTATATGACGAGGAGGCAAAGATTGGCGCAGAAGCTATGAGTAGCCGTTACGGTTTTAATACAGCCACTATTGACAAGGCGCTGGGCGAGGCATACTATCCCGTTAATGCGGTATGCTCGGATAGCCAAATAGAGATGTTGCAATGGTATCGCCTGGCCTACGCCTTTGACATCGTTGATATCGCCCTGAAGGTTGCCAATGCCACCAAACATGGCGAATTGGTGAGCGCAGCCGAGAAGATTAAAAGTGTTGCTACTAAGACAATCACCTATCAGCGTGATGCTAACTTAGAGGGGGTTGATAGAGTCTATTACACTGCGGTGCTCATAAATAGAGATCAGTGGGAGACCCTCGGCATGGAGCTTGCGGGCTACGAAGATACCGCCTTTGACAAAGCCACAGGCTGGAGTCGCCTTCTCAAGGTCAATGGCGCAAGCTTCCTACATTGTAGGTAGCAAATCTATGTTCGATACAAAACCATAAAGCGTATTATAGAGAAGTGACCCCAAAAGTTTTTTATCCAAACTTTTGGGGTCACTTCATCATTGCACTCCTTTTCTATTATTTAGTTCTCGCCTTGTATTTCGCTCTGCTGGCGCACCGACTCCTCGTGGATAGCACTAAATATTAAGTGTATGAAGCCTCTGGATAGGCCCATAAACTCAGCACGTGCCTCGGCCGACTCCAACAGCTCGTTGAATCTCTCTCGCTGAACTATGGCCATGCCATGGTGGCGCTTGTGCACACCTATTTCGCGGGCTACCTCCATGCGCTCGGCAAGTAGCTCGACGATGCGGCTATCAATAGTGTCGATATGCATGCGGTACTCCGAGAGTAGGTTGTTGTTAGCAGGCGTACGTCGCCACTTGAGTGTGGAGACAATCCCGCTAAATACCTCTGGCGTTATCTGCTGCATAGCATCGCTGAGCGCAGAGTCGGGCATTGGGTGACACTCGACCATAAGGCCTGAGAATCCGAGGTCGAGGGCTTGCTGCGAGAGTGGAGCAACGAGGTCACGACGACCACCTATATGGCTTGGGTCTGAGATAAGCGTGATGTTTGGAAGCAGACGCTGTAGCTCGATAGGCACCGACCAGTGTGGGTCGTTGCGGTAAAGTGTGGCATGGTGTGTGCCGAAGCCACGGTGCACAGCCGCGATACGACGTATACCGCTATTATATATACGCTCGATAGCGCCTATCCACAAATCAACATCGGGGATAACGGGGTTCTTGATGAGCACTGCCGTATCTACACCTTGCAGTGCATCGGCAATCTGCTGCATGGCAAATGGATTTGTTGTGGTGCGAGCACCTATCCACACGCCATCTACGCCCGCCATGAGTGCAAGTTCGAGGTGCTCGGGTGTTGCTACCTCCGTAACAACATATAGGCCATACCTCTCTTTGACCTCCTTGAGCCACTCGAGAGCCTCTGCGCCCACGCCCTCAAACGTGCCGGGCTTGGTACGAGGCTTCCATACTCCAGCACGGAATATCTTGATGCCAGCCTTAGCCACACCCTCAGCTGCCGCAAGCACTTGCTCACGACTCTCGGCACTGCAAGGGCCAGCTATGTATAGCGGACTTGCAGCGCACTCTTCGAAAAGTGGCTTAAACTCTTTCACAGCTCAACGCTTTTACTCCTCAACAATTGTTATCGAGAGGATAAGGTCGCCAGGACGAATGTCGTCGATAACATCTAGACCCTCTACAACCTTACCGAAACATGTGTGCACACGGTCGAGGTGCTGAGTGTTCATACGACTGTGACAGATGAAGAACTGCGAGCCGCCAGTGTTAGGGCCACGATGTGCCATCGACAACACGCCACGGTCGTGGTACTGACGCTCGGCACGTGTCTCACATGGGATTGTGTAGCCTGGACCTCCTGTGCCATCACCCTTAGGGCAGCCTCCCTGAATCACGAAGTCAGGAATAACGCGGTGGAAGCACAAAGCGTCGTAGAAATGGCTCTCAGCCAACTTAACGAAGTTGTCAACAGTGATAGGGGTCTCGTTCTGATACAACTCAGCCTTCATGTCGCCCTTCTCGGTAGATATAATTGCGTATTTCATAATATCTTGTATATTAAAGGTTTATAGTTTTACTCCATAAGCCAAGTCGCCAGCATCGCCAATGCCTGGCACGATATACGACTTTGATGTAAGCTCAGGATCGACCGATGCACACCACAACGTACACTTATCGGGGTTGGTATGCTTTAGCACATACTCCACGCCCTGCTCCGAGCCAAATACTGCGGCAAAGTGAGTGTGGTCGGGCTCGCCAGCACGACGAATAAGAGCGTCGTAAACAAGCATAAGCGATGTTCCTGTGGCAAGCATAGGGTCAACCAAGATAAGGGTCTTGCCTGCAAGCGATGAGGTCGACACATACTCAACATCTACGATGAAGCTGCCGTCGGGACGGCTCTTGCGGTATGCAGATACAAAGCCGTTGTCGGCATCGTCGAAGTAGTTGAGGAAGCCCTGATGGAACGGAAGACCAGCACGAAGTATTGTGGCAATGACAATCTTGTCGCTAATCTCCTCAACAGCAGCGATGCCGAGAGGTGTCTCCACCATGCGAGTTGTGTAGTTTAGCTTCTTTGAAATCTCGTATGCCATAATTTCGCCAACACGCTCCATGTTGCGACGGAAGCGCATAGAGTCGCCCTGCACATGCTTATTGCGCATCTGCGAGAGGAACTTATTGAGAATGGTGTTCTCCTTGTTTAGTATCTTAACCATATTATTTGAGGTGTTTGATAGCTTAGTATAGGAAGTTGTTAAACGGATAACGTCCTGCGTGTATCTCACGTACCATGCCGTAGAGATCGTTGCGCAGCTTCTCCACGCCCACCTTCTCGCGTGCCGAGATAAATATGCAAGGGGTGTTAGCCTTCGCTATCCAACTCTTCTTCAAATCGTCGAGCGATAGGTTCTCCTTTGTAGCAGGTGTTAGGTCATCCTCCTCCTTGGGGGTATATGTGTAAGCATCAATCTTGTTGAAGATGAGGAATGTTGGCTTGTCGCCAGCACCTATATCGACAAGTGTCTGCTTGACTACGGCAATCTGATCCTCGAAGCCTGGGTGCGAGATGTCCACTACATGTAGCAAGAGGTCAGCCTCACGCACCTCGTCGAGTGTCGACTTGAACGACTCGATAAGCTCGGTAGGGAGTTTGCGGATAAATCCTACGGTGTCGGACATAAGGAATGGCAGATTGTCGAACACAACCTTGCGTACAGTGGTGTCGAGCGTAGCAAATAGCTTGTTCTCGGCAAACACCTCGCTCTTTGAGAGTAGGTTCATCAATGTTGACTTACCCACATTGGTATATCCCACCAATGCCACACGTACCATCTGGCCTCGGTTTGAGCGCTGCACAGCCATCTGACGGTCAATCTTCTTGAGATCTTCCTTAAGCTTTGTGATTCGGTTACGCACAATACGTCTATCAGTCTCAATCTCACGCTCACCGGCACCACCACGTGTACCCGTACCACCACGCTGACGCTCAAGGTGCGTCCACATACCTGTCAATCGTGGCAACATATACTCGTTGTGCGCCAACTCAACCTGTGTCTTGGCATACGCTGTCTGTGCTCTCGACATGAATATGTCGAGGATTAGACGTGTACGATCCATCACCTTGCAAGGCATGGCCTGCTCTATGTTGCGTGTCTGCGCTGGCGATAGCTCGTCGTCGAAGATAGCAACATCAATCTCGTTCTCCTTACACCATAGTGCTATCTCCTCGAGCTTACCAGGGCCTACATATATCTTCGATAGTGGCTGTGGTAGTCGCTGTGTGAAGCGCTTAACGCTCTTTATGTTTGCTGTCTCGGCCAAAAACTCCAACTCGTCGAGATATTCGTGTGCCGTATCGGGGTTTTGGCTATCACGAATTACTGCTACGAGCACAGCACGTATATCGCGCTCCTCAACGGTAGGTTGTGGTTCGCCTTGGCGACGCTTTACGTTCTCTTTTGTTTCCTCTTTCATCTACTATATAATAGGTGTTATCTGCCCATTGATATCATCGTTGGGTACTTGCTTAATACAAATAAGTGGCACCACTAATATATAAATAAGGGGTGCCACCTATTAAGCGGTACCCCTCAATACTATGTGGCTAAGCCTTACTGCTGAATCTTGAATGATACAGGCAATGTGTAGGTAACACGCACAGGCTTGTTACGCTGCTTACCTGGCTTCCACTTAGGCGACTTCTGAAGCACCTGAACAGCTGCATCTGCCAAAGTCTTATCAGGAGACTGAAGTACCTGAATGTTTGAAAGCTTACCATCCTTCTCAACAACGAACTTGATAACCACGTTACCCTGGATACCGTTCTCCAAAGCGATCTGTGGATACTTAACGTGCTGCTGAACCCAGTTACGGAACTTTGAAAGGTCACCACCCTGGAATGTAGGCATCTCCTCAGCTGTTACGAAGATTTCCTCCTCAACAATCTGCTCAACAACCTCCTCTACCTCAAACTCAAAGTCCTCGAATGCTGCTGCATCGTCAGAGAACAAAAGGTCTGGAGTGTCAATCTTAGTATCGTTTGACACGATAGTAAGTACGTCGGCAAGAACCTGTGTCTTTGCCTTCTGCTGCTCAGGCTGCTGCTGCTCCTGCTGCTGCACAGTTCTGTCCATCTCAAACTCCTGCTCACGAACATCCTGCTTAGGAGGTGTGTAAGGCTCTGGTTCAGGCTTAGTGTTGAAAGCCAATGCTGCACCACATACTGCAAGTGCAATTACTAGACCGATCTCCAAAAAGAGCGACTTCTTGTTTTCGAGATCTGCTTTAGGTGATTTCTTAATCTCCATTTATAGTTAATTTTTTAGTTTTTAGTAACTTAGGATTGGTGCCATGTGCGCACGTACACACAACACTACGCAAAGATATATAAAATTCTGAAAAAAAACACCATTCTGCTTAAAAATGTTTAATTTTTATTAATTTTGTAGTCAGATGCCTATTTCCCCCAGCAACAACATAATACAATAATGATTAAGATGTAGGGTAAGTTCTAGAATTAATTTACTATAATTTTGAACTCCATTCAGACATAGATTTAAAAAATACGTAAATACACTACGATTATGAGTTACAAAGAGTACACTAACCCTGAGATTGAGGTGC
Source organism: Alistipes sp. (assembly GCA_017380515.1). GTDB lineage: Bacteria > Bacteroidota > Bacteroidia > Bacteroidales > Rikenellaceae > Alistipes. The sequence continues at coordinate 19,160 of JAFODV010000071.1, forward strand.
TGGTTGTTGCACTAGAACGAGGATTTGAGATCTCGTATGACGATGGTAATCTGGAATCACCGGAGGATGGCGGAGAGATATAATTACCTTAAATCAAAACGCTCTACCTATGTTGTAAAGACCAAACTACTAACAACTAATCTACTATGAGACAGTCCATATACGCAATTGTTATGCTCCTACTTTTTGTGGGTTGCCAGCGCACCAGCGACGAGGAGTTATACACCCAAGCAGGCCGGGGTGCTAAATTTTTTGCCTCGCTTAACGAAAACGACACACGCACCTATATCAACGAAGATATCAAGCTACGTTGGCACGCCGAGGATCAGATAACACTCTTTGTTGGCTCAACACTCAACAAGCAGTATCAGTTCGATGGCGAGACGGGTGACAACGCTGGCTATTTCTCCGACATCTCCACCCCCGCCTTTGGTGCGGGCAACGCCGTAGACCGCCACTATGCAGTCTACCCCTACGACTCATCCATTAAACTCAGTGAGGAGGGCGCACTCACTGTGACCTTTCCTAAGGAGCAGCGATACGCCGAGGGTTCGTTTGGTCGAGGTGCTAACTTGATGGTTGCCACTACTGCAAATACATCGGATTACAACCTCATGTTCCGCAATGTGGGCAGCTACCTTCGTTTGCGCCTATGGGGTGATAATCAGACTATTAAGTCTATTATGGTTACATCTCTCGGCGAGGAGGCCATTGCTGGCAAGGCAACTGTCACGCCGCAATACAACGCCGATCCTACATGTGTTATGACGGGCAGCGAGAAGTCCGTAACACTAACTTGCGAGCAGAGCGTAAAGGTTAGCTCATCGGAGGATACCCCCACCGAGTTTTGGATTGTCCTACCTCCTGTGACGTTGGCTCAAGGCTTCACTGTTGAAGTTTGCAACGAGTCGGGAGGTACACAACTATTTAATGTAGACAAGTCCTTCATATTTGAGCGTAACAAATATTACTCACTCACTCGCGAGCTCTCCATTGAAAGCAACACTACACCCCCAAATGATGAGATTTGGTATACCACAACCGATGGTGCGATTGTAATACCTAAATATAGAGTTGAGACAGGCAAAACAATCATCTCTAATACATACAGCAACGGAAAAGGTGTAATCAAGTTTGATGCAGCTATAACTCTTATTGCGAATAATGCGTTTCAAGGTTGTGAAACACTTGAAAGCGTGTCGCTTCCATGTGAGTTAAAACAGATTAACACTGGCGCTTTTAGCAAGTGCACGAATCTCAAGGAAATAACAATCCCTCGCAGCCTCAAAAATATTGATGGCACACCATTCAATGAGTGCAGTAATTTGGTGCGAGTAAATATTCAAGATTTGTCGGCTTGGTGCTCTATACAGTTTAGCGCATATAATAGTAATCCTTTGCTTCAAGCAAAAAACTTATATTTGAATGGCAAAATAGTTGTGGAGCTAAACATCCCCGATGATATCAGTTCTATTAGTGCTCATGCATTCAGAGGGTGTGAATGCATTGAGATTGTTAACATACCTGATAATATTACAAGTATTGGAAACCAAGCTTTCTATCAATGTAAGTCCATTAGGGAAATCACCCTTTCTTCGGGTCTAAAAGCGATTAATGATAGTGTATTCGGATGGTGCGAAAGCCTTGATAGTATCACCATCCCAAGTGGAGTTACATCCATTGGAAGCCACGCATTCCATTACTGCACCAATCTCACCTCAATAGAAATTCCCAACAGCGTAACATCAATAGGTACATGGGCTTTTCAGAGTTGCACAAAGTTGGAGAGTTTTACATTCCCCAATAATATAAAAACTATCGAACGTGCGATTTTTTTAGATTGTACAAGCCTGAAAAGTGTTACTATACCTAATGGTGTCACTACCATAAATCTAGATGCGTTTAATAGCTGTTCGAGCCTTGTAAACATAACTCTACCAAACAGCCTAAAAACCTTAGATTCTCAAGTCTTTCAGGAGTGTGAAAGCCTCACTAGCATTACGCTTCCGACAAGTATCACTTCATTTGGCGACGAAGTATTTGTCGAGTGTCGTAACATGCAAGAGTTTAAGGGACTTTACGCAGCTGATGGTGGTCGTTGTCTAATCAAAGATGGCACATTACTTACCTATGCCAATAAGTCGGGAACAAGTTATACTATACCTAATAGCGTAACCGCCATAGACTCGAGAGCGTTTGAGGAATGTGATGACTTGCAGAGCATAACTTTCACGGACAACATCAAGACTATTGGTGAAAATGCATTTTATCGTTGCGATGGTCTGACAAGTATAACAGTCCCTAAAAATATAGAGAGTTTGGGTGATGGTGCATTTGGAGATTGTCAAAACCTTAAGAAGGCTGTTTTCTTAAACTGTCCAACTACACTCGGTTCAAGTATATTTATTTATTGTGAGAACCTTCAAACCGTCTGGTTACCAGCTAATACAACATTTATAAGCCATGGTTTTGTGCATAGTTGTCCCAGTCTCACTGAGATATATTGCGCAGCAACGACTCCCCCAACGATTGACTCGAACTATTTATTATTCGGTTCTACAGAATCAATAAAATCGATATACGTGCCAACGGCATCTGTTAGCGCATATAAAAAAGCAGATAAATGGAGCTACCACTCGAGCCTCATTAAGGGCTACGACTTCAGTAGTGGAGATAATGGAGAGAGCGGAGATGATGACGAAGATGAAATTAGCGATGTCCCAGATAGGGAGACGCCCAACAACAATGAGATATTCTACACATCGTCTGACGGCAACAAGATTGTGCCCAATAGCGGAGCATTTAGCGTTAGCATAACAGCTAACATCTACTCAAAGGAGAAGAATAAGGGTGTTATAACCTTTAGCAAAGACATCACAGAGATTGGTAAAGAGGCTTTCAAAGATAAAACTACGTTGACATCCGTAACACTCCCTGCTGGCATCAAGCGTATAGGGGATTATGCCTTTGCATATACAGGACTCCGAAGCTTCACTACTCCAGAGTCGACATACTGCATCGATGCATATGCGTTCTACAATTGTAGCAAGCTTACTGATTTGGACTTAGGCAGTGTGATAATGGTTGAGGATTATGCTTTCAAGGGGTGTAGTCTCACTGAATTATATATCCCTGAGACACTTGAACATACTGGTATAACGCCATTTAAGTGTAGTACACTGATGAAGTTTACAGGTCCAACTGTGCAGGGTGATGGCAAGAGTCTACATTTGGGCTATTGGCTCGTGCAGTTAGCCGATGGAGCGTGCAAAAACCTCACATCATACACCGTACCTAGTGGTGTAAGAACAATATTCGATGAGGTATTCATGGGTTATAGCAATCTTAAAACTATCACCATTTCAGAGGGTGTGGATACCATACGAAGCAAAGCATTTTATGGATGTTCAGGTCTTAAAAAGGTTATTCTTCCAAGCTCGCTAAGCATATTGTATAACTATGCGTTTATGAATTGTGGTTCGTTGAAATCAATATACTTCAACTCTGCGCGCGCGCCTCTCGCGAATTATTCCTCAGGTGAGTCGTGGGATTTGTGCAGCCGCAATGTAGTTATTCGCGTAGCTAAGGGTTCGCTCACCTCATACACTTATGAAGGTGCATGGCAGGGTTACAATGTAGTGGAATTTGAGCCTGGCGACTATAGCCATGATGACGAGCCAGGTGGTGGTGGCGACGATGGTGGCGGCGATGATGGCAATTTGGAGGATTTGAACAATGGCGATGTCATCGTACTTCAAAAGGCATCAAAGGGCAATGGTATTGACATCGTTATAATGGGAGATGCATACACACAGAGCCAGATAAATTCAGGCAAGTACAGGCGTGACCTTGAGACTGCTATCGAGTTGCTTTTCGATGAAGAGCCATACAAATCCCATCGCGAGTTCTTCAACATATATGAGATTGTAGCTGTGTCAGAGAGTAGTAGCTATGGTAGTGGTTCCACTGTCTTCGAGGGCTACTTTGGTGGTGGCACATTGGTTGGAGGTAATCACGATACTGTCGCAGGCTATACAAGTTTGGCAGTACCTGCAAACCGAATAAATGAGGCGTTAATAATTGTGATTATGAATCGTAACTATTATGCTGGAACATGCTATATGTTTTTCCCAATAATCGAGGAGGCTGACTATGGCGCAGGAGCATCCATCTCGTACTTCCCTCTCGGCACAGATGACGAGATGCTTGGTCAGATCATCCGTCACGAGGCAGGAGGTCACGGCTTTGCGAAGCTCTTTGATGAGTACTCATATCTAGAGAATGGCATGATACCAGCAACAAGAGTTGCCGAAAAAAAGGCTTTGCAAGATGATTGGGGCTGGGGTAAGAATATAGATTTCACAAGCGACGAGAACCTAGTGCGATGGAAGCGCTTCCTCAATGACAGCCGCTACAAGTACGAAGGCTTAGGCGTATATCAGGGTGGCGACACATATCCATACGGCGTATGGCGACCTACCTACAACAGCATTATGAATGACAATACGGGAGGATTCAATGCACCGTCGCGCGAGGCTATCTACTATCGTATCCATAGGCTAGCATACGGAAGTAGTTGGACATATAGCTATGAGACATTTGTATCGTGGGATGCGAAGAACCGCAGTGCAAGTGCTATGGCTGCTAAGAGGGCTCAAACCTCAACGGTTGCACCTACACATCCACCTATCATTGTTAATAGAGCACTAGTCAATGCGAAGTAATAGGTTAGTAATGACCATAATAGTTGCGGTAGTGTTATCGCTATTAATCTATGGTTGCGCCTCACAGCGAGGCTGTAAAAGAGGCAACAAGAAGGATGTACCTCCTCAAGAGCATGTTGAGGAGTTCGTGCCGTTGCACCCACCAATAATCATTCCACACCCTTTATAAATATCGGAGTAGACTGCAAGGGTCATGTAGCAAGAGTTTATCAAAACCCGCTATATGACCCTATTTTATAGACATTTGCGACGACATGCTACACTATTTCGGTTTTTTTATTAATTTTGTAGTCGGTAAAGTAGTTGGAAACTTATGGTAAAGAATATAAAACCCTCACTTTATGGCTCGTCACTCGAGGAGTTAAAGGCTCTTTGTAAGGAACTTGAGCTCCCGCTGTTTGCTGCCAAGCAAATTGCAGAATGGTTATATAAGCACTTTGTAACCGATATCGATGCCATGACAAACTTGTCGAAGGTGGCACGTGAGCGCCTCAAGCAGCATTGCGAGCTTGGACTCAGTGCTCCCCTCAAAGTGTCGGTATCGAAGGACGGCACCAAGAAGTATTTGTTCCGCACCTCAGAGGGCGAATATATCGAGTCGGCACTCATCCCCGATGGTGAGCGCATGACGCTATGTGTGTCGTCGCAGGCGGGTTGCAAAATGGGCTGCAAATTCTGCGCTACAGGCCGCATGGGATTCCGCCACCATCTTCCTGCAACAGAGATTATTAACCAGATACTATCTATCCCTGAGCGCGACAAGCTAACAAACCTTGTGTTCATGGGCATGGGTGAGCCGTTGGACAACATCGACAACCTTATGCGTACGCTCGACATCCTCACTTCGGAGTGGGGCATGGCGTGGTCGCCAACACGCATCACAGTCTCTACCGCTGGTGTTGCTCGCACCTTGCCACGATTGCTCGATGAGTCGAAGGTGCACATCGCCGTGTCGTTGCACAACCCATTCCCCGAGGAGCGCCGAGAGATTATGCCTATCGAGAATAGCTATTCGATAAAAGAGGTGTGCGACATATTGCGTCGTTACGACTTCACGCACCAGCGCCGTGTATCATTCGAGTATATCGTGTTGGAGGAGATGAACTGCTCAATGCGCCACATCAAGGAGCTATCACGTTTGCTCGACGGCATCAAGTGTCGTATCAACCTTATCCGTTTCCACAAAATCCCTGACTCACCATTCTTCTCGCCTGAGTTAGATAAGATTATCGAGTTCCGTGACACACTAACGAAGCGTGGCATACAGACCACTCTACGTGCCTCACGTGGCGAGGACATCGAGGCGGCATGCGGACTTTTGTCAACAGCCGAGAAGAAGTAACATATAATTGGTTGATGAGCTATGAGAAGAGTTTATGCGATATTTGCTCTGTTGTTACTCTCTGTGGGCATTGTCTATTGCAATGATACGAGGGTGTGTGTTAAGCGTTATTTAAATCAATTTGAGGTCTATAGCATCGCTCTTGATTGGAGCGATGGCACACTTCGTTGGTCAGCATTACGAAGTATCGAGAATTTTGGCTCCCAGGAGATTGTTGCTCCATCACGCCTTGCTATGACCACTGACAAAGGTGTTTGGGGCGAGGGTATCGTGAGTGCAGATGTCGAGCTTATTGACAATGACGATTATAGTGGCGCTATTGTTGACTTTGGTGACTATTGCGTGGAGCTGCGTGCCTACAACGATGGCGTTGCCTATCGCTTTATATCTGAGACCGAGGGCGACTACATCGTTATCGACGAGTTGGCAGAGTTTGTGTTTGACGAGGAGAATATGGCATGGGTGCCTTACGTCAACTTCAAGCCCGATGCTACGTCGGACTACTCTACGCAGTTCTACACCTCGTTTGAGAATACCTACGACTATGTGTCACTCAAGGATATAGATTGGCGTAGGCTGATGTTTACACCCGCAGTTGTTGAGAGCAATGAGCTAAAAGTCTGCATCGTAGAGTCGAACGTCGAGGACTACCCAGGCATGTTCCTCTCGAATCGCAATCAGGATGGTACGTTAGACACCGAGTTTGCCACCGTGCCCGATGTAGTGGAGCAGGGCGACTACAATATGTTGCAGGGCGTGGTAAAATCTCGCAAGCCATATATTGCTGAGTGCAGTGGTAAGCGCACCTTCCCTTGGCGTGGCGTTGTTATTGGCAACGACACCGACTTGGCAAACAGCAACCTTGTGTGGAAGTTGGCCGACGAGTGTCGCTTGGAGGATACCTCGTGGATAAAGCCTGGTAAGGTGGCCTGGGAGTGGTGGAACGACTGGGGGCTGGAGGGCGTAGACTTCACACCTGGCATCAACAACGAGACCTATAAATATTATATCGACTTTGCATCACGTTACGGCATCGAGTATGTAATCTTAGATGAGGGTTGGTCAGTCAAGGGCGAGGCCGACTTAATGAAGGTAGTGCCTGAAATCGACATCAAGGAGTTGGTTGACTACGCAGCAGAACGCAATGTAGGCATCATACTTTGGGCGGGCTACTGGGCTTTGCAGCGTGATATCGAGGGGTTGTGCAAGCACTACTCCGAGCTGGGTGTTAAGGGCTGGAAGGTTGACTTTCTCGACCGTGACGACCAGCAGATGGTGCGCTTTGTCTACGACTTGGCGGAGATAGCAGCAAAATACCATATGCTCGTTGACTATCATGGCGTTTACAAGCCCACAGGGTTGCAGCGCACCTATCCTAATGCCATAAATTTTGAGGGTGTGCATGGCCTTGAAACAATGAAGTGGCTCGGCAGGGAGCACGACCAGATAACCTACGATGTTACAATTCCGTTTATCCGTGCTGTAGCTGGCCCTATGGACTATACGCCGGGAGCTATGCGCAACGCCCCACGCGACACATATACTCCTGACTACTCACGTCCAATGAGTCAGGGTACTCGTTGCCATCAGCTGGCAATGTATGTGGTTTACGATCAGCCACTTGCCATGCTTTGTGATTCGCCTACAGCATACGAACAAGAACCAGAATATACTCAGTTCCTCGCCGAAATCCCTACGGTATGGAATAAAACGGAAGTTTATGAGGGTGAGATAGGCGAATACATTGTTGTAGCCAAGGAGTGCGAAGATGCTATGTATATCGCAGGTCTCAATGGTAACGTAGCACGAAAGGTTGCGATACCTATAGATTTCACAGAATATAGCGCTGTGGAGATATACAAAGATAGCAACGATGCCAAATCTAATTATACCCATCTTACAATCAAGCGTCAAGGTGGCATGAAGAGTCTTAAGGTGCCGATGGATGCTGGCGGAGGCTTTGTAATAAAACTAAAGAGATAGCATGAAAAAGAGTATATTAATCCTATTTGCCATCGTTGCAAATGTATGTGCGATGGCAACTGAGCCAACCCAGTATGTCGATCCCTTTATCGGCACGGCCGACTACTCAGTAACTCACCCTGGTGCTGTTGTGCCTCATGGCATGATGGCTGTTGTACCCTTCAATGTTACAGGCTCTGAGCTCAACCGATACGATAAGGATAATCGTTGGTGGTCAGCACCTTATGACATTCGCAATAAGTATTCTGTGGGCTTTGCTCATGGTGCACTAAGTGGTGTAGGTTGCCCTGAGCTTGGTGCGATAATCACTATGGCTACTGTGGGCGATGTAATGCCCGACCGTTACCATCACGGCTCAACATATTGCGATGAGAAGGCAGCACCTGGCTACTATGCCACTACCTACGACAAGTTTGCTATTCGTGCTGAGGCTACAGCCACAGAGCGAGCATCTATCGAGCGCTATACCTTTACTGAGGGTGGCAAGGCAAATATTCTCGTCGATTTGGGTACTGCGCTATCGAATGAGTCGGGAGCTATGCTGCGTCGTGTAAGCGACACCGAGGTGGAGGGCATGCGCCTTTTGGGTACATTCTGCTACACCAATCAAGCTGTGTTTCCAGTATATTTCGTAGCTCGCATATCGCATAAGGCCGAGAGCACAGGCTACTGGAAGCTACAACCCGAAATGACAGGTATCGAGGCCCAGTGGTCGGGCGATAGTGGCGAATATAAGATATATAAGAATTATGCGCGCGAAATTATGGGCGACGACATAGGTTTCTACTTTGCATTGGGCGAGATGGAGCCAGGCACTGTGGTGGAGGTCAAGGTGGGTATTTCATATACATCCATTGAAAATGCTCGTCGAAACCTCGAGGCAGAGGTTGCTCGCTGCACTTTCGACGAGGTGTGTGCTGCAGCACACAACACATGGAACGAGGCGCTCAGTAAGATACGTGTTGAGGGCGGCTCAGATGATGATAAGACAATCTTCTACACGGGCTTGTATCATGCTCTGCTGCACCCCAATATTCTTAGCGACGTGAATGGCGAGTACCCCGCAATGGAGAGTGGTGCTACGGGCATAGCAGCGGACTACAATAGATATACAGTGTTCTCGTTATGGGACACCTATCGCAATGTACATCAGCTACTTACATTGGCATACCCCGACGTTCAGACCGACATGATACGCTCGATGGTGGCGATGTCGAAGGAGTGGGGTTGGTTGCCTCGTTGGGAACTCTATGGCCGTGAGACATTCACCATGGAGGGTGACCCCGCAATACCCGTGATTGTTGATAGCTACCTCAAGGGCTTGCGCGATTTTGATGTTGAGGCAGCATACGAGGCTATGAAGCGCTCGGCAACAACACCAGGCAAGCGCAACACTATGCGTCCCGATATCGACCCATATATCGAACGAGGATATATTCCTGTGGGCTTGTTTGCTCAGGATATGTCGGGCGATAACTCCGTGTCGCACGCTTTGGAATACTATGTTGCCGACAATGCTCTTGCGAGCCTTGCCCGTGAGATGGGCGATAAGAAGTTTGCTGATGAGTTGGAGCGACGTGCCTCAGGCTGGAAACACTACTACTCGAAAAAAGATGGCGCTATGCGTCCTATTGGCGAGGATGGAGAGTATGTTGGAGAGTTCGACCCTACGGCGGGTGCAAACTTCTCCAATACCATTGGCTTTCATGAGGGTAGCTCGTGGAACTACACCTTCTTTGTGCCTCACGACATCGAGGGTTTGATAAAGTATATGGGTGGTAGTGAGGTCTTTACGTCGAAACTATGGAGCGTATTTGAGAATGGTCACTACGACCCTACCAACGAGCCAGATATCGCCTACCCCTATCTCTTTAGCCGTGTTGAGGGCGAGGAGTGGCGCACGCAGCAGCTCGTGAAGCGACTTCTCGACGAGAACTACTCGACGCAGCCTGACGGACTCCCCGGCAACGACGACACAGGAACAATGTCGGCATGGGCGGTATTCTCAATGATGGGTCTATATCCCGACTGCCCAGGCGAGCCATACTACACAATCACCACACCACGTTTTGAGCGTATTGAAATCGACACCGAGCATGGCACGATAACAATTGCCACTGAGGGCGATGGCGACTATATCGACGAGGTGGTGCTTGGCACAAAAACCATAAACAAGTATCGCATTTCGCATGCTGACCTCATTGATGATAAGACGTTAACACTAAAACTAAAAAACTAAAACTCAATACAGATGAAAACAATTAAGCTACTTTCAACCCTTGCAGCCGTTGCCATGTTGGTAGGCTGCGCAGCCTCTGAGGAGAACTACGCCACGAGGGTAAACCCCAAGATTGGTTCTGGTGGTCATGGCCACGTATTTGTGGGTGCTAACGCACCATTTGGTATGACCCAGGTAGGTCCTACCTCTATCACCCAGGAGTGGGACTGGTGCTCTGGTTATCACGACTCGGAGAATAGTGTCATCGGCTTCTCACACACCCACCTATCGGGTACCGGTTGTGGCGACCTTTTTGACGTTACGCTTATGCCTATCACGGGTGAGGTGGAGTATGGTCGTGGCCGCTTGGGCGACTACTCTACAGGCTTCTGGTCGGAGGCCGATCGCTCTAAGGAGGTTGTTGAGCCAGGCTACTACTCAGTGCCTCTTACACGCTATAACATTCTCGCTGAGATGACCGCTACGGAGCGTGGTGGCCTACATCGCTACACATTCCCAGCAAGCGACGAAGCTGCCATCATCCTCGACTTGGTGCATGGCGGATGCTTCGACCGTCCTGAGGATCTGTTTGCCGAGGCTGTTAGCGACACACGTGTTGTTGGTCGTCGTCATAGCTGGGGCTGGTCGAACAACCAGAAGGTATACTTCGTAATCGAGTTCTCGAAGCCTTTCGAGAAGTTTGAGCCTATTGGCGAGGATAATTTCTACTATCGCATACACTTCAAAACCACTGAGGGTGAGCAGATTGGCGTTAAGGTTGCCTTGTCGTCAACAAGTCCTGAGGGTGCCGAGTTAAACTTCAACACTGAGGTTAAGGACAAGGACTTCGACACAGTACGCAAGGAGACAAGCGACAAGTGGAACACCGAGCTTAAGAAGTTCCGCATCAAGGGTGCTACACCTGAGCAGGAGGAGATATTCTACACAGGCATATATCACATGTATGTTGCTCCATCGCTCTTCTCAGACGTAGACGGCACATATCGTGGCGCCGACAACAAGATTCATGAGAATCCTGGCCACCACACCTATACAACATTCTCGTTGTGGGATACCTATCGTGCAAAGCTTCCGTTGATGACCATCACTCATCCAGAGCTTATGGACGACATCACAAATACTATGATTAACATCTGCGAGGAGCAGGGCTTCTTGCCTATTTGGCACCTTTGGGGCTGGGACAACGGCTGTATGGTAGGCTCGCCAGGTATCATTGCCGTGTCTGATGCTGTGACTAAGCGCATCGAGGGCATCGACGCTGAGCGTGCATGGAATGCTATCTACAAATCGGCTATGCACGATATTCGTGGTGGTAAGTACCGTAAGCAGTATGGCTACATGCCTAACGACCTTCAGGGCGAGTCTATCGCTCACGACATGGAGTTTGCTATTGCCGATGCTGCTGCTTATGAGGTGGCTAAAATGCTCGGCAAGGAGGAGGCAGAGTATCTCGAGAAGCGTAGCCACTCATGGCTAAACTACTTCGACCCAGAGGTAGGCTACCCACGTGGTAAGTCGTCGAAGGGTGAGTGGCGCGAGGACTTCAATCCTTACAACGCATCGCGCATCAACAACGAGTACTGCGAGGGTAATGCATGGCAGTACTTGTGGCTTGTGCCTCAGGACTTGGATAAGTTGATTGAGTGCTTCGGCGGTGTGGAGCAGACTATTGAGAAGCTTGATGGCTTGTTCACTGCCGACACTAAGATGGAGGGCGAGGATGTAACTCCAGATATCTCAGGACTTATTGGTCAGTATGTTCATGGCAACGAGCCAAGTCACCATATCATCTACTTCTACACCATGTTGGGCGAGCCATGGAAGGCTGCTGACCGCTTGTACGAGGTGATGGATACTATGTACTCAACTAATGTTGACGGCTTGTCGGGTAACGAGGATGTTGGTCAGATGTCGGCATGGTATATCATGACAACCCTCGGCTTCTACCCAGTTGAGCCCGCTGCAGGTAAGTATGTATTGGGTGTTCCTATGGTTGATGAGGCCGAGATCGATGTTCAGGGCGGCGTATTTACAGTGGTTCGTGAGGGTTACTCAGCTGAAAACCGCTATGTTCAGAGCGTTGAACTCAATGACAAGGCTCTCGACCGCTACTACATCACTCACGACGAGATTATAGCAGGTGGTAAGCTTGTGCTCAAGATGGGTGCTGAGAAAAAGGCTTGGTACTAATACTCCATAAGTTATATGCAAGGTGCACAAAATAAGCATCTTGCATATAATCTTTTAAAAATTGTGAATTTTTTTGCACTATTTGTGCTAAAGTTTGTACATTTGCGCCGCAATTTGCGAATTAATAATAAAATTATTAGGTTACTATTTACCTGAACTTTTAACATTTTGAATTGACATGGGTGTGAAATTATCTTCTCGTGACATTCTTGTAGGAATCAAAGAGTATCTCTTGATGACCTTTGGTATGTTCTGCTATGCTTTTGGTTGGCAGATGTGTGTATTGCCCGCAGGTGGTATGGGTGGTGGTGCTGCAGGTTTGGCAACACTTATCAATGCTGTTCTCTCAAGCGTATTTCCTGGTTCTGAGGTTATCGCTGACTTCTTTACTATCGGTAACTTGATCTTCGTGATTAACTGTATCCTTCTTATCCTCGGTGTTATGATCGTGGGCTGGAAGTTTGGTATCAAGACTCTCTACTGTATCTTGATGATGTCTATTATGTTCAACCTTGTAAGCATGATGCCTGCTGACACCATGGTTAAGATGGTCATGGGTGTTGATTCATGGCGAATCCTTTTGGTTGCTCTGGGTGCTGCATCTTGCGGTGTTGGTATCGCTGTGTCATTCATGCAGGGTGGCTCAACTGGAGGTACTGATATCGTTGCGATGATCATCAATAAGTTCCGTACAGTAAGCTATGGTAAGGTGTTGCTTATGACCGACTGTGGTATCCTCATCGGCTCACTCTTCCTTACTACCACTGTAAACATGGTGCCATCTGACTATGATGGTGCTGCAGAGCTTATCAAGGCTGTAGGTATTTCGCCACTATCTCCTGAGGCATTTGCTCGTATGATCTATGGTTTCATGATGATTGCAGTGATTGGCTACACCGTAGACTTTGTTCAGTCGGGCAACCAGCAGTCTAACCAGATTATGATCTTCTGTAAGGACTACGAGGCTATGGCTGAGATGATTAAGGTTAAGGCTAACCGTGGTGCTACACTTATCGACGCCATGGGTTCTTACTCAATGACTCCATCTAAGGCTGTTATGGTTGTTTGCCGCAAGCGTGATACTTCTATGATTCTAAAGCTTGTGCGTGAGCAGGATCCTGATGCATTCCTCACTGTAGGCTCTGTAATGGGTGTTTACGGTCAGGGCTTCGATGCTTTGAACAAGCTTTAAACCCCTTTTGGGAGTTTAGTTCCTAACATATAAAACTGCTGCCATGCTTTACGCTCAGGTGGTTCTACCCTTGGCACAGCCAATGTATACATTCTCCTTAGATGAGAAGTTGGCTGTTGGGGTAGGCGATGCCGTTGTCGTACAGTTTGGCAGCAGTCGTTATTATACGGGCTTGGTGTGGAGCATAACCTCTGAGAAGCCCGACTATCCACGCCTTAAGCCTATACTCAAAAAACTATACTCCCACCCCCTGCTTGGACCTAATGAGCAGCAGATGTGGGAGTGGATTGCCGACTACTATATGTGCACGCTGGGCGAGGTTATGCGCCTTGCCTTACCCTCACTTGCAAAGCCCTCAGCAACGTCCTACGTTGAGCTGGAGGAGCGTGTCATAGAAGAGCCTACAGAGTCGTTTGTGGCCCTCAGCAAGGAGCTACAATCTGAGGAGACTTTGGCCAAATATGTCGAGCAGCATAGGCGTCGTTCACCTCGTCGTACTGAGCTTATGGATAGCATTGCAGCCCTTGCTCATGAGCGTAATTCTGTTGATGGCTTTGTGCCACGCCGCTTAGTAGATGCTACATCGCAACAGCTGTTAGCTCTACGTTCTAAATCACTTATTCGCACCGAGCAGCGTCCACGCGAAAGATTGACATCGGCCACTACCAATAATTTCTTGCTGCCCACGCTCTCTGAGGCTCAGCAGCGAGCCCTCGATGAGATAAAGGGTGCCCATAGCAATGCAAAGGTTGCACTTCTGCATGGTGTTACAGGCTCAGGAAAGACCGAGATATATATTCATCTCATCGCTGAGGAGCTATCTAAGGGTAACGATGTGATGGTGCTTGTCCCCGAGATTGTCATCACCTCGCAGCTTATCGAGCGTCTTGAGCGCATATTTGAGGGGCGTACTACCACATATCACTCACGTCTTACGCCATTGCGTCGAGGTCAAACTTTCTTGCGCTTGGCAGCCTCCACAGGTGGTGAACTTATCGTTGGCGTGCGTTCAACAATATTTCTACCGATGCGTAACCCAGGCTTGATTGTTGTCGACGAGGAGCACGATCCAGGATATAAGCAGAGCGATATGCAGCCACGCTACAATGCACGTGATTGCGCTGTGGTAATGTCGCGTCTTAGTGGTTGTCGAGTGGTGCTTGGCAGTGCTACACCATCACTCGAGAGCTATCTAAACGCTCTATCGGGCAAGTATCACTATGTCGAGCTTAAGGAGCGTTGGGGTAAGGGCGTGCTTCCTGAAGTGATTGTCTCTGATACTATACGCTCGGTGAAGCGTGGCGAGCGTAAGGTGCATTTCAACTTTGACCTACTTCATAATATCGAGCGTTCGTTGGCCGCCAACGAGCAGGTCATACTATTTCAGAATCGCCGTGGCTATGCCCCCTACATTCAGTGTAACACATGTGGCTATTCGCCACGTTGCCCACATTGTAATGTGACGCTCACTCAACATAAGGCCTCGTCACGTATGGAGTGCCACTATTGCGGTTACACGATGGAGCGTCCGCTTTTCTGCCCTAATTGCGAGACACAAGATATCAAGACTATGGGCTTTGGCACTGAAAAGGTCGAAGAGGAGGTTTCTCGTCTCTTCCCCGATGCACGTGTCGAGCGTCTTGATGGCGATACATCGTCATCGGAGCGAGCATTCAAGCGTATTGTAAGTAGCTTCGAGCAGCACGAGACCGACATCTTGGTGGGTACGCAGATTCTAACCAAGGGCTTCGATTTCGAGGGTGTTACGACGGTGGGTATTCTCAATGCTGATAATTTGTTGTCTGCCCCCGATTTTCGTGCTTCGGAGCGTGCCTATCAGCTCATGATGCAGGTGGCAGGACGTGCCGGCCGACATAACGACCGTGGCAGAGTGGTAATACAGACATCGCAGCCAAAACACCCTGTCATTGTGTATGTTGCTTCGGGCGATTATCACTCGATGGCACGTGCTGAGCTTGCTGAGCGCAAGGCATTTGGTTATCCTCCATATTCACACCTCATTCGCTTTATGTTACGTAACAAGGATTATTCGCTGTTGCATCAAGCATCGCATGCCGTGGCTGCTATTCTACGCCAAAAGTTTGGTGGTAGGGTCATGGGGCCAGTATCTGCGGCTCTCGAAATGTTGCGTGGCGAACACCGATCAGAGATATTGCTAAAGATTGAGTCAGGAGCATCTATGAAGCTGGCTCGTAGACTTGTTCGTGAGGTGCTCGACACTGTAGCTCAAGATTCAAGATATAAGGGTGTAACAATTACTACTGATGTTGATGCTTGGTAGACTAATAAAGCGTGTTTTTACGGATCTCGGCATGCTCATATATGGAGATGGTTGCATCATATGTAATGAGTCATGCGACGAGCTACATGGACTATGTCTAAAGTGTCGTTTCGAGATGCCCACGACACGTTACTGCTTTCTATCGGACAATCCCGTCAAGGAGCATTTGCTATCTTTAGTGCCTATTGTCGAGGCGTCGTCCTATCTCCATTTCCGCACCGACGACAGGTGGCGACATATGATTCATCGACTTAAGTATCGTGGCGAGTGGCGCCTTGGCGTCACGTTTGGTGAGATGTATGGTGCCGATCTTAAAGCATCAGGACTCTACGACGATGTAGATATGGTTATCCCCGTTCCACTCCACATTCTCAAGTTTCTCAAGCGACGCTACAATCAGTCAGAGTATATCGCCGAGGGTATTGCCAAGCAACTGGGTGTAAGTCTCAATAGGAGTATACTCTATCGTCGTAAAAATAACCCCTCACAAACTCATCAGCATGCTACAGATAGGTGGGCAAATGTCGATAATATATTCGGTGTGTTACGCCCTGAGCGACTTCGTGATAAGCATGTGTTGCTCGTTGACGATGTGTTGACAACAGGTGCTACGCTTGCCTCGTGTATTAGGGCTATATATGCCGTAGCTCCAACGTGCCGGGTATCAGTTGTGACGCTGGCAGTGGCAGGTAACATCAAGGCGTAGGCAGCTGCGCCGACTCCTCAGATTCTGCCACAGTGGCCATCTTCTCACGCCATTTATGAATAGTGTTGAGCGATGCGTGTATTGATTCGTAGTAGCTCTTCGAAAGAGGTATACGACGAATAGAGTCGTCGTCAAGAGTGATGAAGTGTAGTCGTTGCTCGTCGTGGATAAAGCGTATCTTGCTGATATTTACGATGTATGAGCGGTGGCAACGCTTCATTACTGTATCACGCAGTGCCTCCTCCACGCTCTTTGTACGGCATCGTAACATGTAGGTGGCTATCTTATCGTTATGCTTGTAATGAACCTTTATATAGTTATCCTCCGACTCGAGGTAATATAGTGAGTCGAGACTGATTGTAAGGCGCAATGTGTTGTTGTTATCGTATAGGTTTATCATGCGTGGCGAACGGTCGAGGGCTGCTGCCTGTGTTGCTGCCTCCACACGAAGTTCTTTCTCGTGCTTGGTCATAAGTTCCAGACGTCGACACTCCTCGCGAAGCTTCTGTAGCTGATATGCAGATGCCTCAACCTCCTCACACTTGGCACGATATGCTGCATAAAAGAGTATCATTCCATTGGGTATGACAAGTATCATCGTCACGCAGAATAGGGCACGTGTGCCGAGTGTTCCGAAGCTAAGACCATCCTCCGGAAAGAGCGAGAGGGTGATGATGGTGTATAGCAGCGATATTGCCACGTTCTCAGCCATAAGCCACACCACATAGCGGTTTATGCTCATCATAAACCTATCTTGCAGGGCATACATCGTCGAACGGCTGACGATAAGCACAACGATGGCAGCCACATAAAATAAGATTGTTAGCGAGAAATGTAGCGTGTCGCTAGTGCTAAACCACACTGCAAGCGAGAATGGTTTATAGATTACCAGGAATAGTGCAGAGAAAGCCACAATGAAGGCTATCATTGCCGAAATATAGCGTTTCGAAATCAGATATTTTGGGATTTCTCGTTGTTTCATAGGCCTATAATATGTGTCGTTCTGACCACAAAAATATTATTTTCCTAAAATTTTTCAAAATTTTTATCACATATATTGTAATTTTACCACAAAATACGTATTTTCGCCACATAATACGTGTGTGTACACTCGCATGCAGTATCTTTGCATGGTCAAAAATTAGGGACCGTTGGTTCTTGGTGTTTTGGCCGTGAGGCAAGTTCTTTAAAACATGAAGTTCAGGCCTAAGTATTGTTGAACTAATACAATAACGAATGAAAATTATTGGAACAGGATCGGCACACCCTAAGTGTTCGGTGACAAACCAGATGCTTGAGCAATTTCTTGAGACTACAGATGAGTGGATCACCGAGCGTACTGGTATCAAGGAGCGCCGTGTAATATCGTCGGAGAAGCTGGAGGATATGGCCGTTGAGGCTGCCACAAAGGCATTGGAAGATGCTAATCTCACTGCTGCTGACATCGACTTCATCATCTGTTCGAACGTAGTAAACGAATATGTGACACCAGCCTTGAGTTGTATTATTCAGGGTAAGTTGGGTGCTAAGTGTCCTACGGTTGATATTAACGCTGCGTGCGCAGGCTTTATCTTTGCAATGGATATGGCCGAGGATAAGCTCAAGTGCAAAAAGGCAAAGAACATTCTCATCGTATGTGCTGAGGAGCCTTCGCGCATGGTTAGCTGGCAGAACCGAAGCACATGTGTGCTCTTTGGTGATGGTGCAGGTGCTGCAGTTGTTACGGAGGGTGATGAGCTTAAGTCTATGCGACTCACAACATCGTCGCTCACTGACGTGCTATACTATCAGCGTCAGCTCGAGCCAACGCCATATATTGATAAGGAGGAGAACTTCGAGCCTTTGGTGATGAAGGGTCGTGAGGTGTTTAAGCATGCTGTGACAAACTCATGCCGCGACATTCGCAAGGTGTTGAGCGAGGCTGGCCTTCAGCCAGAGGATATTAAGTACTATGTTTTGCACCAGGCAAACAAGCGCATCATCGACTCTATACGCAACTTCCTCGGCGTTGACGAGGAGCATGTGCCACACAATGTTGAGCGCTATGGTAACATATCATCAGCAGCACTTCCTGCGTTGCTCGACGAGCTAAACCGCAGTGGTAAGCTCCAAAATGGCGATAAGTTGGTGTTTAGTGCTTTTGGTGCGGGCTTCACAACAGGAGCATGTGTCATCGAGTGGGCTAAGTAGTATTAAATTTGAGTCATTAGAAAAATTTAGATAATAATGGAAAAGAGAGTAGTTATCACTGGTGTTGGAGCAATTACCCCTGTGGGTAACCATGCGGAGGATACATGGAAGAATCTTGTAGAGGGAAATTGTGGTATCGACTTTATCAAGGGTTACGATGAGTATAATCTCCCTGTGAAGGTTGCTGGTCAGATTAAGAATTTCGACCAGTCGGAGTATGAGCTCAATGCTGGTTTGGCACGTCGTAGCGACAAGTTCTGTGTATATGCCATGGCGGCAGCATCTGATGCAATGAAGGATAGTGGTTTGGTTAGCGGCGAGAATGTCGAGCCTGAGCGTCTTGGTGTATACATCGGCTCTGGTATCGGTGGTATGGACACCTTCGTAAACCAGACTAAGGTGATGTTGGAGGAGGGTGTAAATCGCATCTCACCATTCTTCGTGCCTATGATGATTTCTAATATCGCTTCGGGTAATGTTGCCATTTCGCACAATGCCCAGGGCGTATGTCTCCCAGTAGTTACTGCATGTGCAACAGGTACTCATGCTGCGGGCGAGGCTTACCGTGCTATCAAGCATGGCTATGCTGATGCTATCATCACTGGTGGTGCTGAGGCTTCAGTACACCCACTCGCTATCGGTGGTTTTGCTAATAGCAAGGCGTTGTCACGCTCGGAGGATCCTTTGCAGGCATCATTGCCATTCTCAGCTGATCGTCACGGCTTTGTTATCGCTGAAGGTGCTGGTATGATGGTCTTTGAGTCGTTGGATAACGCTTTGAAGCGTGGCGCTAAGATCTATGCTGAGGTTGTGGGCTATGGCAACAGCTGCGATGCTCACCACTTCACTGCACCACGTCCTGATGGTGTTCCTGCGTCACGAGCTATCAAACAGGCTTTGGACGAGGCTCAGTTCGACGTTGAGAAGGATCTTCTATATATCAACGCACACGGCACAGGCACTCCACTCAATGATGCTGCTGAGACCAAGGCTATCAAGCTTGCTATGGGCGAGGAGGCTGCTAAGAAGGCTATGATCACCTCTACAAAGTCAATCACTGGTCACATGCTTGGCGCAACTGGTGCTGTTGAGCTTATCGCTTCAGCATTGTCATTGCACCACGGTGTTGTAACACCTACAATTGGTCTTACTAACCCTGATCCTGAGTGCGACCTCGACTATACACCTTTGAAGGCTCGCAAGGCCGACCTTACTGTGGCTATCTCTAACTCATTGGGCTTCGGTGGTCACAATGCTTGTGTAGCACTTCGTAAGTGGGATGGTAAATAATAAAAACCGAAATTAAAGATATTCAGATATGAAACTTCTTGAAGGAAAGGTAGCACTTGTAACAGGTGCTGGACGAGGCATTGGCAAGGCTATCGCTTTGCGCTATGCCGAGGAGGGTGCTCATGTGGCATTCACCGACTTGGCTATTAACGAGGCTGTGGAGGAGACTGTTAAGGAGATCGAGGCTCTTGGCGTTAAGGCTAAGGCCTATGCCTCAAATGCTGCATCGTTCGACGAGACACACGAGGTTGTTAAGCAGGTTGTCGAGGACTTCGGTCGTATCGACGTGTTGGTAAACAACGCAGGTATCACCAAGGACGGCCTTATGATGCGTATGTCGGAGGCTCAGTGGGATGCTGTAATCAACGTAAATCTTAAGTCAGCATTCAACTTTATCCACGCCGTAACTCCTGTTATGGCTAAGCAGCGCTCAGGCTCAATCATCAACATGTCATCTGTTGTGGGTGTTTCGGGCAACGCTGGTCAGTGCAACTACTCGGCATCAAAGGCTGGTATGATTGGCTTGGCTAAGTCTATCGCTAAGGAGATGGGGCCTCGTGGCATCCGTGCTAACTGCATCGCTCCAGGTTTCATCGTCACTGAGATGACCAACCAGCTATCACAGGAAGTTAAGGATCAGTGGGCAGCGCAGATTCCACTACGCCGTGGTGGTACTCCTGAGGATGTTGCAAACGTTGCAGTGTTCTTGGGTTCCGACCTTTCGTCATACGTGAGTGGTCAGGTTATTCACTGTTGTGGTGCTATGAACTGCTAAAATTTAGCGAGATAAGGCAGCATCTGCGGCCTTTCAATCAAAGCTCCAAATGAGCAGTACGTCAAGTACAGCCCATTTGGAGCTTTTTCATGTCAAGACCACAGCTACTACCTTCTATCGCTAAATTACACTGCGGATTATCGAACCCCATCTCCCCCATCTTCCCCATTCTCCCCAGAGCGAAGCGGAAATACCCTGTACTACACAATCTGTTTCCGATATTATTTGTGGTATATCTTTATTTTATTACCTTTGTGTTATTAATCACTAATAACCTATGAAACGACTACTTATCATCGCTCTTATGCTCATGGTGGGCGTGGGCGCAGCATCAGCCCAGAAGAAGGAGGTTGTGGCACTTGGCGAGGAACTCAACACACTTAAGGCTCAAAATGTTGAGCTTCAGAATAAACTAAGCGAGCTTGCGGCTGTGGCAGAGAGCAACAAGGTGCTTGCTGAGCAACTTCAGACTATGGTTGCAGCATACGAGACTTTAGAGAATGCCTATAAGACTAATTCTGAGCAGGTGGCGGCACTAACAGCAAAGATTGATGAATTGCTATCTACGGCAGCAACAAAAGAGTCTGAATCTGAGCCTGCACCTGCATCTACTGAGGAGGCAAAGCCTAAGTATGAGATAAAGGGCGACATCAACGATGGCTTGGCCTTGGTCAAGGAGGGCTTGCTCTATGGTTATGTTAATGCTAAGGGCGAGATTGTTATCGCTGCTCAGTTTGAGGAGGCTCGTGATTTCTCGGAAGGCATGGCTGCCGTTAAGGTTGATAATAAGTGGGGCTATATAGACACCACTGGCAAGTTTGTAATTGCAGCTAAGTATCAGGAGGCTCGTAGCTTTGGAGAGAATCAATATAACGGAATGGCACTAGTAAAAACTAATAATAAGTGGGGTATAATAAATAAGTCGGGGCAGTTTGTTGTTGCGGCTACATACGATGTTATTAATGTGCATCCTGGTAATAGCCGTGGTTGGTGGATTTGTTGGTCTGGCGATGATTCCTACAATGTAACCACTAATGGAAGGTTGAAAGAGTGGTAGTCTCCACGTCAGCTATATGAACTTAACTTTATTTCTCGCTACTCGGCTTCGGGTGGCGAGAATTTTTGTTTAGCGGTGTGGATAATTCCACAATTTTTGCTAACTTTCGCCTTTAAAACATTTTTAACAAAATTTAAGCAGTACGTATTATGTTGGAGCAGGGCGAAAATAGCATGATTGAGTGGATAAATGCAACACTTACGAAATGGGGTTGCTCGCAACATCTGACAGGCGTGATAGATGAGTGGGTGGTGCTCCTGCTAATAATTCTTGTGGCATTGTCGGTAGATGTGATACTACGCCAAATAGTGTTGCGTGTGGTGCGCAAGATTGTGCATAAGACAAGTGCAAAGTGGGATGATATGCTATTCGACCACAACGTGTTGGTGCGAATGTGCAGCATCGTTGTGCCTCTTATCATCTATGCTCTTTTGCCGCTTGCCTTTCCCGATGAGCAGACTCACGGTCTACTCGCAAAAATCATATCGCGTGCCGTAGAGATATATATAGTTATTGCCTTTGTACGCTTCTTCAACTCTATAATACGTATGGCCTTTGCCATTGCCGACACCCGTCCTGCGCTCCATGGCCGCCCTATTAAGGGTCTTATGCAGACAGGACAGGTCATAATAATGATGGTTGCAGCAATTCTTGTTGTGGCTATCGTCATCGACAAGTCGCCAGTGATGCTTCTCACAGGTCTTGGTGCCTCGGCGGCAGTGCTCATGTTGATATTTCAGAACAGCATCCTCGGCTTTGTGGCGGGCATTCAGCTTTCGCTCAACAAGATGCTTAAGGTGGGCGACTGGATTTCGATGCCTAAGCATGGCGTTGATGGTGTTGTCGAGGAGGTTGCGCTAACAACTGTAAAGATTCGTGGCTGGGACAACACGTTGCAGACAATACCGCCATACTTGCTTATAAACGAGCCATTCGACAACTGGCAGGCAATGTTTGAAACTGGTGGCCGACGCATAAAGCGCTCGCTAAATATCGACGTTACAAGTGTGCAATTTGCCACGTCGGAGTTTCTCAGTGAGATAACCCAAAATGAGCTTGTTAAGCAGGCATTGCAGGGCGTTGAGTTTAAGTCGTTGGAGGGCGCAACACTCACCAACCTCGACCTATTTATGCGAAGCATAAACGCATACATATCGAGTCATCCTCGCATCAACGGCAATATGACATCTATGGTGCGCCAGCTACAGCCCTCGGAGTGGGGACTACCAATCGAGATATACTGTTTCTCAGCAAACGTAAACTGGGTACCTTATGAGACTCTGCAAGCCGAGATAATATCATATATCGTGGCGCTTGCTCCAATGTTCAAGTTGCGCATATATCAGGCTCCTTCGGGATTGGATATCCGCCGATAGCACCGCAGAATATATAGTATCAGGATAAATCATTAGTAATGAATAAGATAACACGACTATTAGCCCTTTTTTGTGTGGTTATGTTGGGTGTTACAGCATGTACCCCCGACAACGAGTTTATACTTCCCGAATACGATACCGAGCAAAATCCCGATGATGGCAAGGAAGAGCCAAAACCTGAGCCCGAACCTGAGCCTGAACCTGAGCCCGAACCACCACTCAACAACGACTATCCCGACACAGCGTGGGCAGCAGGCGAGTTGGACTGGGTGTTCGATATGAACGAGTTGCCCGAGATTCGTATATCGGTGACTGAGGAGCAATGGAATGAGTTGCTAAAAGAGTATGACCGCGATAGCAACACCGCAGAGTATGTTCACTGTGATGCGGAGTTTAAGTCGAAGGGCGAGACCCACAACTTTGTGGATGCAGGCTTGCGTCTACGTGGCAACACTTCACGTCGCCGACCCGAGGGCAATGGTGGCGAGA
Organism: Alistipes sp.; assembly: GCA_017380515.1. Classification (GTDB taxonomy): domain Bacteria; phylum Bacteroidota; class Bacteroidia; order Bacteroidales; family Rikenellaceae; genus Alistipes. The sequence continues at coordinate 43,015 of JAFODV010000071.1, forward strand.
TGCACAAACGCGATAATGCTGATTGGCATCACTGCCACTTTATGCTCAACCTACGCAAATATCAGAAAGATGATGCTCACGAGTTGCACAACGTGCGTAAGATTCACCTAAAGTGGCATAAGGATGATAGAGCCTACTGCCGTGAGATATATTGCTACGACCTTTTCCGTAGGTTTGGAATATGGACTGCGGCATATAGCTCTTATTGCCGTCTGTGGATTCATGTCGAGGGCGACAAGGAGGCTGCATACTATGGCGTCTACGAGATGATTGAGGCCATCGACGATAAATATGTCAAGAAGCGCAAGGACCTTTTTGGCGACCACAAGCACAACCTATGGAAGTGTCGTTGGGGTGCTACGCTAAATTACAATGACATCAAAAATGCATCGGTCTATTACGATGATGACTCGAATAACGGCTATCAGTATGAGCTAAAGTCAAACACTGAGAATTTCGATGCGGCAAAGGCTCAACTCTTTGAGTTCTCGAAGAACCTCACACGCCTTGAGGGTCAGGAGTTCCATGATTGGATTGCTAAGGTGTGCGACGTGCGTCTGTTGCTACGCACCTATGCCGTAAATGTTGTTGTAGGCATGTGGGATGACTATTGGAACAACTCCAACAACTTCTACATCTATTTCAACTCATCGGATAAAGAGAACTACCAATTCTTCTTTATTCCATACGACTATGACAACACTCTCGGCACATCGTCGAATTGCGGTGTGCAGAGCGATGCAGGCCGTCACGACCCACTCAACTGGGGTGATACGGGGCGTTGTCCGCTTATTGGCAAGATCCTAAAATATGATGACTATCGTGCAATATATGTTGAGGCCCTCAACGAGTTGTGCGATCCAGCCAATAATCTATTCCACTATCAGGCATCAATCAATCGTATTAACGGTTGGCACGACATGATACGCAATTATGTTGATAATGACACCGAGGAGGATTGCGAGATTAAGGATCGTCCAGCAGGTTGGGGTAACATCTATGATTACCGCATATTAGATGCAAATTCGTCGATGAACTTCTTCAAAGTAAAGGCTCAGTCGATACCAAAGAAATAGTGTAGCATATTGTTCAAACACACTGAGATATAGTGCCTTGCGTATGCATGGCACTATATTTGTTTTATTATGGCATCGTTAGTGTAATGTTTCAAAAGGGTTAATTTTTATAAATTGACCTATATTGAATCAAATAATTACAATATAATTAATTCATTTGTGTTGTAAATAATTAAAATAACATGTACGGTCGTAATGTAGAAAATACAGCCCTATTAGGCGCTGAGATAGAGCATATACTATTGGATGCCAGTAACATATCAATTATTAATAAGGGTAATAGTGGTGCTGTAGGGTGTATTATAAGCGGAAGTTGTCGTTTGCATCATAATGGAGAGCTACGTGTAATATCGGAGCGAGAGCTATATGTCATAGACAATGAGACGCAAAGTGTCGAGAACTTTACTAATAGCGAAGGTACATTCGAGCAGGTATTGTTGCGAATAAATTTGCCTGGCGAAAGCTCCGACGTCATGGTCTCGCATCGTGAGCGCGAGAGGTTTGACAATGCAATATTACAGGGTATTGTGGCTAATCTGTCGATTGAGGAGCTAGCGGCCATGTGTTGTTATTCTGTCTCTACATTCAAACGACGTTTTAGCAAGCACTATCACCAGCCGCCACACAAGTGGTTGTTACAATGTAGATTGATGCTTGCAGCGAAGATTATGACTATGTCAAGCATATCTATCACCGAGGTATCTTCACTCTGTGGCTTTGTTAATGTGTCGCACTTCATAGCCACTTTCCGTCGCCATTTCTCTCTCACGCCATCGTCAATGCGTAACCACTCTCGCCAACTATAATATTTAGAGGGTACCCACAAAAGATGTGGATACCCTCTAATGTTGTGTTTATGTGAGCTGTGACGGCTGGTTTATCTATACCCTACAACTTCTCAAGAAGCGATAGAAGTGCCGCCTCGTCATAGCCACACTCCGAGTATAGCTGGGCGGGTGTTCCCTGCTCCACAAAGCGGTCGTTGATGCCTAAGTGCTTGATGGTAGGATGTAGCCCCTCGGTTGATAGCAATGCACTTATTGTTTCGCCCACGCCGCCACGAATAATGCCATCCTCAATAGTTACAATCTTTGTAAACTTGTTGCCGATTTTGAGAATCATCTCCTTGTCGAGAGGTTTTACATAGCGTATATCGTAGACAGCCACACTACGTTTAGAGCGCTCTGCGGCACGCATAGCCACATTTGCCATTGTGCCAACAGCAATTACTGCTATGTCGCTACCATTGCGTAGCATCTCACCTTTGCCTTCATCCAGCTTCTTAAACTCAGCACCCTGCCACTCTACACCCTCGCCGATGCCTCGTGGATAGCGAATGGCTGTGGGGTGATTGGCCTGTAGCGCGGTGTACATCATGTTGCGAAGCACAAGCTCGTTGCGGGGTGCTGCTATGGTGATATTGGGCACGCAGCCCAAATATGCAAGGTCGAATACGCCATGGTGTGTTGCACCATCCTCACCCACTAAGCCACCACGATCAAGGCACATGACAACAGGCAAGTTTTGAAGTGCTACGTCGTGAATAATGTTGTCATAGGCGCGCTGCATGAACGTAGAGTATATGTTGCAGAATGGACGCTTACCTGCAGCGGCTAATCCCGCTGAGAATGTAACTGCATGGCCCTCGGCAATACCCACGTCGAAGCATCGCTCAGGCATCTCGCGCATCACAATATTCATCGAACATCCCGAAGGCATTGCAGGGGTGATACCCACAACACGCTCATCCATGCGGACCAAATCGAGAAGTGTCTGGCCAAAGACATCTTGATAGCGTGACGCCTTATAGTCGGAGCGCTTGCGCTCAGCCGTAGCCACATCGAAACGGCCAGGAGCATGCCATGTTGCGGGGTCGGCCTCGGCAGCAGCATATCCTTTGCCCTTCTTAGTCTTTATATGCAGGAGCTTTGGGCCTCCAATTTTCTTTAGCGATTCGAGTGTGCGTATTAAACTTGCAAGGTCGTGACCGTCGATAACACCGAAGTAGCGGAAGTTAAGACTCTCGAAGAGGTTACTATTTTGCAGCAATCCACGCTTGATGGCTCCACCAGCCCATCGTATAAAGCGGTGTAGTGGAGGTATCACGCCAAGGCCTCGCCATAGGGTGTTTTTTAGCCCATTATACCATTTCGATGTAGACATGCGAACGAGGTATCGGTCGAGGGCTCCTGTAGGCTTGTCAATCGACATCTCGTTGTCGTTGAGCACTACAAGAAGATTGGTCTTTGGCGATGCACCAGCATTGTTCATGCCCTCGAAGGCAAGACCTCCTGTCATTGCGCCATCGCCAATGACAGCCACAACATGTTCGCTGCCGCCATTCATCTCCACAGCCTTAGCCATGCCAAATGCTGCCGAGATGCTCACCGATGAGTGGCCAGCGCCAAAGGCATCATATTCGCTCTCAGCCATGCGTGGGAAGCCGCTTATGCCGCCCTGCATGCGGTTTTTGAGAAATGCCTCGCGGCGACCTGTGATGACCTTATGGGCATATGCCTGGTGTCCCACGTCCCAGACAATGCGGTCGTGGGGAGTGTCGTAGACATAGTGTAGAGCCACGGTGAGCTCTATCGCTCCGAGGCTTGAGCCAAGGTGTCCAGGATTGGTTGAGCAACACTCCAAAATGTAGTGGCGAAGCTCATCGCAATAGCACTTTAACTCGCCAATCGTCAACCTCTTAAGATCGTCGGGCGAATTTACTTTATCGAGATATTTATACTGAGCCTCTGCCATTTAAAACAAATTGTAGTTGGCGCGCAACATACACACCAACTACAAAGATAGGGATTTTTTATAAAAAAACGCAGACTTTGCAGATTTTTAGCAAAGATTGTCGCACTACAACTCCTTGATAAAGGCTCTGCGTCGCTTGTGCTGTATATGGTCGTAGTCTGCAAAGTTGGCGAGGCTCTTATGGTTGGTTTCGAGAATAGCCGTTGTCTCTATTCGCTCCACGCCATACTTCGAGAAGTGAGGTGTCATCTCGTTGAAAATAAGCGCTGTAACGCCCTTATCTTGATAGTCGGGACGCACAGCTATTATCAACAAGTCGAAGTCGGTCATCTTCTTGGCTTTTAGGGCCTTGAGAAGGTGATACCAGCCAAACGGAAATAGACGACCGCCACACTTGCGCAACGCCTCCGAGAGCGACGGCATGCCCAAGCCCACTGCCACAATCTCATCTTGCTCGTTGGCTACCATCGTAACAAAGTCGAAGTTGAGTATTGGGAAATACATCTTGCAGTAGTACTGCTTCTGGCGGGGTGTCATTGGCTGATAGTTGTAGAGCTTCTGGTATGCCTCGTCCATAACATCGAAGTAGGTATATCCATACCTTTTTCTCAGCTCGCGCGAGTTTTTAACCTTCACAACATGTAGTCCACACCTTTTCTCCACAAGCTCCACAACACGACGCATTCGCTCGGGAGCCTCCGTGGGCGGAGTGATTTGATACTCAATCCAATCTGCCTCCTTGCGTAGTCCATATCGCTCGTAGTGGGCAACGTAATAGGGATAGGTATATAGACTTGCCATGGGGGCGTTGTAGTCGAAACCCTCGAGTAGCAGGCCTTGGTGGTCGAAGTCGGTGAAACCCACAGGGCCATTTAAGCAACCCATGCCCTTGCTCTTGCCCCACTCGGCAACAGCATCTATGAGCGCCTTGAACACATCGTAGTCGTCGATAAAGTCAAACCAGCCAAAACGACACTTCTTTACGCCCCATGACTCGTTGGCACGATGGTTAATGATACCCACTATGCGACCAACAATCTCGTTATGGCGGTATGCTAAGTATATCACATAGTCGCAGACCTCGAGTGCAGGGTTGCCCTTGGGATCGAAGGTGTTTACCTCGTCAAAAAATATTGGAGGGCAGAAGTAGGGGTTACCCTTGTATAGATCTATGCCGAACTGCACAAAGCGTCTGATATCGCTCTTTGTGGTTGCCTCTTTTATAATAATATCGCTTGGGTTGGTAGTATGCATAAGTAGTTGTTTCTGGGTTATGTTGTTGCTACTTTACTCTGAGTTTTTTGCCAATCGAGAGTATTGCATCTTTCTCTATACTGTTGAGCTCGCACAGCTTCTTCACCGAGGTGTTATACTTTATGGCAATATGTCCGAGCGTATCACCATCCTTGATGGTGTGATACTGTGGCTCGGCACTCTTCTTGTTGCTCTTTGCTGCGGTGTTGTTTTTGTTGTTTGCAACCACCACCTCGCGCTTTGCCACGATAATCTGCTCGCCAACATGATATACCTTTGGCTCGGTTAAGCCATTGAGCTCCAGTATCTTCTCTACAGTAGTATTGTACTTGTTTGCTATGGCATAGTACGACGTGTCGTCAGCAGCTACGGTGTGGTACACAATCTCTATTGGGGTATCAGCATCCTTAATTTTTAGCTGTTTGCCAATGCTCAGTATAGCACTCTTGTCTATGTCGTTAAGCTCACACAAGGCCTTCACCGTTGTGTCGTACTTAGCGGCAATGTGTCCGAGAGTATCGCCTTCCTCGATGGTGTGATATAGCACCTGACTTGTAGCTGTTGTAGTCTGAGTCTTTGCGTTGTTGCTCTTTTCTTGCTTCTTGACGCTATTATCGCCTCTTTCGTCGCTCTTTTCACTCTTCTCTGTCTCCTTGCTCTTGTTTTCAGGTAGCGGTGCACTCTTGTCCATGTATCGTCCCTTTGTGGTGCTCTTTGTTGGTGGGTCGTAAACCTGGAGAGCTATGCCACCACGTGGAAGTCCAGAGTAGACATTGTTAAAGAGTGATGTAGGTATTGCAACGCTACGGTCTACCGGGCGATTCTTGTCTGTTGTGCGGTGTTTGAACATCCACTCGTAGGCCTCGTTCATGTAGAACACACGTGCATATATTCCATGATTAGCTCCCACCCACTCATCATAGCGCAGGCGAGGGGTATTATGGTTGGCCTCCTCCATAGCCTTCTTTATGCGTCGTGACTCGCTGACAGCTACTGAAGCATCGGCTGTGCCGTGCATAATCCATAGAGGCACCTCGTTGAGTTGTCCGAGCTGCGAGTTCTTCTTTGTTGAGCCACCACATAGGGCTATGGCTGCTGCCGTACGATCGGGATAGGCTGCTGCAAAGTCGAGTGTACCGTAACCGCCAAGGCTCATACCCAAGACGTAGAGGCGAGTGGTGTCAACATCGTAGCGCTTAGACACCCACTCAACAACATTCATAACACGCTCGGGGCGCCACCAGTCGCCATGGTTAACCTGTGGAGCAATGACCACAGCATTTACCTTACGACCACGCTTTATAGCATCAATAGTACCATACTTACGCACTGTGCTCAAGTTTGTGCCACTAAGGCTACGACCATGCAAAAATACGACAATGGGGAGAGGTTCTTTTGCATCTTTGTTGTTGGGATTTGCTATGCGCTCGTCACGTGTATCCTCATATCCATCAGGCAGATATAACCAGAAGTTGTAGCCGTTTTGCACTGAGTCGCGCATGGCATATAGCTGTGCTGATGAGCGTGTTGACATTAGTGTTCCGAGCACCACCAATATTAGCAAAATTACCTTTCTCATATATGTTAGCATTATGATCTATTGTAGTGATGTTATCTATACTACGTAGTTCCTTGGGGTTTAGGGTGCAAAGTTAATACAATTATTTCGAAGTTTAGCATTGTGCCTCGAATAAGAGTTCCAGATATTATGATTCAAACATCGTAGTGCCACCTTTTTGTAATGAAGTGGGGGTGTAATGTAAAATAGGTGGCTAAAAAATTGTGATTATAGTCGAAAATTATTATCTTCGCATTCGATATATATGTTTAATCGATATTGATAATTGAATTATGTCAATAGCTAAATACAAGAGAATACTCCTTAAGCTCAGCGGTGAGTCGTTGCAAGGAGAGCAGAACTATGGCCACGACGTAAATGTGCTTCGTGACTATGCCGAGCAGATTAAGCGCATCAGCGAGATGGGCGTTGAGATTGGTATCGTCATTGGCGGTGGCAACATTTTTCGTGGCATTCAGGGCGCTGGCCGTGGCTTCGACCGTGTTAAGGGCGACCAGATGGGCATGCTTGCAACAATCATCAATTCACTCGCATTGCAGTCAGCGTTGGAGTCGGCAGGCGTAAAGTGTAAAGTGTTAACATCAATTCGCATGGAGCCTATCGGCGAGTACTACTCTAAGGCTAAGGCTCTCGAATATCTCGAGGCAGGATATGTCGTTATTATCGGCGGCGGAACATCGAACCCTTACTTCTCAACCGATACTGCTTCGGCACTTCGTGGCATTGAAATTGAGGCTGAGGTGATGTTCAAGGGCACACGTGTCGACGGCATCTATACAGCAGATCCTGAGAAAGATCCTACAGCAACAAAGTTTGATACTATCACCTTTGACGAAGTTATTGACCGTCGTCTTAAGGTTATGGATCAGACAGCCTTCACCCTCTGCCGCGAGAACCACCTCTCGTTGATTGTCTTCGACATGGATACTGTGGGCAACCTTGAGAAGGTCGTTACGGGCGAAAATATTGGAACAATAGTAACAGAGAAATAATCATTAAAACATTTGAATTATGGCAATTGAGAGCAAATACAAGAAGCGTGGATCAAACTTTTCGCTAATAATTATGCTTATCGTCCTCTTGGGCCTTGTAGCCGCAATTATTTTGTGGCCTGCCGACGAGCAGGGCGTCGAGGAGCAAGTCGTTGAGGAGCAGGTCGTTGAGGAGCCAAAGCAGGCTGCCGAGGAACCAAAGGCTGAGCTTAGCGCTGAGGAGCAGGATGAGCTTGCCAAGGTTGAGGAGGCAACAATCGTTAAGGTTGGCGATGTAGCCCCTGACTTCTCTGTCGAGATGCTCGACGGTCGCACCATCAAACTATCGGAACTTCGTGGCAAGGTTGTTATGGTTTGTTTCTGGGCTACATGGTGTCCTCCATGTCGTCAGGAGTTGGCACACCTCCAGGAGGGTGTCATCGACCACTTTGCAGGTAAGGATCTTGTGGTGTTGCCTATCTCACGTGGCGAGAAGCGTGATGTTGTCGAGAAGTTTATCACCGATAACGGTTACAAGTTTGCTGTAGGTCTTGACCCTGAGCAGGCAATCTACGGCCTATATGCTACAAACTATATCCCTCGCACATTCATCGTGGGCAAAAATGGCAAGGTTGTTTACCGCGTTGCTGGCTACGACGAGAAGAGTGCCGAGGAGGTAAATGCTGCAATCGAGAAGGCATTGCGCTAATAGGTGCTGAAATAACTAATAAAAAGCGATAATATGGATACTAAGACTATTCTAAACGAAACAACCGACCGCATGCAGCGTGCTGTCGACCACCTTGTTGAGGAGTTGCTTAACACACGTGCTGGCAAGGCATCTGTTAATGTTCTCAATGGTGTATTTGTTGACTACTACGGCTCACAGACCCCTGTATCAGGTGTTGCCAGTGTTACTGTGCCTGATGCTAAGACTGTGCTTATTCAGCCATGGGATAAGAATATGATTCGCCCTATCGAGAAGGCTATCATCGACTCTAACATCGGCCTTACTCCATCGAACAATGGCGAGCATATCCGCCTTTCGATTCCACCTCTCACCGAGGAGCGTCGTAAGGAGATCGTAAAGAAGGTTAAGGGCGAGGGCGAGACTGCACGTATCAGCTTGCGCAATGCTCGTCGTGATGCTGTTGAGGCTTTCAAGAAGGCTCAGAAGGAGGGTATGTCTGAGGATGAGCAGAAGGATGGCGAGGCACAGGCACAGAAGCTCCTTGAGAAGTTTAGCAAGATTATTGACGCTGAGCTTGAGAAGAAGGAGAAGGAGATCATGACCGTGTAATTTGTCGTGATAAGCCGCAATCTGCGGCACATCGCTACAAGCAAGACCCCTCGGGTTGTACTAAAGTGTACTATCCCGAGGGGATCTTCTTTTGCGATGTATCACATCTCATTACTTCTAACAATAAATATTTGCCGTGATAAGGGCCCGATTGCATGCCCTGACAAAAATCTTGTTGCTTTGGCCTTTTAAAACAGCTTGAGCTCTACACAAGCGTTCCAGATACCATCATCGTCGACATTGGTGGTGATATAGTCAGCACGAGCCTTTAGCTCATCACAGGCGTTACCCATGGCAACCTTAGTCCACGAGTCAACAAACATCGAAAGATCGTTGATACCATCGCCAAATACTATGGCATCCTCATATTTTACGCCAAAATGGTCGAGTATTTGGCGTACGCCATGGCTCTTATCTGCTGGCTCAACAAAGATATACTCATCTAAAAAGCGACACCATGGCAGCTTGTTGAGTGTTGTGAGCAGCCTCTCATCGGGCGCAAGGCAGGCAACATAGACCTTATATATATTATCATAGTTGCGTGGCTCCAGCCCCTCGACAATGGCGGTGCGCATATATACATCATGAGTAAACTCCTCGAAGTGAGAGTCGGGAGCTACGCGCGTATCGGAGTTGTCAACTTGCAAGGCCCATGGCATATTGTGTTTGCGACACTCGTCAACAAGTTCTACACATAGCCCTTTGTTCAGAGGCTCTATAGATCGTAGCTTGCCATCTATGGTTATGCCATAGCCGCCATCGCTCACCATATTCTCGATGCCCAGTTCCTGCATATATCCGCGCGCCATAGCCTCGGAACGTCCAGTTGCAATGGCGATGAAGTGTCCTGCTTGGCGCAGACGCTCAATAGCTCGTGTTGTGGACTCTGGAATATAGGCATTGTCGTAGCCACCAGCCTTGAGTGTTCCATCAATATCAAAGAATATATATCGTCGACGCATTGTTCATAGTATTATGGTGTGATGCAAATTTACGAAAAAAGAGCAATAATGCAAAAGGAACCTTAGTAGGATATCTGAAGCAATAAACATTTATGCTAAAAGGCTGAAAGTCCCTAAATCCATACCTATAAATACTTATTATTCAAAAAAGCTCAACCATAAAGGCGGTAATTTACAATATATTGTGTATCTTTGAAAGTTATAAAATGAAGAAATCTATGAGAAGACAGCGTAAGCCAAGAGAGCATTCACTATTTTTAAAAGCATTCAGACTATATTTGCAATATGTAAATTCGGGATTATATTTTCGTAAGGAGCATATCATCGGCTTGGAGAATGTGCCTGCCGACGGCACTCCTACAGTTGTTGTGTCAAACCACCAAAACTGCCTTAACGACCCATTGTGCGTATGTCTGAAGCTCACCGACCGCCGCATGAACTTCATAGCACGTGCCAACGTGTTCAAGAACCCTATATTCAATAAGGCTCTACGTGCCATGGGTTTGTTGCCAGCATACCGCATGAGCCACGAGGGTTTTTCGGCCATAAACAAGAATCGTGAAACCATGGACGATGCGGGCAAGGCGCTCACCGATGGCGAGACCCTTATGCTCTATCCCGAGGCTGATCATCAGGATAAGCGCTGGCTTGGCAAGTTTAAGCTCGGCTACCTACGCATCGCCTTTGAGGCTGCCGAGAAGATGAACTTCGAGCAGGATGTCATGGTGCTGCCATCGTGCAACCACTACTCCAACTACTTCCATGCACGCACCGACATGCTTATTAAGTTTGATCGTCCAATATCGCTCAAACCTTACTACGAGCGCTACAAGGAGTCGCCACGCGAGGTTATGATGGAGGTCAACCAAATTGTGCGCAGCAGAATCCAGGATATGATGCTTCATGTCGATGACTTGGTGCACTACGACGAGATCGACTTCTTGCGCGAGACAGGCTACGGTGCGAAGTATGCCAGGGAGCATGGTTTCAAGGCTCGCTATCTGCCATCACGCCTAATCTCCGACCAACAGTTTGTTAATGCGATGCAGAGTGCAACAGCGCAACATCCAGAGGCTATGGAGCAGATATATTCTGACACTAAGCGCTATGGCCAAGGCCTTAAGGAGATTGGCATACGCGATTGGCTATTTGTGCATGATCCAGGTGTAGAGGCTCCTATCCTGCGAGGCCTTGGCCTAATCATTATGTTGCCACTATACATATTGTCGATAATATGTACAGGTTTGATGTTCCTTATCCCTAAGATATTTATTAGCAGGCTCATAAAGGATAATATGTTTGTCAGCTCGTTCAATATTGGCGTCAGCGCATTTATCTCTGTGCCTATATGCCTAATCCTCCCTATTGTGCTGTTGTGGGTATTTTTAGGTGGATGGTGGGCCCTGGGCTACTTTGTGGCATTCCCATTGATGTTTATCCTTGCGTGGAACTATATGCGTCTATTCCTTAAGTTCGTCGGCTCATGTAGGTTTGTAGCTCGCGGTAATCGCTCAAAGGTCGCTGCGCTACGCAAGCTGCGTACATCTATCTATGAGCGCTTAGATCAGATATTGGGCTAATAGTATGAAACGTGCAATAATCATTGGAGCAACCTCAGGTCTTGGACGTGAGGTTGCTCGTATGCTTTCCCGTAGGGGTGTGGTTGTAGGTGTTGCTGGCCGACGTGTAGATCGCCTTCGTGAACTCCAGCAGGAGTTTGGCAAGGAGAGAGTGCACATCGCCGAGATAGATGTAACACAAGAAGATGCCACAGAGCGCCTCGACGCACTCATCTCAAAGGTGGGCGCTCCCGACCTATTTTTGTATGCCTCGGGCATAGGCAAGCAAAACCCCGAACTCGACCCCGCTATCGAGCTAAATACCGTGGCTACCAACTCTGCGGGCATGGTGCGCCTCGTGGTGCACTTCCTCGGCTATGTCAAGCGCTCGTCGGAGTATAGCGCCAAACATAAGGCACACATTGCCGTTATCACCTCCGTGGCAGGCACTAAGGGCATGGGCTCAGCACCTGCCTACTCAGCAACCAAATCGATGCAGAGCACCTATCTCTCGGCGCTGGCTCAGTATGTGCGTATGTACGACGTTCCCGCCGTGTTTAGCGACATACGCCCTGGCTTCGTGGCTACCGAGATACTCAATCCAGACAAGCGCTATCCCATGCTGATGACATTGGCAACGGCAACAAAACATATCCTTCGAGGCCTTAAGCACCGTCGCCGTGTCATCATCTTCGACTGGCGCTTTAAGCTCATCGTCCTCCTCTGGCGCCTTATCCCCCGCTGCCTCTGGGAACGCCTGACGATAGTTAAGAACTAGTTAAGCGGTATTAGTATTTTAAGTACGCCTCTATAAATTCGCCTCTTGCTAGATAGCGGGAGGCGAATTTATGTATTCTATTCTCACAATGTCCCCCGGTGAGTGTTGTTCGTTTGGGAAATATTTTCTAAATTTGTAGTGCTATTCGGATAGAGTAGCAGACATATTGAAAGTGTTTTCGTAAATCCTTACAAAGAAATCTGACAGTTTCAAAAGACTAAGGGGTGACGAACAGCACTCATTTCTTGTATAGCTATGCGGCTATGCACTATTCGTGCATATATACCCCATACTATCCAAGTGTGGGGCATTGTATCGTTTATTGAGATTGGGTTTGCCACAACCTTCAAGCTGATATTCGAAATCAACTCCACACTTTCTTTTTTTAAGTAGATGCAAACTAAAAACTATATTGCTATGAAGAAGTTTTTTGTACTATTGGCAATAGTAACATTGTTAC
>JAFODV010000072.1 GCA_017380515.1 Alistipes sp.
AAGTATTCTTCCTCTCTACAAATGCGATGGCTTCTAACGGCTCTGCAGCATTCCAGTGCTACCGTAAGGGTGCAGGTTTCGCTAACCCATGTTTCACTCAGATTCACCCTACATGTATCCCAGTACACGGTACTCAGCAGTCTAAGCTTACTCTTATGTCTGAGTCATTGCGTAACGATGGTCGTATCTGGGTTCCTAAGAAGATGGAGGATGTTGAGGCTATCCGCAAGGGCACTAAGAAGCCATCTGACATCGCTGAGGCAGACCGCGACTACTACTTGGAGCGTCGTTACCCAGCATTCGGTAACCTCGTGCCACGTGACGTTGCATCACGTGCTGCTAAGGAGCGTTGCGACGCTGGTTACGGTGTGAACGAGACTGGTTTGGCAGTATTCCTTGACTTCAAGACAGCTATCGAGCGCTTGGGTAAGGAGACTATCAAGCAGCGTTACGGCAACCTCTTCGACATGTACGAGGAGATCACCGACGTTAATCCATACGAGCAGCCTATGCAGATCTTCCCTGCTGTTCACTACACAATGGGTGGTATCTGGGTTGACTACAACCTTATGACAACAATCCCTGGCTTGTACGCTATTGGTGAGGCTAACTTCTCAGACCACGGTGCTAACCGTCTTGGTGCTTCTGCGTTGATGCAGGGCTTGGCTGATGGTTACTTCGTATTGCCTTACACTATCGGCGACTACCTCGCTAAGAAGATTCAGGCTCCTAAGGTATCTACTGATACTAAGGCATTCGACGAGGCTGAGGCTGGCGTTCGCGCACGTATCGAGCGTTTGTTCGCTATCAAGGGTAACCAGTCAGTTGACGATATCCACAAGCGTCTCGGCTTGATCATGTGGGACAACGTGGGTATGGCACGTACTAAGGAGTCTTTGGAGAAGGCTATCGTTGAGATCCAGGCACTTCGCAAGGAGTTCTACAAGGATCTTAAGTTGGTGGGCAACAACGAGTCATTCAACGTTGAGTTGGAGAAGGCTTTGCGTCTTGAGGACTTCTTGGAGCTTGGTGAGCTTATGGCACGTGACGCCTTGAACCGTGAGGAGTCTTGCGGTGGTCACTTCCGCTCAGAGCACCAGACCGAGGATGGCGAGGCATTGCGTCACGACGACAAGTTTGCTTATGCCGCTGTTTGGGAGTACAAGGGCATGGACAACGCTCCAGAGATGACTATCGAGCAGCTCGACTACGAGTTTGTACACCGTGCACAGCGTAACTACAAAGACTAATCTCATTGACGTTAAACTTTAATAAAAACTGAAAGTATGAATTTTACATTAAAGATATGGCGTCAGAGAGACGCTAAGTCACAGGGTGCTTTCGAGACCTACAAGGTTGAGAACATCTCTGCTGATACATCATTCCTCGAGATGATGGATATCCTCAACAACAACCTTATCCACGAGGGTAAGGAGCCAGTAGCATTCGACCACGACTGCCGCGAGGGTATCTGCGGTATGTGCTCAATGCACATCAATGGTCACGCACACGGCCCATCACAGGCAGTTACTACTTGCCAGATGTACATGCGTAAGTTCCAGGATGGCTCAACCATCACTATCGAGCCATGGCGTTCAGCAGCATTCCCAGTAATCCGCGACCTCGTAGTAGACCGTGGTGCTTACGATAAGATTCTTCAGGCTGGTGGTTTCATCTCAGTACGTACTAACTCAGTACCTGATGGTAATGCTATTCCTATTCCTAAGGCTGATGCTGACGAGAGTATGGACGCTGCAGCATGTGTAGGTTGTGGTGCTTGTGCTGCAACATGTAAGAACGGTTCTGCAATGTTGTTCGTTGCTGCACGCGTATCATCACTCGCCAAGTTGCCACAGGGCCAGGTTGAGGGTGCTCGTCGTGCTAAGGCGATGGTTGCCAAGATGGATGAGCTCGGCTTCGGTAACTGTACTAACACTGGCGCTTGCCAGGCACAGTGCCCTAAGTCAATCTCTATCGCACACATTGCTCGCCTAAACCGTGAGTTCTTGTCTGCAAAGTTTAAGGACTAACGATAGATTCGACATAGCTGATTGAGGAGGGGTGCACTATGCGCCCCTCCTTTGCATATATATAGAGAGTAAAAGTTATCGATGTGTGATATAATTTTCAGGGATATAAACTCTATATATGCAAATACAACAAATCAATAAACAGGTAAACGCACTACTATGAAAAGGTTATTTATGCTATTTGTGGTATGCTCGATGGCTCTTGCCACATGCAACACTCTATTTGCTGCAGAGTCAACCACAGCGAAGATTAGCACATATGCAGATGCTCCTACACTCGACGATGCCATAGTTGTCATCGACAACTTTATTAGTGATATGAAGAACGATCGGCTACCAAGCGACCCCGAGGAGTTAAACGCAATTGGCGTCAACATTATTAACATAATAATGCAGCTTCTACCCGCTGACAGGGTGGTCGCACTTTGTTATTACTACACTTCGTTATACACAATCGACGAGGAGTGTGGCTTCACATTAGAGCGTGGCAATGAGCTCCTTACGATTGGCTTGGAGTGGGCTGAAAGGGTATTAACTGCAGAAATTGACAATGTGGAAGCAGAGTGGAATGCTTTTGAGGAGATGTGTCAAACTCTTCGAGAGCCAGAATCACTATTCTTACAACTGGTGCTCCAATCTGCCGTCGATGCGACATATGCCTATGATGAGGCTGAGGTGGTCGAAGCTGAGGTGGTCGAGGCTGAGGTAGTCGAGGCTGAGGTAGTCGAGGCTGAGGTGGTCGAGGCTGAGGTGGTCGAAGCTGAAGTGGTCGAGGCTGAGGTAGTCGAAGCTGAGGAAGCAGGGGTCGAAATTACATTAGAGAGTGTCATTGCCGAAATTGACGAGATAGTAAAGCTACTTGAATTGGGCGCAGAATTATCACAATCAGATGCTGAGAGGATATTATCATTAGTATTTCTTCTTGAGGGCACAGATCGCATAGACGCCACCGCATACCTCTATGCATCTATCAACAAGATATATAACAACTTTGGCTTTACACTGGAGCGCTCTAAAGAGCTTCTTGAGATTGCTTATGAGTTGGCCGAAAAGTTCTATAATAGCTCACCACTCTACGAGGACCATGATAAGGAGTTCACAAACATATGTAGCAATATGAACGACAGCGAAGTAACATTCATCAAATTAGCGTTCTCTACCTACCTCAATATGATGATGGATGAGCAATAGGAGGTTAGGCTTAGCCTACAACAAAAGGAATCACCCGAGGAAGTAGTGAACCTACAACCTCGGGTGGTTAGCTTTTAGCTATGGGTCAAAAATGACCGCTTATCACAAGAAACTACTAGTTGTACTTGAATGTAGCCTCGTCTGATACTGTAAGCTTCTTACGTCCCTTAGCGCGACGTGCTGCCAACACCTTACGACCGTTAGCAGTTGCCATTCTCTGACGGAAACCATGCTTGTTGATTCTCTTACGACGAGAAGGCTGGTAAGTTCTTTTCATTGCCATAGTTGTATCTGTTTTTTATTGTTTTGTTCCGTAATCAGCTATAAATAATGCTTCTTATGCGAGGTGCAAAGGTACAACGTTTTTTTTGATTTGCAAACAATTCGGCAAATAATTTTCGTTATATCACTCTTTTTGGTCTCTATTCCTCGAACAAGTCCAACTCGCCACGCTCAACTTTATGGTAAATTGCCGCAAGTTCGGCAATTACGGGCGATATAACGTCGATAGTGTCACGCACCACCGAGTCGGCACCTCCCTTAATCTTATATAGGAGAGTAGCATACAACGCCCTGAAGCATAGCTCAGTGTCGTTTATATCGCCCAACGAGCTATCATCAAGCAACTGGCGCAGGCGTGGTAGTGCCGAGGCCAACGGCTGGTAGGTTGTGCGATAGTGCTCTCCAACAGGGAGCTTCATAAGCTGTAGATGCAGGTTATGCATGTCGGCAACAAGGTGCAGAGTATGCTCGATATGTCCCTTCTCCTCCTTGCCCTCTTTTCTGAGTAGCTCAACAATCTGCATATACCAATTAAAAATATTCTCCTTCTGCTGCTCATCAGCGCCCTCAATCTTATCTACGAGGGTTGTGTATATCGCCTCAGGGCTAAACTGCATGGCACGTAGTATATCCTCAACCTGCCATAGATAGAGGATATACTCGGCGATGTTCTCCTTGCGTTTTTGTAGTGCTATAAGCATGATTACAACCAATCGTTAGCGTTAAACGTACTCTTTGGGGCGTTGGGCACATTGCTAAAGTAGGTAAAGCCTGTCAAGCGCTCCAACTCCTCTATAGATATAAGGTCCTTAGCCTGTGGCTTATGTCCCTTGTCCTGCTCGTGGCATATTACGAAGGCTGCACACTGCAATTCAGATGCCGAGCAATCCTTAACTGCCTTGCCCGAGTTACCCGACTTTGTACGAAGCAGAGCATAGTAGAACATCGTTGGGCGTGACACGTCGGAGCGACCACCAAAGTCAATCTTCTTAGGGCTACCTGTATTGCCATACTTGTCGGTATATCTATCGAAATAGGCACCAATGACAACATAGAGCGTGTCGCTACATACAAGGTCATCTACATGGTCCTCGAGGTTGTTCCAAGCGCCACCACCCGTATTAAACGAATCG
Source organism: Alistipes sp. (assembly GCA_017380515.1). GTDB lineage: Bacteria > Bacteroidota > Bacteroidia > Bacteroidales > Rikenellaceae > Alistipes. The sequence continues at coordinate 4,637 of JAFODV010000072.1, forward strand.
CTATACTGAGGAGCAATGTTGGTGTAGTAGAATACCTGCTTGTTTGTTGCTGTCGAAGATAGGCGGTCTGCCGAGCCAAGCATATGTCCCTTGTTGCAGCCACCACCTGTCGACTTGCTATTGTACTGAATGTTTGATGGAATCTGCGGATCTTTAGCATAGGCATCGGTGCGTGATGCACCACTCTGATAGCACTTGTGGCGTGGCGCAGCTACCCATACTGGACAGTGGTGCTCCGACGAGAAACATACGGTGTAGTTGCGTGCCGAGCCGTTGCGCTGAGCATTCTTCTCGCCACCAGCGCATAGGTGGTGGGCATAGTAGTATGTAGAGTTCTTGTCGTCACGACCATCACTGTTGCTATCCACCTCTATTGGCAACTCATACCAGCCCAAACGATAGGTCTTACCGCCCGTAGGAGTAGGCTCTGGTTCTGGCTCTGGTTCTGGCTCGGGCTCCGGTTCGGGCTCGGGCTCTGGTTCGGGTTCTGGATTAGGATTTGGCTCCTCATTCTCCTTGAGGGTTCTGACCGTGTCACCCTTAGTCCAAGTATCACCTGCAGCATTCACAAAGGCAAGATACTCATACTCGGTATTTGGTCTAAGCTCGTCGATACGCACCTCTATCTGACGACTCTTCTCCAAAGCATAGACCTCCCAGTCGCCTGAGCCACTCTTAATCATAAAGCCAACACGCTCAATTTGAGCATAGTCCGAGGCATTAATAGTAGCGCTAAGCTCCACAAAGTCATGGCCGACACTCTCGACCTCAACATCTACAATGTTGCAAACAAAAGTCTGCTCCTTATCGCAACCAGCAAAAAGTAGCATGGCTGCAAAAAATGTAAGTAAATATCTCATTACTCCCTATTTTTTGAATCAATCCATATAGTAACTGGGCCGTCGTTCGTGAGCTCAATCTTCATGTCGGCACCAAACTCACCCGTAGCCACACTCCTACCCAACAGCTCCTCGACTTTGCGCACAAACTTCTCGTACAAGGGTTTCGATATGCTCTCCGGCGCCGCCTTAATCCACGATGGGCGATTTCCCTTCTTGGTCATGGCATGGAGCGTAAACTGGCTCACGAGCATTGCATCGCCACCAATATCCTGAACCGAGAGATTCATAACTCCCGCCTCGTCATCAAAGATACGCAACTGCACGAGTTTTTTAGCTAGCCACTCAATATCTTCGTCAGTCTCGTCGTAGCCAACGCCAACCAACACGACAAAACCCTTAGCAATCTCGCTGAATACCCTACCACCAATATGGCAGCGGGCCTCTGTAACACGTTGTATTAGAAGTCTCATTACTGCGCCTCCTCAAAGAATTTCCAAAGGTTGTCGTTAGGCACTGGTGCTGTCACCGACACAAGCTTGCCTCCTACGGGATGTGCAAACTCCACCTTACGTGAGTGCAGCGATATGCCACCATCCTTATTAGAACGCTTAGCACCATACTTTAAGTCGCCCTTAATCGAGCAACCTATAGCCGATAGCTGAGCACGAATCTGATGGTGACGACCCGTTTTGAGGTCTACTTCTACGAGGGTGTAGTTTGTTGAAGCACCCATCACCCTATAATCAAGGATTGCCTCCTTGCCATCGCCCTTTGGACGCTGGTGAGCATGCGAGCGGTTAGTTTTTGGATTGCGCACAATCCAGTGATGGAGCGTACCCTCCTCATCGTTAGGGCGGCTCTCAGTGATTGCCCAGTAGGTCTTCTTTATCTGCTGCTGACGTATCATCTCATTGAGACGTGCCAACGCCTTTGAGGTCTTGGCAAATACCACAGCGCCACTCACAGGACGGTCGATGCGGTGCACCACACCGAGAAATACTGCGCCGGGCTTATGGTCACGAATCTTAATCATCGCCTTAATCTGATCCTCGATAGCCTCAGTGCCATCAGGATCGCTCTGCACAAGGTCGCCAGCATGCTTATTAACCACCATCAAGTGGTTATCCTCATATAGAATATCGTTAATAGTAAACATCTTACAACTTAAAGGTAAAGGGTAGTAATTTCTCAGCCGAATCTACGACTGTTGCTGAGCCTGCGCCCGACATTATAACACGTATAGGCGACTTCTGACGACGCTCGACATCGACAATCACCTGACGGCACTGTCCACAAGGATAGCACTCACGCTCCGAGGGCACTGAGGCTATGGCAAGAGACTCGATAGGGTCATCGGCATAGTTAGACTCGATGAAGAAGAGCAACGAACGCTCGGCACACAAGCCTGCAGGGAAGACCTCACTCTCGAAATTAGCCGCATGAAACGTGCGACCGCTACGCAGACGCACAGCAGCACCCACCCTAAAATTCGAATATGGGGCATTAGCCTTCTCGGTGGCCGCCTGAGCCTCACTGATGAGCACCTGGTCAACAACATTCATGTTACCAGTATCCTCATAGTGCTCATAAGATATTTCCAAATTTCGCATCATATAGTCCACGATAATGGTTTTAACACGCAAATTTAGTAAATAAATTACTAAAAACAAAAAAATAGGGTTAACCTTCTCGAGTTAACCCTATATCTGTTAGAAGAAATCCTTAGCAAGGCCACCCTCGCCAGTCTCTTTATAAATTGATGGGAGATCATGTCCCGTTTGCTTCATAACCTCAACAACACGATCAAACGACACTCGATGGTGACCATCGGTATACATCGAGTAGAGATTAGCATCAAGGGCACGTGCCGCAGCGTATGCATTACGCTCGATACATGGAATCTGCACAAGACCGCATATTGGATCGCATGTCATACCAAGATGGTGCTCAAGGCCCATCTCGGCAGCATACTCAATCTGTGCTGGTGTGCCACCAAAGAGCTGATTAGCAGCAGCTGCTGCCATAGCACAGGCAACACCCACCTCGCCCTGACAACCTACCTCAGCACCTGAAATTGAGGCATTATGCTTGACAACATTTCCGATAAGTCCTGCCGTAGCAAGGGCTCTGCATATACGCAAATCCGAGAACTCACGTGTCTTCCACAAGTGGTACAACACAGCTGGCAATACACCCGATGAGCCACACGTAGGTGCTGTCACGATACGTCCGCCACAAGCATTCTCCTCGCTTACAGCCAGGGCATATGAGAATATCAAACCTCGCGACTGAAGACTCTGCTTATAACCCGAAGCACGCACATTATAGCGCATAGCACGACGCGAGAGATTCAATGGTCCAGGGATTACACCATCGGTCTCGATGCCTCGCTCAACAGCCTCACGCATGGTACGCCACACCTTAGCTAAGAATATCCAAATATCCTTGCCCTCATGCAGTTCGACATACTCCCAAAATGTACGACCATTGTCACGACACCACTTCAAAATATCGGTTAGTTTCGTGTCGGGATAGACATCGGCAGCCTCGATAGGACGACTATTCTCCTCTGCCAAGGCTCCGCCACCCACACTATATACCGTCCAGTCATCAACTACATTATCACTGCCGTTAAGAGCTTCGAAGCGCATGCCATTGGGGTGAAACGGCAAAAATATTGATGGCTCCCAAACAAGCTCCACCATGCCGTATGGCTTGAGCGTATCGAAGATGGCAACATCGGTAAGGTGGCCCTTGCCCGTAGCTGCAAGACTACCATAGAGCGTCACACGGAAACTCTTACAATCGGGATTACGCTTTTGAAAAATCTCGGCAGCACGGCGTGGCGCCATAGTATGACTGCTCGATGGTCCTGTACCTATACGATACAACTCTCTGATACTCTTCATATACTATGTTTATTCGTTTTCTTACTGGCAAAGTTAATATTTTTAGGATAAAAAGTTCTCGAAAGCTCGGATAATTTTTGTAACTTTGTGGCTTAGCATGGCAACACTCTATTTTCACATACCATTCTGCAAGCGCATCTGCTCCTACTGCGACTTCTACAAAGTAGGTGCAATGGAGCTATTACCCAAGGTCATCGAAAACCTACACCACGAACTCGACGAGCGTAGCACATACCTCAGCGAGCGCAAGCTAACATCAATATACTTCGGTGGGGGCACGCCATCGCTTGTTCACCCCATCGAGATTGAACGACTCATAAATCATGCCCGAGAGAGATTTGATTGCTCGGAAGTCAAAGAGATAACCCTCGAGGCGAACCCCGACGACATTAACGAGGAGTATGCCGTGGCACTTGCCCAAACATCGGTAAACAGAGTAAGCCTTGGCATTCAGTCGTTCGATGACAGGGTGCTACAATTTATGAATCGTAGACACACTGGCACAGAGGCTGAAGAGGCCGTTAAGCGTCTAAGGGCAATAGGCATAGAGAACATATCAATAGACATCATCTTCGGTATTGCGGGCTTTGGAGATAGTCATCTAAGCGAGTCATTGCAACGTGCCATAAGCCTCGACGTAGAGCACATATCGGCCTATCACCTCACTGTTGAGGAGCGCACACGCCTGGGCGTGCTGGTGCGCAAAGGCGAGTACACACCTATAAGTGACGAGGAGTCGGAGCGCGAATTTTTGATGGTGCACGACGCCCTATGCGATGCTGGCTACGACCACTACGAAGTGTCGAACTTTGCAAAGCCCAATCTTAAGGCTCGCCACAACTCAGCATACTGGCAGGGTGTAGAGTATCTCGGCATAGGCCCTGGCGCTCACTCATTTAGCGGCAACAATCGCACATGGTGTACATCGTCAGCCAAGGAGTATTCTGAAGGGGAGTATATGTACGAAAGTGAGGAACTTTCGCCAGTCGACCACTATAATGAATATGTCATGACCTCGTTACGCACAAGTCAGGGCATCGACCTTGAATATGTAGAGCGTCATTTTGGCAAAGCACGTCTTGAGCATATCGAGCGAAATGCCTCAACATGGATAGAGGCACAATGTCTCATGCGCCATGCCAATAGGCTCTTTATACCCTCAACACGATTCTTGGTATCAGACTCAATAATTGAATCATTTTTCGTCTAAACGTTTGGAGAATTGATTTTTTTATAGTAACTTTACTAAACTATTTTAAATGTTTTACTCACATTTTCATAATATAATGAGCTAACCCCTGGCATTCATTATATTGGGGTTGGCATATACATATTCAAAAACAAGAAACTAATAAATATATTTTTATGTCAGGACTAAAATTCGACAAACGTGAATTGGGCAACTTGGAGTATTCGCTCGACAGAGAGATGCTTGCTACGGATCGTCGTGGTGGCTACATGAGTACTACTATCGTTTGTTGCAACACACGTAAGTATCATGGTTTGATGGTAGCACCTATCGACCAGAGCGACCGCACATATGTGCTTCTGTCATCGCTCGACGAGACACTAATCCAACATGACCAGTCGTTCAACCTCGCTTTGCACCGCTTCGAGGGCGTGTATGAGCCACGTGGCCACAAGTACATCACCGATTTTGAGTACACCCCAACACCAACAATCACTTACCGTGTAGGTGGTGCTGTGTTGCGTAAAGAGTTATTGTGGATTCACAAGCGTACACAGCTTATGATTCGCTACACATTGGTTGATGCTCACTCCGAAACAACACTTCGCCTTCGCCCATTGCTTGCCTTCCGCGACAAGCACTCACTATCGAAGGCAAACATGGAAGCAGATGGTCGTGCCTACCCTATCACCTCTGGTGTCAAGTGTCGCCTATACAACGGTTTCCCATGGTTGCACATGCAGCTCGACAAGACAGATCATGAGTTTATTGCAGCTCCCGACTGGTACTACAACTTCGAGTATCAGAAGGAGCTACGTCGTGGCTATGAGGGTCACGAGGACCTGATGACAACGGGATATTTCGAGTTTAAGATTAAGAAGGGTGAGAGCGTTATCTTCTCGGCAGCAACAGACCAGATGGCAACTCCCGAAACCATCACAGAGCTATATGCTGCGGAATTAGCACGTCGCACCCACAAGATTGACTTCTTGAGTTGCCTTGAGCACTCAGCACGTCAGTTTATCATTCGTCGTCCAGAGAATCGCACCGAGGTTGTTGCTGGCTACCCATGGTTTGGTTCATTTATGGAGGATACGTTCATGGCACTACCAGGTCTTACACTCACTCAAGGCCACAAGGAGGATTGCATCGACGCTCTCGACACCGCAGTACGCGACATTGAGGTAAGCGGTCTTCTTGAGGGACGTTACGTTCCTGCTTCGGTAGATGCACCTCTTTGGCTATACTACACACTTCAGCAGCTTGAGGGCCACATCACCCAGAAGGAGCTTTGGGCCAAGTATGGCAAGGTGATGAAGGGCATACTTGAGGCTTTCCGTGCAGGTTTTTATGAGGATATACGCCTCCACGACAATGGCCTCGTTTGGGCATGGGCAGACCGTCCATTGACATGGATGGGCACAATCGTCGATGGTCAAGCAACAACACCACGTCGTGGCTATCCTGTAGAGCTTCAGGCATTGTGGTATAACGCCGTGTCATACACCCTTGCTGTGGCTAAGAAGCAGGGCGACAAGGAGTTTGTCAACGAGTGGAAGGATATGCCTAAGAAGACTCAAAAGTCGTTTATCTCGAAGTTCTGGTTGGAGGAGGAGGGCTACCTCGCCGACTATGTAAACTACGACGAGGTAAACAAGTTTATACGTCCTAACATGGTTGTAGCTTGTGGCCTCGACTTTAAGATGCTTAACGAGGAGCAGATTGTGCGTACGCTGATGACTACCCAGCAACACCTGCTCACACCTCGAGGTCTTCGTACATTATCACCACGTAACCCTATCTACAAGTCTAACTACAACGAGGATCAGCGCTCGCAGGATCTCGCCTCACGCAATGGCTCGGCATGGATTTGGCCTCTTACATTCTATGTTAAAGCATGCTTCGATGTTCGTGGCGAGGGCTTTGTATCTGAGGCACGTGCCATATTGGAGGCCTTCGACGATGAGCTTCAGACAAAGTGTGTAGGCTCAATATCAGAGCGTTTCGAGGGCGACCCTCCACACAACCCACGTGGTGGCGTGTCACACGCAACATCTGTTGCAGGACTACTCCTTATCAATAGCCTCATCTCGAAGTATGAGCCAAAGAAGCCTGCACGCAAGAGTTGCAAAAAGAGCACGCCTAAGGCTGAGGCCGCAGCAGAAGAGAAGCCTAAGCGCAAGTGTGTACGTAAGAGTGTTCAGAAATAAACGTAAAAAAGATATATTATGAGAGTACTAATGTTCGGATGGGAGTTTCCTCCCCACATTGCCGGAGGTTTGGGTACTGCCTGCTACGGCATGACTCAAGGTTTGGCACGCAACGATGTGGAGGTTATCTTCGTTATGCCTAAGGCGTCGGGCGATGAGGACCAGAGCTTCGTTAAAGTTGTCAATGCCAGCGACGTAGAGGCACGCTACTGCGACTCAAGCATCGAGGGTTCAGATGACATCATGCGCAAGATTTCGTTCATACATATCGACTCAAACATGGTTCCTTACATCTCGCCAGAGGAGTGGGCAACATATCGTGAGGGTTACGAGAAGACAGGCAAGAAGTTCTGGGAGCGCAAGGGCGACAGCTGGACTCAGCGCTACACCTTCTCGGGTAAGTATGGCGCCAACATCATGGAGGAGGTTGCTCGCTATGCAGTTGTTGCTGCTGAGGTGGCACGTCAGCTCGAGGGCCAGTTTGATGTTATCCACGCCCACGACTGGTTGACATACTTTGCTGGTATCGCTGCAAAACAGGTATCGGGCAAGCCACTCGTTGTGCATATGCATGCAACATCGTTCGACCGCTCGTCAAGCGACAACATCGACACACGTGTCTACGAGATTGAGCGTGCTGGTATGGCAGCTGCCGACATGGTAATTGCTGTGTCTAACCTAACACGTAACATCGTTATTGATAAGTACAACATTGAGCCTGAGAAGGTTGTGGCAGTACACAATGCTGTGCAGTTTGCCGAGAACGATAACCCTGTGCCTGAGCGCGGTGTTAAGGACAAGATTGTGACGTTCCTTGGTCGTATCACCTTCCAGAAGGGTCCCGACTACTTCATCGAGGCTGCAGCAAAGGTGCTTGCACGAGTGCCTAACGTACGCTTCGTGATGGCTGGCTCGGGCGATATGATGAACCATTGTATACGTCGTGTAGCACAGCTTGGCATTGCCGACAGATTCCACTTCACAGGCTTCCTCAAGGGCGACGATGTGCAGAAGATGTTCCAGCTTTCTGACGTATACATCATGCCATCGGTATCTGAGCCATTCGGTATCTCACCATTGGAGGCTATGCGCTCGAACGTGCCTACAATCATCTCACACCAGAGTGGTGTAGCCGAGGTGTTGGACTATGCCATCAAGGTAAACTACTGGGATGTAGATGCCATGGCCGACGCTATCTACGGTCTTATCACATACCCTGCTCTTGCTAAGATGTTCTCGGAGAAGGGCTTGGAGGAGGTTAACAACCTCAAATGGTTCAATGCTGCTATCAAGATTAAGGATGTATATCAGCAGGCTATCGAAAAGTGTAACAAATAAAAAATAAGATATATGAAGACAGTTTGTTTCTATTTTCAGGTTCACCAGCCCTGGCGTTTGAAGACCTACCGTTTCTTCCAGATGGGCAACGACCATAACTACTTGGACGACTTCACCAATAGAGCTATCATGCAGAAGATTGCTCGTGAGTGCTATCTTCCAATGAATGCACTTCTCGAGAGCCTTATCAACGAGCATAAGGGCGCTTTCAAGTGCACATTCTCAATCACAGGCTCTGCTGTTGAGCAGTTCAAGGCTTACGCTCCAGAGGTGTTGGAGTCGTTCAAGCGCTTGGCAGCTACTGGCTGCGTAGAGTTCCTTGCAGAGACCTACTCACACTCGTTGTCATCGCTCTACTCAGTTGACGAGTTCAAGCAGGAGGTTAAGCTCCACACTCAGATGCTCAAGGAGGAGTTTGGCGTAAAGCCAACAGCATTCCGCAACACCGAGCTTATCTACTCTGACGAGATTGCTAAGGCTGTTGAGAGCATGGGATTCAAAACAATGTTGGCTGAGGGTGCTAAGCACATTCTTGGTTGGAAGTCACCAAACTTCGTATATAGCGATGCTGTAGATAACAAGCTACGCCTTATGTTGCGCAATTACAAGCTATCTGACGATATCGCTTTCCGCTTCTCAAATGAGGGCTGGAACGAGTGGCCACTCACCGCTGATAAGTTTGCTGGCTGGGTAGCATCAGAGACTGGTGATGTTGTCAACCTATTCATGGACTACGAGACCTTTGGTGAGCATCAGAAGGCATCGACAGGCATCTTCGACTTTATGAAGGCATTGCCAGGTGCATTGCTCGGCACTGGCGAGTTGGAGTTCGCCACCGTGAGCGAGGCGTCGAAGCGCCTACAGCCTGTTGCTGTGTTGCACTGCCCATATGCTATGTCATGGGCTGACGAGGAGCGTGATGTAACAGCATGGCTCGGCAACGACCTTCAGAACGAGGCATTTAACAAGTTATATGCCCTTGCACCAAAGGTTAAGAAGGCTAAGAACAAGGATTTCGACTTTGTATGGCACTTTATGCAGAACTCCGACCACTTCTACTATATGGCAACTAAGTGGTTCTCAGATGGTGACGTACACTCATACTTCAATCCTTACGACTCGGCTTACGAGGCATTTATGAACTACATGAATGTTCTTGCCGACTTCGAGATTGAGCTTAACAAACTCTAAGAAAAAAATGGCTACCAGTTGGTAGCCATTTTTTTTGCGCATAGATAGAGAGTTTAGGGAGAATAGGGAATTTAAGGAACATAGGGAAAGACTATCACTAAACTCCTTAAATTCATTAAACTCCTTAATCTACCACCTAAATCAGCGCACCGATTTCTCGCGAGAAGGGTTGCAGATGCAACGCTCGGCAAAAATCCCGACGATGGGCTGTACATGAGGTACTGCCCATTGACGAGATAATTTGTTAGCGGCAGTAGATGATGACTTATCACAAGAAATAAATTTGTTGTTAGAAGGGTTGCAGATGTGGCCTTGACATGAAAAAACCACCGATGGGTAGTACTTACGTACGTCCCATTGGTGGTTTTGATTGAAAGGTCGCAGATGCGCCCTTATCACAACAAATTCAAGAAATTACTCCATGCAGCGACACACAAGATTACGATCACCGTAACCGTTGTCAATCTTTGTCACGTATGGGAAGAACTTATTCTCAGCAATCCATGCAAGAGGGAAGGCTGCCTCGGTGCGAGAGTATGGGTGTGACCACTCGCCAGCAAGCTCAAGAGCAGTGTGAGGAGCGTTTACAACAACATTATCGGCGTTGCCCTCAGCAGCAGCTGCCTCGCACTCACGCTTAATCTTAATGAGCGACTCGATGAAGCGATCCATCTCTGCCTTAGACTCTGACTCAGTAGGCTCAACCATAAGTGTCTCATGCACAGGGAATGAGAGGGTTGGAGCGTGATAGCCATAATCCATAAGACGGTGAGCAATATCGCCACAGTCGATGTTGTAGTCGTGCTTGAAGCGAGTGAGGTCGAGAATCATCTCGTGGCCTACACGGCCAGTCTCGCCAGAGTAGTAAGTCTTATACTCATCCTTGAGTGCTGACGACATATAGTTAGCATTCACGATAGCCATCTCTGTTGAGCGACGCAAGCCCTCGAAGCCGAGCATACGAATGTAGCCATAGGTGATTGGGAGCAACATCGCTGAGCCCCATGGAGAAGATGCTACTGCAGTGATACCCTCCTCGCCACCTGTCTCCATCAAAGAGTGCGTAGGCAAGAACTTAACAAGGTGCTCAGCAACACATACAGGACCTACACCAGGGCCACCACCACCGTGAGGCATAGCAAAGGTCTTGTGTAGGTTGAGGTGACATACGTCTGCACCGATATAACCAGGGTTAGTGAGACCCACCTGAGCATTCATATTAGCACCATCCATATATACCTGACCACCAGCATCGTGCACTGCGTCAACGATATCGCGGATACGGCTCTCGAAGACACCGTGAGTAGATGGATATGTAACCATCAAGCCACAAAGCTCCGATGAGTACTCCTCAGCCTTCTTCTTCAAATCCTCAACGTCGATGTTTCCGTTAGCATCGCACGCCACAGTAACGATCTTCATGCCCGCCATAGCTGCTGAAGCTGGGTTTGTGCCGTGTGCCGATGATGGGATAAGAATGATGTTACGGTAGCCCTGGCCACGGCTCTGGTGGTAAGCACGAATCATCATCAAGCCAGCATACTCGCCCGCAGCACCTGAGTTAGGCTGCAAGGTACAACCTGCAAAGCCAGTAATTGTTGCAAGGTAGCTCTCAAGATTTGCGATAAGCTCACGGTAGCCCTCAGTCTGGTCAGCAGGAGCAAATGGGTGAACATTCTGGAAGCCAGCCAATGATAGTGGCTGCATGAGCTGCGCTGCGTTGAGCTTCATAGTACATGAACCAAGCGAAATCATAGAGTTCATCAACGAGATATCACGCAACTCGAGCTTCTTGATATAACGCATCATCTCAGTCTCGGTGCGGTAAGAGTTAAAGATAGCCTCTGCGAAGAACTCAGTCTTACGCTCCACGTCAGCAGCGATAGCCGCCTTCTCAACACGCTTAACAGCCTTAGCCTTCTTGCCACGTGCCTCAGCAAAGATGTCAACGATGGTCTGAAGCTCTGAGTCGGTAGTCACCTCGTCGAACGACATGCGTACGCAGTCGTCGGCAGGATAGTAGAGGTTAATCTCGCGTGCAAGGGCAATATCCTGAATTACAGATGCCTCTGCCTCAACCTCAAGGGTGTCGAAGAGAGCCTTTGTGCGAACTACATAGCCCATAGCCTCCAACGCAGCCTTAACGGTGAGAGCTGCAGTGTGGGCATTGAGTGCTGCACGCTGCAATCCCTCCTTACCATTATATATACAGTAGAAGCCCACCATCGAAGCCATAAGAGCCTGTGCAGTACAGATATTCGATGTAGCCTTCTCACGCTTGATATGCTGCTCACGCATCTGGAGCGACATGCGCAACGCCTTATTACCAAGACGGTCTACCGATACGCCGATGATACGGCCAGGCATCTGACGCTTATAGGCATCGCGAGTAGCCATATAGCCTGCGCTAGGACCACCAAGACCCATAGGGCAACC
>JAFODV010000013.1 GCA_017380515.1 Alistipes sp.
CAGACATTGACTATCACGCCTGTTGATGGTACTACTCAGCAGTACTATATTAGTATTAAGTCTATTTCAGAGCGTATCCTTGGTTATAATACAAACTCAGGTCAGGAGCGCTTCGCCTTCTATAAAGGCACACAGGCTAACAAACTCTACCTTGTTCCTGTAGGCGAGGATACAACTCCACGCTTCACGGTAGATATTGAGGAGTACACATTCGAGGCTGGCGGTGGCGAGATAGAGGTTGCTATCGAGAAACTAAATGGTTTCACTGGTACTGTAACTGCAGGCACCAATGTTGAGTGGTTGGATGCTGTGGGCGATGGCGAGACCTTCACTATCGTGGCTGATGAGAATGTCGGTAGTGCTCGTAATGCAAATGTTGTGTTCACAAGCGGTGATCTTAGCGTAACTATCAAGATTTCGCAGAAGGCTGGCGATGATACTGGCGATGATACTATCACAGTGGCAGAGTTCCTTGAGTTGAAGGATACAGCTACTGAGTATCAGCTTACTGGTAAGATTACAAGCGTTGCAAATACATCTTATGGCAACTTCGACCTTACCGACGAGACAGGTACTATTTACGTATACGGTTTGCTTACTCCAGATGGCGCTTCTCAGAAGCAGTGGGCTGCAGCAGGTCTTAAGCAGGGCGACATCATCACAGTGAAGGGTAAGTACAATGTTTACAACGGCAGCCCTCAGATTAAGAACGCTGTGTATGTATCGCACAAGGGTATTAATGTAGATAACAGCACACTTCAGTTTACTGCTGAGGGCGGTTCATTGGAGGTTACAGCAACATTGGTCAACTCAACCGATGCCATCTCTGTTAGCGTTGATAATCCTCACTTCACCGTTGCTTTGAAGTCGGGCACAACATACACTGTTACCGCTCCTGCTAACGCTACAGCGGAGAATATCTATGCTAACCTCACATTCACCGCAGGTGACCTCTCGGCGGTAGTGACTATCAGCCAGGATGAGCCAGCTACAGAGGGCGAGGTTGTTGGTGGTCGTGATGACTTCAACACCGTGGCAGCAAACAGTGGTTATAGTACTCGTACCACAACTGCTGGCTGGAAGGGTACAAACTGTGCAGTAATGCAGGGTGGTACATCTGACTCTAACCCAACCTTTAAGTTCATTGGCTCAACAAGTGCTACACGCGCATTTACCTTGAATGGTAAGACATCGGCTAAGGGTAAGATCACATCACCTACACTTACAACAGGTTGTGGCAAGCTCTCATTGAAGTATGGTCATGCATTCTCAGAGAGCAATGGTGTTGACTTTACCATCACTATCAAGCAGAACGGCACTGCAGTGCAGACCTATAAGGTTGATGTTAACTCAATTACACAGAAGAAGGCTTATACATGGGAGCAGGATGTTAATGTTGCTGGAGATTTCGTCATCGAGATTACAAACAACTCTCCATCTAACAACGGCGGCAGCAATAAGGACCGTGTCTCTATTTGGGACATCGAGTGGACTGGTTACGCTAACTGAACTTCGGGCGGTGGAACGGGAGGCGAGGTAACGCCTCCCATCACCGACCCTACACCGGGAAATGGTAATGACGATTCGGCGGGTGTAGCCTCTGAAGCATGGCTTGAGCTCCCCGCAGAGCGAACTGATGGGGCATATCCGAATGCCGTGGAGATGAAGATAATGTCGTCGGGAGAGCGTAACTACACTCACTACTACGACAAGAATAGCTACACGTCGCTATGGGTGGCATATCCGCTTGAGGCCAGACACATGGGGTCTTATTCACGCCCTGAAAGCTGGTCGTTCAACCCGAATTTTTCGACAAGTGTTCAGGTAAACCTTTGTAATAGGAGCTACACTAACTCCGACACCTACGTGCGAGGACACCTAATACCAAATGCTTCGCGCAATGGCATCAAGGCGATGCAGTTGCAGACATTCTACGTCACTAACTCGGTACCACAAATTCATGAAAACTTCAATAGTGGCATTTGGCAGATGCTCGAAGCAGCATTGCAGAGCGAGGCCGAGAGTGAGATTGTATATATTGTTACGGGCGTAGCATTCGCAAAGGAGGGCGAGACGAAGACGATAAAGTACACCACAGCAAAGGACGACACCAAGAAGGTGCCTATTCCGAATTACTTCTATAAGGTTGCACTAAAGGTGAAGACCAACAATAGTGGTGTGGTGACATCGGCATCTACGGTAGGCTTCTGGTTCGAAAACAAGGCTTATTCCAGCACGACATACTCAAACTATGCCGTGACGGTAGACCAGATTGAGACGTGGACAGGCTTCGACTTCTTCCCAAACTTGCCAGACTCAATAGAGGCAAGTGCCGAGAAGAATAGCTCATGGACTACGTTCAGCTCATTCTAGAGTTCGAAACATAGATTTTTTTTAACGCATAGGACTAAGTCTTATGCGTTTTTTTTCTTATCTTTGCATGATTTATTGACCTATAGACAATAGCTTACTATGCCAAAGACTGTTACCTTACAGCTATCGCCAAAGCAGGCTGCCGACGAGAAATTCTATATCGCACAGGCTGCACGCACCCTCAGTATTCGTCAGAGCGACATAGCACTTGCTCGTGTTATAAAACGCTCGATAGATGCTCGCCAGCGCATGGCTAAGGTAAACCTTACTCTCGAAATATACGTAGACCAAGAGCCTCAGCCAGCACCTCTACACTTCGACTACCCTTCGGTGGAGCATGGCACAGAGGTTATCGTCGTAGGCTCAGGCCCTGCCGGCTTGTTCGCCTCGCTACGCCTCATTGAGCTCGGCTACAAGCCTATTCTCTTGGAGCGTGGCAAGTCGGTGCTATCACGCAAGCACGACATAGCACAGATTAACCGTGGTGGCGTAATCAACCCCAACTCGAACTACGCCTTTGGCGAGGGTGGCGCAGGAACATTCTCCGATGGTAAGCTCTTCACACGCAGTAAGAAGCGTGGCGACTACAACAAGGCATTGCAGACCCTCGTATGGCATGGTGCAAACCCCGCAATCCTCTACGAGGCTCATCCCCACATCGGAACAGACAAACTTCCACGCATCATATCGAACATATGTCGGACCATAACAGAGCATGGCGGCAAGGTGTTGTTCGAGAGCCGTGTTTCGGGCTTCGTGCTTAAGCGTGGACGCATCACAGGCGTTAAGGTGGGCGACACAACGATTGATGGTGCTGCCGTGGTGCTTGCCACAGGACACTCGGCACGTGACATCTATGAGATGCTCTACAACCAGGGCATAGCCATCGAGGCAAAGCCATTTGCTATGGGTGTGCGCATAGAGCACCCACAGCGACTTATCGACAGCATACAGTATCACCGCGAGGAGCGTGGCGAGTGGTTGCCAGCAGCAAGCTATTCGCTTGTTAGCCAGGAGGCTGGCCGTGGCGTATACTCCTTCTGCATGTGTCCTGGAGGATTTATCGTGCCCGCCATGACAGATGCTACACAGTCGGTGGTAAACGGCATGTCGCCAAGTGGTCGTAACTCGGCATTTGCCAACTCAGGACTCGTGACAGAGGTGCGCCTCGAAGATTTTGCACACCTCAGGGAGCAGTGGGGCGAGTTGGCAGGACTACGCTATCAGCAGCAGTTCGAGGAGCTTGCACGCCTACATAGTGGTGACAAGCAGGTGGCTCCAGCTCAGCGAGTTTCAGACTTCGTGGCGGGACGTGCATCAAGCTCACTACCCCGCACTTCATATATCCCAGGACTAAAATCCTCACGTCTCGACCTATGGATGCCTGAGGAGATTGGCACACGCCTACGCAGCGGTATCGCTACCTTTGGTCGTAAGATGCGAGGCTTCGTGTCGGACGAGGCAATCGTCGTAGGCGTAGAGTCACGCACATCGACACCTGTGCGCATACCTCGCGACCCTGAGTCACTCATGCACACCCAAGTAGCAGGCCTCTTCCCCGCAGGTGAGGGTGCAGGATATGCCGGCGGTATTGTCTCGGCAGCTCTCGATGGTGAGCGTGTTGCCGACGCTGTGGCTCGCTACTGCAAGGCCTACAACCTATAAACACCACATAGATGAGCTCAGTAGCTATTGTTGCAACTGTCGTGGTATATCTCGCTATGCTATTTACGGTGGCGTGGCTGACATCACGTAGCAGTAGCTCTGCGTCGTTCTTCACAGGAGGTCGCAACACTCCTCGTGGCGTGGCTGCTATAGCCATGGTGGGTGCAGCGATGTCGGGCGTGACATACATATCGGTGCCTGGCACGGTGGCGTCGGACGGCTTCAGCTATCTGCAAACGACACTCGGATTCTTCGTAGGATACCTCATCATCGCCTTTGTGCTCATTCCGCTATACTATCGCACAGGCGTAGTGTCGTTGTACGAATACCTCAACAAGCGCTTCAACCTAACAGCACAACGCACTGGAGCATGGCTATTCTTTGTATCAAAGCTACTATCGGCATCGCTACGTGCATTTGTGATATGTGCTGTGCTGCAAGCCCTAATCTACGATAGATATGGACTACCATTTGGGCTAAATGCCATCGTTATGATGGCCATGGTATGGCTCTATACACGTCGTGGAGGCGTGAAGGCTGTGGTGTGGGTCGAGATGGTTAAAACCATACTCATGGTTAGTAGCATTGTACTATGTATAGTATTCGTTATCAAAGCATTAGGATTTAACTTTAATGAGGCGCTAACGACCATAGCCAATAGCGACTACTCGCAAATCCTATTTTTTGACAACCCTCTCGACAGGCGTTATTTCTGGAAGCAGTTTATCGCTGGCATCTTCCTTGTTGTGGCAATGACGGGCCTCGACCAAGATATGATGCAGACGATGCTCACGTGTCGTAATCAGCGAGATTCTCAACGTAGCATGATACAATCTATTGTTGTTCAGGTTGTTGTCATCACACTATTCCTATCGCTCGGCGCACTCCTTTACACCTTTATTGATAGCCGAGGCCTTAGCGTTGAGCGTGGCGACGACCTCTTCGGATATGTGGCTACCGAGTGTGGACTACCCGCCATTGTGGGTGTTGCCTTTTTGCTCGGCCTTGTTGCCTCAACCTACTCGTCAGCAGGCTCGGCACTAACGGCGCTAACAACCTCATTTACAATCGACATACTCGGCATAAACCGACGCTACGACAGCACCACCCATGAGGGAAGCGAAAAGGCAAGTCGAGTTCGCAGATATGTGCACATTGCTATTGCAGTGATGATGTGCGGCGTAATAATGCTCTTCGGAAGCTGGAGAAGTGCCGGTGTTATCACACTTATATTTACTATGGCGAGCTACACTTATGGTCCTCTGCTCGGCATGTTTGCATTTGGACTATTCACAAAGCGCTCGGTGCGAAAGTGGGCAATGCCCCTTGTAGCCCTTGCTTCGCCCGCCATAAGCTATGTTATCGCCACAAACTCCAAGGCATGGTTTGGCGGCTACACATTTAGTTACGAGATTCTTATTGTAAATGCAGCACTAAGCATACTCGGTCTGTGTGTATTCTCTCGCAAGGGAGAGTAGGGATAGGCTATCAACAAGGCGACGAGTGCTACACTCGGCAAAATGGCGACAATGGGTAGTACTTAGAGTACGTCCCATTGTCGCCATTTTTTGTTAGGGGCAGCAATCAGCCCCCTTATCACATAAAATTACTTGGTTAGGCGGTGGTAGTGGCAGACGAGTAAGTTTTCATCATCGTCGTAGAGGTGCATGCCGTTGCCCTCGCAATATTGCCACATCTTGCAGTCGGCACACTTGCCCTTCTTTGCCCACGCACGGTTACGGAACTTCTCGAAGCGATTTTGCCACACATCCCAGAAGTTATCCTTATAAATGTTGCCCTGCGTGAAGTTAGCACGCACCGACGTACAGCCCGAGATGTCGCCATTAACGCGTATCGACGCAACACCAATGCCAGCGTGACACTCGAAAGGGTTGGTGCGCACACGCATCTCGTAGCCTGCCAAGAAGCCCTCGCAGCCATACGACGCCATGACACGACCCTCCTTGCGACACTCCTCGATAAACTCCATAAGGTAGGTGAACTCCTCGTCGTTGAGCTGCATCGACATATCCTCTGCGGCACGGCCTACAGGGAAGATGGTGAACAGACGCCACTGGCGCACGCCGAGCGAGTAGAGAAACTCTTTGAAGCGGTGCAGGTGTGGCAGCAGAGCTGGAGTAACGCACGTAACGACATCAGAGGCGAGCTCCTTATCTGCCGATATCATGCGTATGGCCTCCACAGCACGCCCAAAGCTCTCCTTGTTTTGGCGTATGTGCAGGTGGTGCTCCTCGAAGCCGTCGAGCGACACGGTGATAGAGTGCAAGCCCGAGCGTATGAGCGAGTCGAGCCTCTGGCGTGTTAGTGCCAAGCCATTGGTGACCATGCCCCAGGGGTAGCCACGACGGTAGAGGTTGATACCTATCTGCTCAAGGTCTTTGCGCACAAGAACTTCGCCACCCGACAAGATGATAAGCACCTTATTAGGATTCACATTGGGCGTAATCTCATTGTCGAGGACTCGGAAAAAATCTTTAGCTGGCATGTCGCTAAGGGCACTATCTACACGGCAGTCGCTACCGCAATGGCGACATTGTAGGTTGCAGCGTAGGGTGCACTCCCAAAATAGTGTATTTAGCACATGCTCCTCGGCACGTATCTTGCGCAGCTTCTTGAATAGTTTGAGCGCCAGCCACTGACGCACACCAAGCCTTTTTCCCATAGTTTAGTTCTCCTTATTTTTGCGTTCAAGAGTAACGACTCCTATGTCGTTTTGTCCCTGATACCTAAGCTCAATCTCTTTACTTTCAAACTCGCCACCATTCTCCTCGCCGTCGATATCGGTAAGCGTGAGTAGGTCGTAGTCCAAGTTCTCGACATAGAAGCGACCATTGTCGTTTGATTGCGCATGGTTTCCGCCTAACGATGCCTCAATGCCAGGGATTGGATTACCCGCCTCGTCAACTACACGACCTGAAGCACGAAAGTAAGGTCTATACTCGTCGTAGGGTGTGCCATAGCACGCCACACACGTAAGCGTCATGCCAAAGAGGGCAAATAGCTTAGTTAAAATTCTTCCTAACATATCATTAAATATTAATAGGTTACTTCTTCTTGAGTACGATAGTTCCCAACTCGATATGTCCGCTACCAGAGTAGCCCCACTCGTCGGGCGCTATGGGTGCTGTCACCTTCTGGCTAATGTCAACAGTTAGTGTTTGGTACTCGCCACCATTATAGTCGCCATCAACGTCCTCGAAGAGCATAATCCACTTTGAGCGAGGTGCTACGTGACAATAACCGCTAAAGCAACCTTGATAGTCGGTGTATC
Organism: Alistipes sp.; assembly: GCA_017380515.1. Lineage (GTDB taxonomy): Bacteria > Bacteroidota > Bacteroidia > Bacteroidales > Rikenellaceae > Alistipes. Next base: position 7,331 of record JAFODV010000013.1, read on the forward strand.
CCTCACGACCATAGAAGTCGTCGCCCTCGGGGTATACGTGAATGCCCTGGATAGGCTCGCCCGACTCATCTACAACGGTGCCAGAGGCGTAGAGCACATAATAAGGCTCGTGCTTATCCTTTTCGCAGCCTGCAAACGTGCATGCCGCAATGGCAATAATGCCAAATAGAATTTTACGCATAGCTACTCCTCCTCAGTGTTAGTGTTTTCCTCCTCGGTGTTGGTGTTTTCTTCCTCTGCGCTCTCAGGCTCAAGGGTCATCTCCACATCGCCAATCTCGGCCGTGTAACCGCCATTATACCAGTTGCCGTCGCCCTCGTCGGTCTGCACGATATATTCGCTAATATCGACACTCTTTGTCTCGAACTTACCGCCATTGGCCTCACCATCGGGGTCAAGGAATACAATCGTGTGTTCTATGTTAAACACACTTGACGTGTGTGCATCTATCTCGCCGAGATAGTTGGTTATGCCCGTGCGGTTCTCAAAAGGTGTTTCGTAGTCGTTCCAGCTCTCCTTAACACGTGCCTCGATGCCCTCGATAGGCTTGCCCGCCTCGTCCACAACACGTGCCTTGAGGTTGAAGTGTACGTGTGGTACGCCATACTCAGTCCTCATCTCACAACTTGACAAACCGAAGCCGAAGAGGCCAAGTAGTATATATAAAAGTTGTTTCATAATATTGAAAATGATATTTAGTCGTTCTTGCATCCATCTTCATCGGCCCAGCATATGCGGCAGTCGGCAAAGCTGCCGTTGCGCACCTCTATCTCGTCGCCCGACTCACTGACACCACGGAACGAGAACTCGCCCGAGAGCAGATAGTCAGAGCCATACTCCTCCTGCTTAGTGAAGATTATCCAGCCATCAACAGCCACATAAGAATGAGTAATTATGTCGGTCACAAGGGCACCACCTGGAAGAGGCGTTGTTGCGCCATACTCGTAGAAGGTGATGGCTGCACGTGAGCTGTTAACATCCTTGAGTGTATATACCCTATCAAGTTCGAATTCCGAATCCTCATAGTCTATATCGAACTCAAAGTCGACATCCATGCCCACAGATGAGACAAGATATCGTTGTAGGTCGAAGCCAAAACCGCCATCATCGAATATGCGGATCTCAGGATGGTTATAAGGCTTAAAATATCCTGTATTGCTCGAAAACTTTGTGCCATCAAACTCAAAGCGTGAGCCATAACATTCCAACTCTATTGGAGCATCGGTATCGACACCAAATATGTTGTAAAAATCCTTCTCGCAACCCACAGCAATGAGTAGCGAGAGTGCCATGAGGTAGCATAATAATCGAGTTCTCATATGACAAATATATAAAAATTATTCGTTCGTTGTGCTCATAACGGGGTCTATTCTGTCGAACGTGCCGTACATCTGCTCCGAGGCGGCACGACAACCGCCCTTGCACCTCTGCCATAGCTTGCACCCAGCACAGCTCTCGGGCACGCTGTCGAAGTATCCGTCCGATGCTGAGCGCTCGATAATCGAGCGTAGCGACTCAGAGTAGATGTTGCCCAACACACGTGGCGAGTGGTTGCAGAAGCGAACATCGCCACGATAGTTTACAGTGAGCGGGCGACGGCTTAGGTCGGTCGAGCAGTTGGTAAACATTATGTGTGGGTACTCCTCTGGGTCGAGCAAACACATTGGCGAGCATACGCCGCTATGAATGGTCATCTTAAGCTCCGCAGCCATCGTATCAACACGCCTAAAGGCATTGCGCAACTCGTCGTGCGTGAGTGTCAGCTCATCGGTGTAAACCTTGCCTAAGCCACCGATATTGAAGCGGTTGACCATGATGTAGCGACACCCCATCTCGGCATACATGCGCATCGTAGGCTCGATATGGTCGTAGTTTAGGCGTGAGAGAATCAGCACTGGTGTTAGCCAGCCCGCCTTTGTCTGAGCCACCTTGCGTGCAGCGGTTGTTGCACGCTGCCACGAGCCATGCAGCTGCGTTATGCTGTCGTGAACATCGGCACTATCGGCAAGCATGGGTATCTGCAACGTGCCCACGCCGAGGTCGTCAAATATTGCTATGTCGTTGTCGGTAAGCAGCGTGCCATTTGTCAAGATATTGACGTTGCTTCCCGCCATGCGACCTCGCAACACAAGGTCGTGGATGCGCGGCATGAGCATTGGCTCGCCACCCGAAAGCGAGATTGAGCCTATGCATGCCTCACGAAGCAGACGTCGTAGCGTGCGTCGTGCAAGGCGAAAACTGGGAGCATCAGCTGTGCACACACCATCGCCCTTAAAGTGGTTGTAGCAGAACTTACACGCCTGATTGCAGGCATCCGTAAGCTCGAATACCACCACTCCCAACTCCAACTTTTTACGACGCGCAAAGAGCATAACTTAGTATACAATAGCAACAAAGATACTGCCCATAAGCGAGGTAGTCTCGTCGCCATCCTGATATTTGTCGTACTCCACACATAGCTCGGCGCGACCACTATAGTCGCCAGCCTCAATGGTGAACTCAAGCTGATTTTCACCCTTAGCGACCTCGTATGTCTGGCTGCAAAGCACCCTATCCTCGCTCATATCATCGGTAACAAGCGACACCTTTACCTCATTGCCAAATTGGCAGACGTATTTAAGTACCACCTTATCGCCATTGCGAAGCTCGCTGTTAGCTACATCATTATTCCAGCGGTGATAGTTAGTTGGAGGTGGAGCAGGGTCGTAGCAACTAACAAACGGACCTTTGCCCTCGCAGCTGGCAAGCGACGTGAGGCTCACGAGGGTAAGGATAGCGCCACCCAAGCGGAACTTTGCCCTTATGGCCTTGGCGCTGCGACCGCCACTGAGCATAACCCAGAGCGATGCACCAACAAAGGCGATGCCCAAGCCGATGAGCATTATCGTACGTTTCATAACCTATATATATTATATGTTTTACTCTTGCTCGTCACTCTCTTCTTTGAGCTTCAAGGTCACATCGCCGAGGTCAGCGGCAAAGTCACCCTCATACCAGCTACCAGAGCCCTCTTTTACCTGCTCAACTTTGTCTGCGATGTTGAGATTTAATGTCTCGAACTCGCCACCATTCTCCGCACCATCTACATCGGTGAAGATCAGATCAATGTTAGTGTCGGGCCACATGTTCACCTTAAGGTCGATATTACCCTCAGCATCGGAGTAGTTGCCCGCGTAGAAGGCGTAGTTTTTGGTCTGCACCTCGATACCCTCGATAGGCTTACCCGCCTCGTCTATGACACGAGCCTTAAGCGAAAAGTTAATGTGAGGACAGCCATATTCAGCAGCAACATCCTCCATGCTGCCGTCGTTGCATGCTACAGCACCAAAACCAAGTAGCGAAAGTAGGAAATAAATAAATCGTCTCATAGCTTAAAATTTGTTGGTTTTCTTATTGCAAAGTTACTACTCAAAGAGTAGGATACCAAATTTTTGGGGCTCAAATTTTTCCGATAGCCACCACCTAATGCATTAAAAATCAATATGTTACAAACGGTGATTTTGCCAATTTTTCAACTTGCTGATTATCAGATAGTTACACACGCGATGGTCAAACCGTTGATTTTCAGACAGTTAAAATATAGTTGCAAAATTTGGTGGCACTCTCCGAAAAAAAAATTAACTTTGCGTAAAAGTTTAATGCGACCATGAAAAATTCTCTAAAATATAGCCGCCGACACTCGCACGAGGTGAGCTTCGGAGGTGTTACAATAGGTGGTACACGTCCTATTGCGGTGCAGTCGATGACCAACACACCAACAGCAGACGTAGCGCTCACAGTTGAGCAGACAAAGCGCATAGCCGAGGCGGGAGCAGAGATTGTACGCCTAACAGCGCAGGGCAAACGTGAGGGCGAGGCACTCGCTCCAATAATAGCGAAGTTGCGTGCAGATGGTTGCACAGCAGCCATCGTTGCCGACATTCACTTCACGCCCGAGATAGCTATGATTGCTGCCGAGAGCGTGGATAAGGTGAGAATAAATCCTGGTAACTTTCGCACAACAAATGGAGAGCTTGAGCAGCTTATAGATATATGCAAGCGCCGCAAGGTGGCACTGCGCATAGGCGTAAACCATGGCTCGCTTGCCAAGCGCATATTCGACGAGTGGGGCGACACCCCCGAGGGCATGGTGGCTTCGGCAATGGAGTTCCTAAATATGTGTCGCCGTGCAGATTTTCATGATGTGGTGGTGTCGATGAAGTCGAGCAACACACGTGTTATGGTGCATGCCTACCGTCTGCTTGTCGAGGCTATGGAGCGTGAGGGCATGACCTATCCGCTACACCTTGGCGTGACAGAGGCGGGCGATGGCATCGAGGGTCGCATAAAGAGCGCTGTGGGCATCGGAGCATTGCTTGCCGACGGCATTGGCGACACGTTGCGTGTGTCGCTCACCGAGGACCCCGAGTGCGAGGTGCCCGTGGGTCGCATGCTTGTAGATTACTTCAGCAATCGCAGTGGCGAGTTCGAGGTGGAGAGCACCGAAAGCTACTCTCCAACAACATTCCGCCCACGCACACAAGCAAAGCCTATTGTGCACAGCGAGCTTAGCGACGAGTACGATGTTATTGAGGCTAAGAGCAACAACCCTACGCACGAGTGGCGAGCAGCGATACTCAACCGCACAGATTGTAGGCCTGTGGTGTTGCGCCGACGTTATGAGTCAGCCGACGTTGAGAAGGTGGCGATATATGCCGCTGCGGACATGGGTCAGCTGCTCCTCGACGGCTTGGCTGAGGGCGTGTGGGTCGATGCTCCAAACATCTCTGCTCAGGCGGTGCACGACATCGAGCTTATGATACTTCAGGCGGCACGCCTACGCTTCTCACGCACCGAGTATATCGCCTGCCCAAGCTGCGGACGTACGCTCTACGATATTCAGGCGACGCTTGCCGAGATTAAGGCACGCACCTCACACCTCAAGGACCTCAAAATTGGTGTTATGGGCTGCATCGTAAATGGCCCTGGCGAGATGGCAGATGCCGACTACGGATATGTGGGTTCTTCACCTGAGCATATCACGCTATATCGTGGTCGTGAGATTGTTGAGCGCAACATCCACCAGAGCGAGGCGCTCGACCACCTCGTAGAGATAATCAAGCGTGACGGACGCTGGCACGACCCCGAATAGGCAATGGCACTAAAGAGCTATAAAGCACGTGGCATAGTTCTCGGCACACTTAAGTATGGCGAGAAGGGTGTTATTGTACATATGCTCACCGACATACTGGGTCGCCAAAGCTACATGGTCCAGGGTATACGCCCTACGGCTAAAGGCTCGAAGATGGCACTCTTTCAACCAATGTTTACCGTTGAGTTTGAGGGGCTTACGTCAACAAAGATGTCGATGCACAGGCTCAAAGATGTTGTACCGGGCATGGTGCTTCAGTCGACACCCTTCGACGTGCGTAAGTCGACAATGGCTCTATTCATGGCCGAGGTGCTATACCGCCTAATTAAAGAGAATGAGCATGGCGAGGGTCTGTTCGACTTTGTGTGGGGATGCATAGCAGCGCTCGACGCCTTAGAGGAGGGCATCGCCAACTTCCACCTATGGTTTCTGGCAAACCTAAGCCGCCCATTGGGCTTCTCTCCTGACAATGAGTATGTCGACGGCGCATGGCTCGACATACGAGACGGCCACTTCACGCCTCATGCCCTTATTCCGAGCATGGCACTCACGCCCGAGAATGCACGAATACTGCACGACATGCTGGAGTGCGACGTGAGATACTTGGGCGAGATAGGCCTTAACCGCACCGAACGCGTAGATTTTTTGGAGGCGATGCTGAAATATTATAGCTACCATCTCGACTCGATACGTTCTGTGGATTCAATACGAGTACTCAGAGAGGTATTTTAACGGACATTAGCACAAAAAAAAGAGGCATCCTCGGGATTAGGATTAAACCTAAATCCGAGGATGCATACTTTTATACAAAGGGTCAAACAATAGCCCCACCACAACAATTAAAAGGAGATACCAAGACCAATATACACAGACTGATTTACTACTTTGTAGTTAACATCCTTTGGCCTATACCCGAAAGCTCCAGTGCGAGGCGCTGGGTTGACCATTACAGCCTGGTAGCCGAGCATAATATCGTACTTAAGCTTGCTATCGGGTGACTGCAAACGTACACCTACGCCACCTGTACCGTTAGCACCAAAGCGAACTGAGCCCTTCTGCGTGAGCATGTTTGTACCTACGCTCACGAAGTTGAAGAGGCAGTTTTTACGCTCGCCATAAAAGTAATGACCCGTAACAGAGATCGGCACAAAGGCGTAGTTATACTGAATCTGCGCACCAAGCTCAACACCCACCTTCCAGTGGTTGTTGATAAAATATCCACCATTAAGCATGAAGCTACCGCCAAGCATAGCCTTACCAGACTCTGTCTTGAGGCCTGCATAATATTTTTTTACAGCAGCCTCGTTGTAGACCTTTGTGTAAACAAGGTCGTAGTACACGAGATTGAAACGGCCCTGAGCACCCCACTCCCAACCTGAATAGTGGCGTGTCTTGCGCTCAATCTCCTCGGGCGTCTCACGCTTCTTAGCCTCAACCGAGGGAACTATCATCATAACTGCCATAAGCAGCAAAAGTAGTCTCTTCATAAAAGGTAAATTTTATTAATAAACTCGTTTATTTCAAAATTATTGTTTGCGCACGTTGCACTCCCACTCCCATGCCGAGCGAAGTGTATCAATAAGCTCACGCTCTGCCCTCCAGCCAAGCTCCTCGTTAGCAAGCGTTGTATCGGCCCACACGGCCGTAACATCGCCAGCACGGCGTGGCGCAACATTATAATTTAGCTTGAGGTTGTTTGCCGACTCAAAGCCATGCACAAGCTCGAATACCGACACAGGACGGCCAGTACCAATGTTGAACACCTCATAATTCTGCTTGTTGCGCTCCTCGATAAGACGACCGATAGCCACAACATGAGCACGTGCAAGGTCGACAACATCGATATAGTCACGAAGACATGAGCCATCGGGAGTGTTATAGTCGTCGCCAAAGATGCTCAGGCACTCACGAATGCCCGCAGCTGTCTGCGTGATATATGGCACGAGGTTGTTTGGCACACCTCGTGGCAACTCACCGATAAGCGCTGAAGGGTGAGCACCAATAGGGTTGAAATATCGAAGAGCAATACCACAAAGCTTGCCAGTGTTTGCCGCAACCATATCTCGTAGAATATCCTCGGCCATCTGTTTAGTGTTACCATAGGGCGATGTTGCGGGCTTACGTGGCGTAAGCTCGGTCACGGGCAGCACCTCGGCATCGCCATAGACGGTTGCAGAAGAGGAGAACAAGATATTTTTACGACCATACTCAAGCATAAGCTCAAGAAGGTTGATAAACGATAGGAGGTTGTTGCGATAGTACTTAGCTGGCTTGGCAACCGACTCGCCCACAGCCTTATATGCTGCAAAGTGGATTGCTGAGTCGAACTCATACTCCTCGAACACACGGCGCATGGCCTCCTTGTCGCAGCAGTCGGCCTCGACAAACTTAGGCTCTACGCCCGTAATCTTGCGGATGCCCTCAAGTGAGTTACGGTCGCTATTTGAAAAGTTATCTACGATAATCACCTCGTAACCAGCCTCGGTAAGCTCAACGGCTGTGTGTGAGCCGATATATCCGGCACCACCTGTAACAAGAACTCCTCGTTTCATATCTTTATTAATTAACATTCAATCCACAAAGATAGGAAAAATTATCTGCAAACGCCACGCAAAAATTAAAAACTTTTCCTATCTTTGTTCAAATAAATCTCAAATACTATGCTACGCAAACTATTCACTTTTGTCATCTGCCTTGTGGCAACTATCGCTTCTGCATCGGCGCAGACACCTCCTGACAACGAGATCTGGTACACCACGACGGATGGAAAGAAGCTTGACATAGAGTTGGAGAATGACTGGTATACGATAATTTCGCACCACTACGCAGATGGCAAGTGGGTGATACGAACAGATGAGACTATTTATGTCATGTTCGAAGGCAGAGATGGCTCGACTGGCCTATATTTCGATGGTAGTAAAAACCTTGAAACAGTTATGCTTCCCTGCGCAATTGAGAGTGTCCGCTATCCAGCATTCTGCAATTGCATCAACCTCAAAAGTGTAACTATCCCAGATAGCGTAACCGATATTAGTAGTAGTGCGTTCGGAGGTTGTAGTAGCTTAGAAGCGCTTAAAGGCAACCACGTTTCGGAGGATGGCAGATGCGTAGTCATAGATGGCGAGCTAAAGGCATTTATCCCCACAGGTCTCACCGAATATACTATTCCCGATAGTGTATATTCGATTGGTGATTATGCATTTTATGGCTGCAGCGACCTAACAAGCATCACAATTCATGAGGATGTAACAAAGATTGGAGAGTCAGCATTCTATGATTGCAGCAACCTAAAGCACATAACAATTGACTGCGAGGCAGAGGTAATCCCCGAGAGCTTGCTTGCTCAGATTGAGAGTGTTACGTTGCTAAATGTTGAGCTGTACGACTATTGTGCCGCCAAGCAGAACATCAAGACTATATCGTTTGGCGGTGAATATGCTACACCTGACGGCCGCTGCTACATAGCTGATGGCAAGCTCGAGCGATTCTTCTCTAGAGATCTAACTGAATACGCCTTCTCGGAGTATATAATCGAGTTCTCTGCCAAGGCATTAGAGGAGTGCAAAAAGCTAAAGTGTGCGAAGGTGGCCAATATGCAGTGTTATGACTGCCTCAAAAACATAGTTTCCGACGTGCGATTTGCGGGTCCTAACGCATCGGAAGATGGTCGTTGCTACATTGTCGATGGCGAGCTTGTGGTATTTAGTGCAAAGGGACTTACCGAATACACCATGCCTAACAACGTGACAAAGATTGGTGCTGGGGTACTTATTAATTGTGATAGCCTAAAAAGGCTCACTATAACAAATAGCGCAACAACATTTGAGCCAGACACATTCAATGGTTGTCGAAACCTCACGGCGTTAAACATTAATTGCAACATACTCAAGGATTACTGGCCTAATTGTCAACTTACAGATCTGACAATTGGCAAGGATGTAACCTACATCAATCAAGAGTTTTTGAAGAGGTGTACAGGTAGACTCACTCTCAACTGCAAACATCTTGAAAATGATATGGTGGTGGAGAGCCGTCACACCGAGATAGTGATTGGCGAGAGCGTTGAGACAATAGCACACGGCACATTTGCAGAGCTTAGCAACCTACGCACATTCAAGGGTAAATATGCCTCGGAAGATGGCAGATGTCTCATATCGGGCAACTGCCTGCTCGCTATTGCCCCAGCCGAATTGACCGAGTTCAACATCCCCGAGGGTGTTACATCGATTGGTGGATTTACATTCTCGGGGTGTCAAAATCTTACGAACATCACAATACCCGATAGCGTAACGGAGATAGGCTGGCGAGCGTTTCAATCTTGCACAGGCCTAACAACGATAACAATCCCTAATGGGGTCAAAGAGTTGGGTAACGTGGCATTTGGAGGTTGCACAAACCTAGCAGAGGTTAATATTCCGGATGGCGTAACAACGATTGGCGTATTTTTGTTTGAGAACTGCAAATCGCTTACAAGCATCACCTTCCCAGCGAGCGTAACAACTATTGAGAAAGATGTATTCATATGGTGCTCAGCGCTAACGTCAGTCTATTGCTTGGCACTCGAACCGCCGACATTTGAAGAAATGGAACTGAGTGAGGAGGTAATAATCTACGTTCCTAAGGAGGCGGTAAAGGCCTACAAGGATGATGCTAATTGGCAACAATTCAAGAAGCAGATAAAAAAGATAAAGTAATAAGCAGATGAGGCTGACCCGAAAAAGGTCAGCCTCTTACATTAGTTGACGAACATATCCCAGCCCGCCTCCACATCGGCCATAACGGCCTTTGCGCCATTCTCGATCTCGGACATGGCAGCAACAATTGGCACCATATCTCGCTCCGAGCGGCTATCAACCGGGGTATCGGCACTGATGCCCGTGCGCTCCGACACAAAGCGTATATAGCCGTCAGTAAAGTTCTCTGAGGGTGGTGCCCAGCGACTAATCATCTGACGAATGGTGGTGAGCCCATAACGTCGGTGATAGGTGTCGAGCAACACGAACATGGCTCGATAGCCATAGGCCATCGTCTCGAACTGCTTGAAGGCACTATCGCGCGAGGGGCGCACCTCGCCCTGAAACCTACTGCGTGACTGGCGGATATTGCCAGGATTACAATTACGAAGTCCTCTACTCATCGCCCACCTCCTTTCCCAAGCGGCGTCTAATCCAACGACCAAGCCACTCAAACAGGGGAGATTTGCTAATGACCGAGGCATTCTCGAAGAACGACCATAGCTCAACACCACAAACAAAGCCAGTGAAGATGTTGGCCAGGTGTAGCTCCATAAACTGAAGCACAAGCGAATCAACGAGCCATGTCATGAAGATTCCAGTAACAACAAAGCATAGTTTGTTTATCGTACGCCACGCTTTACGGCTCTCTATTCGCCAGGCACGTCCCTCGTTGCGCGCAGCGACATACGAGGCATAGATGCCTGTGACAAAGTCGATAGCGATAAACACCGAAGCAGTGATGATAAGAGGTGTTATTGGGCAGAGCAAGGCTGCCAAAGCGGCAACTGCACCGCTAATGTATTTGAATAATACTGCCATAGATAGAACAACGATTTAATGGGTTAGACTTTGGATTATACTCCGAAAACATATCGCCATGAGCATCGAGATAGCGGCTTAGGCGACGAGTGAGCGCAGAGGCCTTATTGCGAAGATGGGGCATAATCATAGCCAGGCGCTCATTATCTGCCGAACTTAGATCATCACAAAGAGAGCAGCGACTTGCAATAAGCGGCTCGACAACATATCGACACCATGCCGCCACGGCTGGAAGGATATAGTTAGTTTTAAGCTCAGGATATTGGCCCGTGGCAATAGCCTCAATAAGATTATCGCCAAGAATAGGTCGCAGATAGCGTTCACCGACCTCGACAATATCGCACATGGTTATCACACCCTTATGCACAAGCTCCTCCGACGAGAAGGCATACGACACAATGTCTGACGGTTTAAATATTCGATTCATAGCTACTCTATTGACTGGATGTTATACTTAGTGATTTGCGACAAGAAGAGCTGCTGGTTGGGATCATTCTCGTCGTAGTCGAGGCCATCGGCCTTACGTGCCTCCCACACTCGCATATAGAGAGGCTTAGAACGTGTTGGCGGTCGATTGATTATCTCGAGCGACGAGGCATCAACGCCCAACACCGAGCTAATAATCTGGCGTATAGGCTCTAACATCTGCTCCTGCTCGCTCAAAATAATGGTATTGAGCGCCACTTCATACTCATGCAAGATGCGCTCTGTGGAAAATCCCGACGAGTAGTCAAGGCCACTAAGTGAGCGAAACCACGAGTGCGCAACAACCAAATCGCTCTCCGACTGCTCGTGCAACGACTGCCAATCGCCATCCGACGATGTGTCGATAGGAATGAATCGTGAGTTATCGCCCTCTACGCCATCGCGAAGCACAAAGAGCACCTGGCCAGGATTTCCCGAGAATCGCTCCTCGGCCATACGCACCATCTTGTCGGCCTCCTCCTCGCTACCCACAGCACCATCAAGCATCATCACGCCCGAGAGCTGAAACGAGTTGTCGAGACGTGCAATATTCCACTTATCAGTCTTATAGAGTATTGCTGCGGCGCCAAGTCCTGCGATATATGGAGCTACGCCATAGTGCGAGAACATAGGCTCATAATCTTTGTAGTGCACCACAGAGCGTAGCGTGCCGTCGTCTTGCTGCTCAAAGCAAGGATAGAGGGGCAGAGTACAGGACTCCGACTGACGAAACTGACGCCAATCGTGGTGCATCACCACATGCTCCGAGTTGCGGGCAAGGCGACATGTAGAGGCGTCAACATGATAGAGTGACAAAAAGCTGTGATCAGCATCGGTGACAACCTCCATAAAGGCATTGCCAAACATCGCCTCATCGAGAGCAAGACGTGCTATAATGCTTCGCAGCGTCTCCCCCGAGCCGTTAGCATGGTTCACAATATCACCCAGCAGAGGTATCGACTCATTAAAGGCAATGCCCTTACCAGCAATATAGTCAGCCTTATCATTGATTATGCGACGGTGAGTGACCGAGCGACGAGCCATAAGCGAAAGCACATATGGAAGCATATTGTCATCGCCCCAAAGCCACACTTTATCGTTGGACTGCCTACCACTCGCTACCGAGCCTAACAAAGGCTCGGTACGATTACGAGTGGTGGCAATGCGTGTTAATGTCTTGTTACGTGACATAGCATTACACTATTAGTTATTGATTAAAAATCGGCACAGACAACCAATGACTCGTCCAACACCTCGCAGCCAACCATGAAGATTGCACGCTGACGATTCTGCATTTCGTCAGGGTTATACCACATACGAACCTCAGAACCAGGGTAATCGGCAGTATTTACGGCAAGAACAAGATTTCGACGATCTGTCAACATGGCAATCGGCTTATTCGGAATGTTTGTCGTAGGCAGCAAGTGCGAAATACCCATATCCACGATCTTGATGCCGTGGTATGATAGCTCACGACGACCACTATTTAGGTCGTTGTATGCAGCATCCGAGCCACACGAATCGAGATACTGCTCATAGGCGTCATAGATATCCGACGTCACCAAGAAGGCGAGATTACCATCGCCCTTCATGGCCTTAAGCTGAGGTGGCGCAGCAAGCCATAGATTACTAAAAATATCAAGGGCTGTAGATCTCTGAGGGGTGACATCCGACATATCTACATGCACAGCATCGGTGTTTGTGAGAAGTTTGACAAGAAATCCATCAAACTTATTATACGCCTCTGCCGAGGTGTCGCCAATCCACATTGTCGCGCGAATGCTCTCGGCGATAGCAGCTCTAAACATCTCTGTCTCGGCCTGTTCAAGTTCTGTTCCTGTCAAATCATCAAGGTTGACATCTGCTCGGCCCACGATAAGCTCATACACCTGCTGGAAGTAGTCCGATGCCGAGAATCCCACCTCAGCCTTAACCTTATGCAGCTCGATGGTCTTCTGCTGATGTAGCGACGAGGTACCACCACGCCAACCCGACTCATACTCCTGAAGGATATCGCTCTTTGGACTCCACATCTGAATGGTTGTAGGCACTGGCATGTTGTAGAGCATACGGATACCGAGCTGCTCGGCGTTCTCGCCTGAGAACATAGGGCGGAAAAAGATTGTCTCAAGGTCACGACCTGTATAGGTCTTAGGATTTTCAATAAGTCCCATAGTACATAAATTTTTGTTGGTTTATAAAAAAGGTTGGTTTATAAATTCTCTTTATCGCATCTTCATAAGTTGTGCATCGAGATCGTAAGCTCGGCTACGAGCATCTGCGGAAAGCTCCACTGGCGAAGGGTCTGGCGCAGCCTTAAGGTGTGATCGCACAATGCTCTTCTGCCCCTCATCGAGAGCTATTCTCGAGGGCGATGAAAAGCTATTCTCGACAACAACATCACTGCGTGAGATATAGTTGATGTCATCAGCCTCATGTGGCTTATCATCATCATAGACGATGCCTATGCTACGAAGTAGAGCCTTTACACCTCGTCGTGTGCGCTCGGCCACAGAGTCTGCCTGCTCAGGCTGCTCCTCACCAATAGCCTTATCAACAAGGCCCTCAGCAATAGCCTCGGCAACAGATAGCCACTTACCACGACCACCATTAGCCGCCATGAGTTCTAAGACATCATCGACACTTCGCTCCGAGTGCATGGCATATACCTCAGCGATACGTCTATCTGTCTGTCGTAGCATCTCCACCTCGGCCTGCAACTCGTCGGCATTTCCCTCGGTCGAGCATAGCGACTGATGAACAAGATATAGTGCCGTAGAGGCCATCTCGCGACAACCAGGCGACGCTGCCTGCGCAACAATCGTTGCAGCCGAAGCGGTATATCCATAACATCGCGTAGTTACGAGTGCGCCCGTTGAGCGTAGCGCTTCATAGATTAAGAGGGCATCATTAACATCGCCACCCGTAGAGCGAATGTTGACTACAATATGGCTATTTCGAATGTCGGCAATCTCCGCCACACACTCTTTGAAACGCTCATAGGTTGCCACACGGCTCTCAGGGTTGTCGAACTGCCACGCCTCGGAGAGCCCAATTGTACCCTCAATGTCGATTGTCGTGGTGTCGACTTCGTTTCTAATTTTGATTTGTGGATTCATAAGCTTAGTTGATTTAGTTTGTTTGTCGACCACGTAGACCGCCTGTCGTGCTTTTGAGTAGGAGCATGAGAAGTGATCGGAGGCCTGCTCCATGGCATTGCAACGGCCAATACCTCTGCTACAAAGCATTGCTACATAGCGATATATGGCAAGATCTCTACACCTTGACTCATCGATCAGATTGTTACTTAACATTATTCCCATGAGGCGTTCATATCGACGTGAAGGGGGTAGCAGCAGGCGTTGTGGCCGCTGCCCATGATAGGTTGTCATAGAGCTAAATTATAGATTAAAGATTGTTATTAATCGCAAAGCATGCGGCTGAATTGGCATGTTGCAACACCAAGATGTGGGTCGTAGTCGTCGATACGTCGTAGCCTAAACAACGACTCGGCGCCCTCAACACGTAGACGGAATATAGAGCGAATCGAGGCATGAGGGTTGTTGGGGTCAAAAAGCTCTACATACTCGTGTACGGGGATATATATTTTGCAGCTCAGAGCTCCACGCTCATCCTCTTTAAGTTCGGTATCGTAGTAGCGATGCAGACCCTCGCAGCCATCACGATCTTCGAAGCATAAGGTGTTGCCACTCTGCGCACTATGGAATGCAGCGTGAGGATATAGATGCGTGTTAGAGGCTGAATTCCAATGTTCGCCCTGAGCAAGCTCCATTAGGCCATTATACAACACCACACGTGGCTCAACATAGTCGACTTGGCCAACATCGTCACGATCACCCACCGTCAGCACCTCTGCAGATGGTGCATCGGGATTAAAGCCACCCAGCGACACTGTTGGGCGAAACAGAGGGTTGACACGAACATCTATACCCTGCTTTGTGGCGTAACCCTCACGACTCATGGCCCACACTCCAAGTTCACTACCACCCGACTCATTATCGCGCAGAACTACCCCATCGCCACCAATATACTCCAATCGCAGATGCTCAAACACCGTTGGCGCACCCTCAATAATAGACCATGAATCACCTATCTGTCGCTGACGCCAATCAACAACATCTGAACTAAAGAAATTGTCGTATGGCTCGATAATAAGTAGCTTCGACGGCTCGTGCGAGTAGATGCATAGATTAAACATATGAACCAGAGCCTCAAGTATTTGCTGCTGCGATATTGCATGATTGGCTATATCCTCGAAGCTAACCAGCTCGCCATAGCCCAGTCCTCCACCAAATATTGGTCTTATGCTGCATCCACTACACAATGTTATAGTCTGCCCTGGGTCAGCGCCATAGAATGCAATATCGTTGAATTCGTGCTCTGTGCCCTGGGCTAAATGCTGATATGGGGTACGCAACGTAAACTCCACCTCGCGACGTCCAGTAGCCTCAACATGCCCGGCATAGAGCGCCCAATCGCCACCATATCTAACATACACACTACTACCCCTACTCTTAATAAATAGAGAGGTTTGACTCTTACAGCTTGATGGCGCAACAACATCACACACTGCACCTTGCACATCCCCAAAGCCATCGAGGCGATAGCTGGCATCCTCATCATAGTCAAATATAAATAGCTTATAGGCCATATTTGGCTCAACCTCATAACGCATATCCTGGAAGTTGTTCTCCATGACAATGCTAACATCGCAGCCAAGCCCCAGTCGTATGCGATCAAAGCCCCTTAGGCGCTTGCTCGACTCGATACGATAATCGGTTATATATCTAATCGCATACTCGAAAGCGACATTTATGTCACGTGTTGGCACAAACTCAGGCGAGTAGTTCTCAAACCTAAGGGCGCCATGGTTGTAGGCGTCACTAAACGTAGCCCCATCGCTACCCACAGCCTCGGCACTCACACTATCTACAATAGCACCCACCGACGAGGAGTGTTTTGGCTCTGTTGCAAACACATAACCAAGGTTGTTTGCCTGCGCCGTATGCTCTTGTGTGCGATATGCCTTAAAGCCCATATCTCGTTCAGCAGCATCAACTTTCACCTGTTTGTATGCTCCACTTATCATCAACCTATTGACAATGTCGCTCTCGAGCCATTCGCTCCGAATCGTATAGCCAGAGCGCTCGACTATCGACTTTATGAGATGCTTGACACTTATAAATGGGTGATAGTCGTTAGGCGTTAACACATGTTGTGACAACCATGCATTTGGGAGTTTGGGCTTAGGATAGCTATCGTGACGTAGGGGCAAGAATCGCACTGGTGTATCACCCTCCCATGAGGCCTCGATACCACTCGGGATTAACGACATGTTGACACTTAACCCACTATCCTTAAGCTGTGTGCGAGCTGCCAAATCGGCCCACTCGCCACCTCCCGCACGAATCGACATACGATAGTATATATGACCACTATCTCGCTCAACAGCGAGCAACGCCACCACACCACTGAAGAGCTCTAAGCCATCGGCTAAAAGTGTGGCAACATGATACTTATCGTTGAAGCTATCGCCACGATTTAGGTCAAAGGCAAACCCCAGAACCCTGTCGAGCTCAGGCGTCGACAACACCTCAACAACAACCTCCCGACCTTGACGCCACGCCTGAACCGAATGTAGCTTCGACGAATTGTATGTAGGCATAACAAGCGAGCTACTACGCAACAAGGCAACCACCCCATCAATCCTACACTCTATCATCTCTCACCCCCTTTCCACTCGCCACATATATCAAGCGCAATAGTACGTAGCTGACCATGTGTGCCATACTCAACACTTCGACTACAAAGCTCAACATCAATAAGTTGGCCATCACAAACTTCATACACATATGGCGACAGCATAATCTCGGCAAGCTGCTTAATCGTGGCTTCATCCTCGTGTGCCGAGCATAGCCTATATTGCTGCTTAGCCCCGCGAAGTATCGAGTAGTTTCGCTCCAGGCCTTGCAGGCAATCTACCTCAGCCTCTTGCATTAGGCGCAGACATCGAGGAAACAGATAGCTCTCAACACCACCGCTACGATTTCGCCACACAATGCGTCGCCCCGAGGTAGTAGTACCACCTATCACATAGCATAGCCTGTGAAAAACAACCCTTTGCGAGCTAATGGCTATGTCTATACGTTCGCAATTTTTACCAAAGTCACTTGTATTTATAAATACATCTATTGGCAACGAGTCTGTTTTGTAGGTTATGGTTTTCAAACTTGACGACGCTCCAGCGCACACCTCAATATCAATGTTAACATCTTTTGGGGCAAATAGACTAAACATTATCTGCTCGCCATAAGCTATTGAGGATAGCACAGGCATGTAGCTCAACATCTGCGAACGAGCAAATTCTATGTTGAAGCAACAAAACACTCTGGGATCCGACACCGTATCCACAATCTGAACCGTAACCTTGCGAGCCGATGAGGACTTGCGAACCGATGTTTGAACGCTTGGCAATATGCGCATGTCGCTTACCGAGCGCAGTATTGGAGCAATGTCAATTTCGCCCTGCACAACGCCATACAGACGCTTCCTAGCAATTACGCCATCATCGTCAATAATCACAATATCGACATCCTGCTTTTCGTCACTCTCAGTATGAAAAGAGTAGATGAGAGGACCACTCCACGACGCCCCATTTTGGGGTATAGACAGAAACTTCATAATATTAAATATTTTAACTGATTTGAAAAGAGGGTAATTATCCCTACTACTGTTTGTTCAGCAATCCCAATCAAGTCAATCACAACTTGTTTACTACTCTGTTGAAAGATGTTAATAGTTGTCAATATAAATTGCTATATATTTATATAATAACGTATTATAAATGTTAACAACATTATTATAGCAATGTTAACAACTAACACGGCGTTCTTAGATTTTCGCCTCTTGTTGCCGTTTGACAGTGCAAATATAATACGCGAAAATAGCTTTGTCAAGAGATTTGCGTTAAAAAATTTTACATATTTTTTGTAAACAAATCAAACTATTTAACTTTTAGATAGTTACATTCACACGCTTTTTATGACTCCGCATCATCGAATATTAAGTAGAATACTTAAAAATGAAAAAAAATCGTTATATTTGTGCGATATTAAGATTAAAGAGGAATAAATTACACAAACATATGGCAGATAATTCAATATTGATTCGCCTTGACGGTCTAAAGCTTAAGTATGAGGAGATTGGCCAAAAGCTAACCGACCCTGAAATTATTGCTGACGTCAAGCAGTTTGTTCAGCTCACAAAGGAATATAAGGAGCTTGAGCCTATCGTTGAGACCTCAGATCGTTTTCGCACAGCCCTCGCCAACCTTGCCGAGGCTAAGGATGTGTTGGCAAACGAGAAGGATGAGGAGTTCCGCGAAATAGCACGCGAGGAGGTTGCTACACTTGAGCCAGCTATCGCCAAGATGGAGGAGGACATCAAGCTATTGCTCATTCCAAAAGATCCTCAGGACGACAAGAATGCCATTGTCGAGATTCGTGGTGGTACCGGTGGTGACGAGGCAGCAATCTTTGCTGGCGACTTGTTGCGTATGTACACCAAGTACATCGAGTCGAAAGGCTGGCGTTACGAGATCACCTCATCATCAGAGGGTGCTGCAGGCGGCTACAAGGAGGTTGTGCTAAAGGTTACAGGCCAGAGCGTATACGGAACAATGAAGTATGAGTCGGGCGTACACCGCGTACAGCGAGTGCCACAGACCGAGACTCAGGGCCGTGTTCACACCTCAGCAGCATCAGTTGCTGTATTGCCAGAGGCTGAGGAGTTCGACATCGAGATCTCGATGAACGACATCCGCAAGGATATCTTCTGTGCATCGGGTCCTGGTGGTCAGTCGGTAAATACTACATATTCAGCCATTCGTCTTACCCACATTCCAACAGGTATCGTCGTGCAGTGCCAGGATCAGAAGTCACAGCTCAAGAACTTTGACAAGGCTTTCGAGGAGTTGCGTACTCGTGTCTTCAACCTTGAGTATTCGAAGTATCTCGACGAGATTGCATCGAAGCGTAAGACAATGGTATCTACTGGTGATCGCTCGGCAAAGATTCGTACCTACAACTATCCACAGGGACGTATCACCGACCACCGTATCAACTACACCATCTACAATCTTTCTGCCTTCATGGACGGTGATATTCAGGATGTCATCGACCAGCTTATCGTTGCCGAGAATGCTGAGCGATTGAAGGAGAGCGAGTTGTAGAGTTTGAGGATAATTATAATAGTCGAATAAAATAGTTTTGAGAAACGACCTGTCCTCAACGGAATAAGGTCGTTTTTCACATTTCAGAAAGATGAACTACACCAAATTCCTTCTTACAATCGTAGCCTTGTTTATCTCAATATCTGTCTACGCCGACTACCCCGAGCGTGGCCAGATGGCCAAGAGCAAGGGGCGCAAGATGACAGTTAAGGAGTGGAAGACAACTCCCGATGGCAAGAACAAATGGGTCGACCATGTAGAGGTCTACAATGCCAAAGGGCAGCTCATCGAGGAGATTGAGTATGGCGACTATGGCCGCCATATGTCGTGGCGATCGGAGTATTTCTACAACGCCAAAGGACAGCTCGAAAAGGAGATTGTCTACAACGAGCGTAACAAGCCATCTAAGGTTCGCAAATTTGAGTACGACAGCAATGGAGTGTGCATCCGTCGCCTAAACTATGGTGCGAATGGCATTCTCAACTCATATCGTCAGTTTGAGTATAGCTACGAGTAACACGCTATGACACAGAGCCTAACATACGAACTTCTCAACGAACTTGATGTGTGGCAGCAGATGCCAACCATCAAGCTCGACGAGATGCGCTCTGTTAAGCTCATGAACCGTATCGACACCAAGTATGTGCTCTCAGAGGATGAGACTATCGAGCTATTAAGACGTGCTGCACAAGAGGGCTACTACGTGCAGATTATCGACAACGTTCGCGCCTGTCGCTATCTTACCATCTACTACGACACTCCCAATCGCGAGATGTTTTGCCTGCACCACAACCGTAAGCTCACACGCCAAAAACTGCGCACTCGCACCTACGTTGAGAGTGGCACTACGTTCTTCGAGATAAAGAATAAAAACAACCGAGGTCGCACCAAGAAGCGTCGCACAGAGATTGCAGCAAGCCAGCTATGCTCGTTTACAGATAACGAGAGTGCCTGCAACCTTCTTGCTGAGCACTCGTTATACACTGCCGAGGAGCTGTCGCCAGCTCTTACCACACGCTTCACACGCATCACGCTTGTCAACCCATCACTCACCGAGCGTTCTACAATAGACCTCTCCCTCGACTATGAGGATATGCGTAGTGGTTGTTGCCGAAGAATTGAAGGCATGGCCATCGTGGAGATTAAACAAGATGGCAACATTGCCTCGCAGATGAAACTCATGCTTCGAGACATGCACATAGCGCCACTCAAGGTTAGCAAATATTGCCTCGGCACAACACTCACCGTAGACAACATTAAGAGCAATCGCTTCAAGGAAAAAGTTCAACAGATAAATAAACGACTAACAAAAAAATAGTATGATACACTTTGACGGCGAGGGTATTAACCCCGATATTTTCGATGCTGACGTAGCAGCACTCATAGGATCTGATGGCGAAGCAGGGGCAACCATGCTTGGCATTCCATTGTGCGACACCACATCAATTTTGCAGCTATGCCTGCAGTTTTTGATTAACCTCGTTGTGTCGTTCATCATAGTCCGTTGTTTCTACTACCCCAAGAGTCGTCGCAAGGACTTTGCAATCACCTTCATGCTCTTCTCTACGGCAGTCTTTTTGTTGCTCTTCTTCATGAAGAGTGTGGGCATCGACGTGAGCATCGGTCTTGGTCTGTTTATGATCTTCGGCATCATACGCTATCGCACTGAGATGGTGCCTATTCGTGAGATGACCTACCTCTTTATCACCATAGCTATGGCCGTTATCAATGGCAGCAACCTCATGGTGTCGTATGCCGAGCAGCTGCTTGCCAATATACTCATAATCGGAGTATTAGCCGTACTCGAGATGTTTGTGATGCGAGGCCGTAAGGCAACAAAGTTGGTATGCTACGAGCGCATCGAGCTCATACGTCCTGAGCGTCGCAGAGAGCTTATCGCCGACCTCGAAACACGTCTGGGCCATAAGGTCGAGCGTGTTGACGTGGGCAATGTCGACTTTTTGCGCGATGTGGCCTACCTCAAGGTACACTATACTCCCGCACAGGATGAGGAGCCTATGACTGAGCCAACGCTTAAGATCAACGAGAAAAATGCATTTAACGAATAATACTGCCATGAGAAAGCTATCACTTATTATCGCAACCATGCTGTGCATCACGTCGCTCACAGCTCAAGAGTTCACACCAAAGGTTGTCAACTCCAACGACTTTCGTGGCCGTGTGGAGGGAGCCTTCGAGTGGGAGTTTGTCGACGACCTATCTATCGAGGCCTCGCTACAGATGCGTCTCAAAAACGACTTTAGCACCATTGATCGCTTTCAAACGGGCGTCGGCCTCAACTACGACGCATCGAAATATTTTAATCTTGGCGTCGAGTATTTACTCATAAACACTCATGAGCCTGGCCACTGGGAGCGTCCTCGCCACCGCACCAACCTCAATCTTGAGGGTAATGTCAAGGTTGGCCGTGTTGAACTATCACTGCGTGAGAGGTTGCAGACAACCTTCCGCTGTGACTCTGTAAACCGCTACGAGAAGATGAATCCAGAGCTTGTGCTTCGCTCACGCCTTACTGCCGAATACAACATTCGCCACTCAAAGTGGACACCATATCTGCTGTTTGAGCTTCACAACACGCTCAACGCACCAGCCGTCGTTGCCAACTACAAAAAAGATCCTTACTCAGTTGACAACTACATAACTCGCTATCGTGCAGGTGCAGGTGTTAAGCTACGCATGACACGCAACCATCGTCTCGATTTCTACTACTATTTCGACTACGATCGCAGCTATAACATTGACTATAAGGGCAATAAAGGAGATTTAAAGGGATATGTTCAGGAGAACGAGTACCGACACATATTTGGCATATCATACAAATTCAAGCTCTAAGGCAAGAGCCGCAAATTACAAAATACCCAAGACAACGAACACAACTTACTAATTTAGCCCCCTAAACGATGCGCCACACGATTCTCTCCATACTCCTGCTATTAAGCGTAGCAACACTCAATGCTCGAGGGCCATTGTATGTTGTCAATGGCACTGTTGTCGATAGCATAGAGAATATTGAGCAAACCAACATCGCCAATATAGATGTGTTACCCGCTACTGAGGAGACAATAGCTAAATGGGGCATCGAGGCATCGGAGGGCGTGATACTCGTAACGCTAAAGTATGACACCCCGGCAGAGTTCGTTGCTGGTGAGTACAACAACTTCACCACATATCTCGCAGCTAACATCAAGTGGCACGACGACATGCCAGCCGAGCGAGTGTCTCTACGCATAACTGTCGATAGCCACGGACGTGCCACTGTCAGCAAGGTGCTACAGTCCACCTCACGCCAGTTTCTAAAACGCGTGCAGCGAGCCATTGACTCGTCGCCACTATGGCATCCAGCCACAAAAGATGGCAAGGCCGTAGAGAGCACACACCTTGTGAATCTGCTGCTACCAGAGGGCAAAACGCTCCCCATAGAGCGCAGCGTGATAATATTATAACGACCTATGGTTGAACCTATTACCATACAAACTTCTCGACACGAGCATCTCACCCTACTCGACCTTCAGCGTATGGTGCGTCTTACGCTTGAGAGTCGTTTTAGTGATCCTATATGGCTGAGTGCTGAGATTTCGGAACTTAAGGTCAATCGTTCGGGTCACTGCTACCTTAATCTTGTTGAGAAGGGTGCAACCGATGGTGCTCCACGTGCCGAGGCTCGTGGCGTAATATGGCGCTCGGCCTACTCCACCATATCCCAGAAATTTAGCGCAACAACGGGTTCTGAGCTAACATCAGGCATCGGTGTTCTGCTACGTGTAGTTGTCACCTACCATGAGGTGTACGGCTTTTCACTTCAGATTATTGATATCGACGCATCCTACACTCTCGGTGAGGTTGAGCGTCGCCGCCGTGCCACCATCGAGCAGCTACAGAGAGATGGCGTGTGGGATATGAATAGAGAGATAGACCTTCCACGCCCAACCCTACGTGTGGCCATTGTGTCGAGCGATACGGCTGCTGGCTATCAAGATTTTATGAATGAGCTACGTCGTTCACCCTATCGCTTTAGCACCACGCTTTTTCGCAGTCTTATGCAGGGCGAGTTAGCCGAAGATAGCGTTGTTGATGCACTGATGCAGATTGCTGAGTGTGAAGATGAGTTCGACATCGTTGTGATTATTCGTGGTGGTGGCTCTGTTAGCGACCTCGCTCTATTCGACTCCTATCGTATAGCCTCGCACGTTGCACAATTCCCACTTCCAGTTGTTACGGGCATCGGCCACGACAAGGATATCTCGGTTGTCGATCTTGTAGCCCACACATCGTGCAAGACCCCCACAGCCGTGGCAACACTACTCACAGAGATGGCTGATGAAGAGTGGTCTACACTCGATGATTATAGCTTTAGGCTACGTGACATGGTCGTAGGTCGCATCAATGCCGAGCGACTACGTCTCGAGCGAGGATCATCGGATATAGCGCGCTCATCTGCCGTAATACTCAACGGACTACAACACCGCCTCACCAACATCGAGGAGAGCATAGCAACACTCACACGCACCAAGCTTCGTGGCGAGGAGCAGCGTCTCGCATCGTACATGGCTCTTGTTGAGAATAATAATCCTGACAACATCCTTCGACGAGGCTTTGCCATACTTCGCGACAATAATGGCCGAAGCATCGACATACAAAATATCGAACCTGGCTCAAACGTTATTATAGAGACAGCCCAATGTAAACTTACGGCCAACATAATAAGCAAACATATAGAACACTCATAAGATAATGGCTACAAAGAAGATAACATATACCGAGGCGATGACCGAGATTGAAGATATCATGGCACGCCTACGCTCTGGCGAGATGTCTATTGACGAGCTCACAAGCTCTGTGGCACGTGCTACCAAGCTGATTACCGAGTGCCGCAAGATGCTCGCCACAACCGAACAAGAGGTCGAAAAACTCATTAACGAATAGCTCTATGATGAAGTTTATCGTTCGCTGGATGCTGAATCATATTCCCCGACCAGCATTGCAGCGCATGTCAAAATGGGCAGTGCCCCTTGTTGGAATATTCTACAAGGGTCGTGGTCGTGAGTGCCCTATATGTGGAGCTCGCTACCGCAAGTTTATGCCTTATGGCTATGTCAAAGGTCGTAGCAATGCTTTGTGTCCCAGCTGCTTATCACTGGAACGTCACCGCATGATATGGCTATGGATGGAGCGCCATACATCGCTCTTCGAGAACCACCCACGCTTGCTGCATATTGCTCCTGAGCAGTCGCTTATGAACTATTTTCGTGCGAGCTACGGCACAAGCAAAGATTATATTACTGCCGACATTGAGTCGCCACTTGCCGACCAACACTTCGACGTTCAGAACATCCCGCTTGGAGCAAACTCCGTAGATGTAATCATCTGCAACCACCTGCTTGAGCATGTCGAAGATGACCGTCGTGCTATGCGTGAGTTATATCGCATCATGCGTCCTGGAGGCTGGGGCATAATGCTTGTACCGGAGGATCGTGAGCGTGAGCACACCTATGAAGACGACTCCATCACCGATCCTAAGGAGCGCACACGACTCTTTGGTCAATACGACCATCGCCGAGTATATGGCCGTGACTACGACGCAAGACTACGCGAGGCTGGCTTCGATGTTGAGCGAAGCGACTTTGCACAACATCTCACGGAGTGGGAGAAGCGCCTATATGCCCCTGGCGAGGACGACCTCGTGATAGTACGTAAACCCCAAGAAGTAGAGCTATAAGATAGAGATGAATACTGTTTTTGAGAGATATAACTCGCTACGAGAGCTTATCAAGAAACACT
Organism: Alistipes sp.; assembly: GCA_017380515.1. Classification (GTDB taxonomy): domain Bacteria; phylum Bacteroidota; class Bacteroidia; order Bacteroidales; family Rikenellaceae; genus Alistipes. The sequence goes on from JAFODV010000013.1 coordinate 32,532, forward strand.
TCTCGGAGCGCACGCAGCAGATGGTTGACCACGCTCTGCTTTTTGCCGACGAGCGGCTCACAGGACTCACACGCTACAACTCCGCACCGATGCTCGATCATGGTGTGGCCGTTGCCCATATTGTTGTCGACGAGATAGGCCTTGGACGTAACTCTACAATAGCAGCTATCATTCATGATGTTGTGCGCATAGCATTTCAGGAGCATAGCCCAGCACTCGATGATCTGCTTTCATACATACGTCAGGAGTATGGCGAGGAGACCCTCGGCATTGCCATGGCTCTTGCCAAGATCTCTGACATCAAGCTTAAGGCATCGAAGGAGCAGGCCTCTGATTTTCGCGACATGATAGTTTCCTACTCGGAAGATCCACGAGTAATCCTCATCAAGCTTGCCGACCGCCTTGAGGTTATGCGTTCGCTCGACATGTTCCCTGAGCGTAAGCGCCGCAAGAAGAGCTGGGAGAGCCTAAATCTATATGCGCAGATAGCACACAAACTCGGCTTGTATAACATCAAGAGTGAACTCGAGGATCTCTCGCTTAAGCACCTTGAAACAGATATGTACAACCATATCGTCGAGGAGCTTAAAGAGAGCGAGGAGGAGCGCATGGCATTTATTAACGACTTTCTGCGCCCTATACGCAAGCTTTTAGACGATGATGGCATAAAATATCACATCAAAAGTCGCACAAAGTCGGTGTACTCCATATTTCAGAAGATGCGCAAGCAGAAGGTCGACTTCAAGGGTGTCTACGACATCTTCGCCCTTCGCATAATTATAGACTGCCCACCAGAGCGCGAGAAGGCGCAGTGCTGGACAGTATATTCGCATGTCACAAGCCTATACACCCCAAATACCGAGCGTATGCGCGACTGGATATCTATTCCTAAGAGCAATGGCTATGAGTCGCTCCATGCCACAGTCCTTGGGGGCGGAGGTCGCTGGGTTGAGGTGCAGATACGCACCGAGCGTATGGACGAGGTTGCCGAGCGTGGTATCGCCGCACACTGGCGCTACAAGGGTGTCAAGCAGGGAGGCATGGGTGCTGAGGAGTGGCTTGGCCGCCTACGCGAGCTTCTCGAGGACACCACATCCGAGTCTATCGCACAGCGCTTCGAGGCAAAGTCATCGGGCGAGATATTTGTGTTCACCCCATCAGGCGACATACGCAAGCTCCCAGAGGGTGCCACAGTCCTCGACTTCGCCTTCGACATACACACCTCATTGGGAGGCATCTGCGTGGGCGGCAAGATTGGCAATCGTGCAGTGCCCATCAAGGAGCCACTACATAATGGCGATATCTGCGAGGTGCTAACACGCAAAGATCAGACGCCAAAGACCGACTGGCTCAACTACTGCATTACGCAGAAGGCACGCACACGCATACGTGCCTATTTGCGCGAGCAGCGCCAGAAGCATGCTCGCCTGGGCCGTGAGGAGTTGGAGCGTAAGCTCAAAAACTGGAAGTTAGACATTAGCATAGATGAGGCTGTTGCCTATCTCTGCAAGCACTTCAAGATTAAGCGTGGCAACGAGCTATATGTGGCTATTGCTGACCAAAAGATCGAGATATCACAGATCAAGGATATCCTACTACGCTGGCTCTCGGGCAAGGTTGACGAGGAGCGTCGCATGGCTGCCCAGGAGGTCGAGGAGCGTAAGGCACGTCTTCGTGAGGAGCGTGGCGGCGAGACACCAAAGAGTGGCGATGCACTTGTTATCGACGAGAAGATCAACAATATCGAGTATAAGCTGGGTAAATGTTGCAACCCTATCAAGGGTGACGACATCTTTGGTTTCATAACCATCAATGCTGGCATCACCGTACACCGTACCGATTGTCCTAATGCTCGTCGCATGCGTGAACGCTACCCCTATCGTGTTATGGAGGCGCGCTGGAGAGATGGTGCCGATGGTGCTTTCCGTGTTACTGTGGGCATCTCGGCTGCCGACATTCCAGGTCTTGCCACCACCATTATGGACGTTGCGAGCAAGGAGCTTAAGCTTGCGGTACGAGGCATCAACTTCACACCCAAGGGCGACGGCTCAGTCACAGCACAACTCTCAGTGGAGGTTACTGGTGCTAATATTGTAGATATGCTGCTACACTCTTTGCGCCGTATTAAGGGCATAAAAAATGCATATAGAATAAACTAACAAACCCAAATATATTATGAATTTTGAAGATATCCGTTCGCCATGGAGCGACACCCTAAAAACCTGTGCAATCACCGTTTGCGACCTTGATGGTGTAGTTCTCTACCAGAATAAGCGCTCAATAGAGGTTAATGGCGACGTACGTGGTAAGTCGATGCTTCCATGCCACTCGGCACGCTCACGCGAGATTATCAACCGCCTAATTAACAATGGCGAGAACAACGCCTATACTATCGAGAAGCGAGGCATACGCAAGCTCATCTACCAAACCCCATGGTACGAGTCAGGCGAGGTAGCTGGCCTTGTTGAGTTTTCGTTAGAGATCCCAATGGAGATGCCTCACTACGTGAGGGAGTAGCTCTCGATGCAAAAAGTGAAAGTGGTAATGATGCAAAGCGCACTTTTGCATCATTACCCAAAGTAATACCCCTCGGGATAGTACTTAAGCGTACAGCCCGAGGGGTATTACTTTTAGTTATGGGCCATAGATGACCCTTTTAACAAGAAATTACAAGCCAAGTTTCTTGCGAATCTCCTTTGGAATAGCATTCTTGTGAACTACAATATTCATAGTCTTGTAGCGAACAAATGCCTTTGATGCATACCAGATACCCTTGTAAGTGCCAGCCTCGCCCCATGAGTTCTTAACCATGTAGTACTCTGTGCCGTTCTGATCCTTAGCAATACCGTAGATAAGCATACCATGATCATCAGTAGTCTCCCAGTTGTCGTAAGCAATCTGACGCTCCTCCTGAGTGCACCACTTCTGTGTTGTAGGCTTTGGAGTGTTCTTCTTCTCCTCCTCAGTTAGGTTAAGCCACTTTGCCATATCTGAACCCTGAAGGTCAGCACCCTTCATATCATCTGGAAGAACAGCTATACCCTGACGAGTAAAGCCCTTCTCGCTCACGTCGCTACCCCAAGCAATTGTGTAACCCTCCATGATAGCGTTGTCAAACACCTCCATAAGCTCATCAATAGGGAGGTTGTACGACTGTGACCAACGCCAGTTGTCCTGAATCTCAAGAACGAAAGGCTTGTAGAATGGGTGGTGGGTGTACGATGTCAACGATACATAGTCATCAGCATTCAAGCCCAAAGACTCGTAGAATGACTTAGGAGTGTACTCCTTGCCATTATAAGTAAACTTCTCAGGACGCTCACCAAGGTATACATCGTGGATAGCCTCGATAGTCTTCTTCCACAATGGCTGTCCATTAGCGTCTACCTGCAAGCTGCGGTGCTTACCCTCAGCGATAGCTGCTACAACAGCGTTGCTAACAGCTGAAAGCTCGTTGTGGTTGCTGAGCTCCATGCCATACATAACACCTGGACGCATCTCTGCCTCTGGAACAAGACCGAAAGCCTCCATACCATAGATTACATCGTAGAATGAGCCACCCTGTGAGAATGAGATGTCGCCATGAGTGCGAACAGCCTTATCAGCACGATCAAGGTAGGTGTTGTGAACAATAAACATCTCTGAGAAATCATACTCGCCCTTACCCATACGCAAAAGCTCTGACTCGATGAATGCCAATGATGAGTAGCACCAGCAAGTACCAGCCTGATTCTGATTCTTGATGCTTGTGATAGCATTCTCCTTCACTACTGTGAACTCAGGAGAAGCTGCCTCCTGTGCCATAGCACCAGTCACACACATTAGACCAAGTGCCAACGCGAAGATTTTCTTCATAATTAGTTAGTTTTAAGGTGAATAAATATTAATAATTGTGTTTATTTTTTAGCTTTTGCTATGATTCTCTGGCAGTCTACATACGACAATGTCTCCACCTTAGTGCCTCGTGGCAGGCGATAGTTCTTGCCCTGGAACGAGATGTATGGGCCATAGATACCATTCTTAATAACCATCTCGGCATCCTCCGCAAAGGTCTTTATAGGCTCTGATGCAGCTCGCTGCTTCTCGCTATTTTGCTTCAGTATCTCCTCTGCACGCTCACGGCTAACGGTGTATGGATCATCGGTCTTAGCAAGCGAGGCGAACACCTTACCATGGCGCACATATGGGCCAAACTTACCTACACCAACCATCAGTGGCTCGCCATCCAGCTCGCCAAGGTTGCGAGGTAGTGCAAACAACTCGAGAGCCTCCTCCAACGTAATTGACTCGATAAGTTGTCCCTTCTTGAGCGATGCAAACTGACCCTTCTCGCCCTGCTCACCCTCAAGCTCAACCATAGGGCCATAACGGCCAATGCGAGCCTTCACTATCTGACCAGTCTTAGGGTCAACGCCGAGCACACGCACCTGCTGCGAGCGATCGCTCTGCGTGCCAACAGCCTCATCTACAAGTTTATGGAATGGGTCGTAGAAGTCGCTAATCATGTTGTACCACGCTATGTCGCCATCTGCCACACGGTCAAACTCCTTCTCGACGTTTGCGGTGAAGTGGTAGTCCATGATTGTTGCGAACTGCGACTCAAGGTAGTCGTTAACAACCATACCTATGTCGGTAGGTGCCAAGCGGCTCTTCTCCTTGCCATAGCTCTCGGTTGCTATCTTCGTTGTTATCTTACCATTCGAGAGGGTCATATGCTCCACCTGGCGCTTCTGACCATCGCGATTCTGCTTCTCGACATATCCACGGTTGATAATCGTGGTAATTGTTGGCGCATAGGTTGATGGACGGCCAATGCCAAGCTCCTCAAGGCGCTTAACGAGTGCTGCCTCGTTATAGCGTGAAGGGGCTTGCGTATAGCGCTCCGATGCAGTGATTGTTGTTGACATCACCTCGCTGCCAATCTCCATCTTTGGTAAGATGCCACCCTCGCCCTCCTGCTGCTGATCTTCGTCAACAGACTCAGAGTATAGGCGCATGAAACCATCGAAACGTACAACCTCACCCGTTGCCACGAACTGCTCAGAGCGACGGCTAAGGTCAATGACAATCTGTGTGCGGTCGAGCTCTGCTGGCACCATCTGCGATGCTACAGTGCGCTTCCAGATAAGCTCATACAACTTCTTCTCAGCCGCTGTTCCCTCAATCTCGTGACGCTCAATATACGAAGGACGAATAGCCTCGTGAGCCTCCTGAGCACCCTTCGCCTTGGTCTTAAAGTTGTGGGGATATGAGTACTTGGCACCGAAGAGTCGGGTAATCTCATTTTTGCACTGCGTGATGGCCATCTGCGAGAGGTTAACCGAGTCGGTACGCATATATGTGATAAGACCCTGCTCATAGAGACGCTGCGCCACGCTCATCGTCTGCGCCACGCTCATGCCGAGCTTACGGCCTGCCTCCTGCTGGAGTGTAGATGTGGTAAATGGAGGTGCTGCATAGCGCTGCACAGGCTTCTCCTCACATTTTGCCACAGTAAACTTCTCACCTACACACTGCTCAAGGAATGCATAAGCATCCTCTCGCTTATCAAAAGATGTAGACAGCGTAGCCTTGAACAATGTTTGCTGAGCATCGCCAGCAGCATAGAACTGCGCTACCACACGATAGCTTGCCGTAGGACGGAAGGCGATAATCTCGCGCTCGCGCTCAACAATAAGGCGCACGGCAACACTCTGCACACGGCCAGCCGATAGCGCTGGACGCACCTTCTTCCACAGAACAGGCGATAGCTCGAAGCCCACCAAACGATCCAACACACGACGTGCCTGCTGAGCATTCACCAGGTTCATGTCGATAGTACGAGGATTCTCTATAGCGTTGAGAATAGCACGCTGTGTAATCTCGTGAAACACAATACGCTTGGTATTCTCAATAGGTAGGTCTAAGACCTTCGCAAGGTGCCATGCAATAGCCTCTCCCTCGCGGTCTTCATCGGATGCCAACCACACGGTCTTTGCAGCACGTGCCAAACGTGATAGCTCTTCAACAACCTTTCGTTTGTCGGTTGGAATCTCATATAGTGGTTCGAAGTTATTCTCAAGCTCAATACCGAGTCCCTTCTTTGCCAGGTCACGAATATGACCAAAGCTCGACTTCACCATAAAGTCCTTACCCAAGAACTTTTCAATGGTTTTAGCCTTAGCTGGAGACTCTACAATAACCAAATTTTCTTGCATCGCAAAATTTATTCTTTAACAGCAAAACCTAAGTATTCAAAAAACTTAGGTTCGCTATACATCTATATTTCTCGTAACTTACTAATCTACAATCGTGTAGACCAGCTCAAGTGTTATCGTCGGAAGTGTTGCATCTGCCGACGAGGCATCGCCACCCACAATCATCTGACGATTAAACCCAAACATGGCATCAGCCGCAGGGCCTACGAAGATACGTCGGCTTCTACGCAGATCCTCATCAGTCTCGAACTTTGATATGTCGACCTTGCCATTCTCGTCGGTTGTCGACATTGCAGCGGCAATCAACGACTGCATGAAGCTCGAGATATCCATTCGATAGCATCCCAACGAACGGTTCAGATAGCCATCATAGGGCACAGAGCTACTGCTCGACTCCTGAGTATAGAGGTAATCGGCAATAGCGATAATATCTTTCTCATACTCATCTTCGTAGCCTCCGTAGCGTGCATACATACCCATACGGGTCATCGACGCATCAAGAATAGGAGTCAACGCAAATGGATCCAATAGGTTGTAATCATAGTTAGAGCCCTCAAGATAGATGTTTAAGTGGGCCTGGTTAACCGATACCTTAGCACTCTTGCTACCATTAGCGATATCGGCTAACGACTGCAAGAACTCATCGGTAAACTCAACCTCAGTTACAACACCTGCCATGCCGTCAACCTTACCAAAGCTCACCTCAGGACGAGACTCAATATCATCTACAAACTTATGCTCGATGCTTGTTATCGACACATTACCAGCCTTGACATTGTAGTCAACAGGGCTAATAAAGAAGTTGTACGACATTATCACGGTATCCTTGATAATCTGAGGATCCTCCATGTAGCGGTTACGAGCATAGAGCACCAACGCCGAATTTTCGACATCAGTAGCAAACATAGCACCCTCATCGCCACTCTCAAGCTCGCCAATAGGGGCAATATATACACCTCTAATCTGCTCCACAAACTTCTCCTCGTTGCCTTGCTCGTAGATGTGAGCTGTGTCACGAGCATAGCCCTCGTCGTCAAGTTCAGTGGTGAACATTAGGCGACGAACATACTCCATGGTGTTGCGAGTCTCGTCAAGTTTAATGTGCGAATAGAGAGGCTGCTCCTTGTCGCCCACGTAGACGCCCTCAGCCTGGTTCGGATATGTGAACTCGAATATTGGTTCGGCACTACGATAGTTGGTGGGGTCGAAGTTGGCATAAAATACGCTATCCTTAACCTCTGATAGTCTGAGGTAGTCATTTGACGTAATCTCATAGACACCATATCTACGGCACTTTGTCGTATCACCATGATAGTCAGTAACGTATAGCGCCAATGTCATAGAGTCGAAGATTGGACGGTAGCCCCAGCCATAATCCTCGTCGAGCTTTGAGCCAAAGAGCACCTGGGTCATGAATCCCGCCTTGCGAGAACCAAACTCAGCACTCTGCTCCTGACCGAAATATACGTAATCGAGGTTTGAACTCTTGATAGAGTCGTTCTGGTAGAGATAGGTCTTAGCCATAGACACCTCCACACTTTGGCCACTCTCAGTCATCATGCCATCACGATAGACACGACGACGAAGCTCCATATTTTGGTTGGTAGGCACATACTCTGCACCGAGGCCATAGTCGACCTCAGTAGTGCAGCCCACAACCATGAACGCCACTATAAAGAGCATCAAAGCTCTAATTATCAGTTTTCTACAACTCATCATAGAATCTCTTGTAATTGTCGAATACCTCCTTTGGATCAGCATCAGAGTATTCGAGAATCTTTTTACCCGCCTGACGAGCATACTCCACCAACTCCTTGCTGGCATTTGGCGAGTTCACGATGATGCCATCAGCATACTCTATAACGTAGCGATAGAGATTTTCGTACGTTGGCTCGCTCAAAATCGCCATTGAGCTATCCATGATACCCTCCTCCTCGAGCTTCTGCTTGAAGTCCTCGGCAAGCATACCCTCAAACTTATCGTCGGCAAGCGACAACACAATCTTCACGTCGCGGAACAATGGGTCGTCGTAAAACACCTTCTTCAGATACATTGGCGCAATGGCCGAGAACCAGCCATGACAGTGCACGATTGTTGGTGTCCAGCGCAACTTCTTAACAGTCTCGAGCATGCCTCGAGCAAAGAATATTGCACGATCGTCGTTGTCCTCAAAAGGCACACCTGCCTCGTCGTGCAACACAGCACGGCGTGCAAAATAGTCGTCGTTGTCGATAAAATAGATCTGCAAACGTGCCGAAGGTATCGACGCCACCTTGATGATTAACTGGTGGTCGTTATCGTTGATAATAAGGTTCATACCCGATAGGCGGATAACCTCATGAAGCTGATTTCGGCGCTCGTTGATACAACCATATCGAGGCATAAACGTGCGTACCTCAGCACCACGCTCCTGCATTTGACGAGCCATCTCGATACTTAGCTTCGACAGCTCATTCTCAGGCAAATATGGAGAGATCTCCTGACAAACGTACAGAATTTTGTTTGTTGCCATAATGTACTTGCTTTAAGTAGGCAAATTTACTATTTTATTCTTACAAAATCAACATTGCATCGCCATAAGTACCGAATCGGTAGCCCTCATTACGAGCAATCTGATAAGCATCCATCACAAGGTTGTAGCCACCAAAGGCAGCCACCATCATAAGCTGTGTTGAGTATGGTAGGTGGAAGTTCGACACCATAGCATCGGCCGAGGTAAACTGATAAGGGTGGAATATAAACTTATTGGTCCAACCCTCCATAGGCTTAATCATACCGCCCACCGACACTGCTGTCTCCATAGCACGCATAACTGTTGTACCGATAGCCACCACCTTACGGCCATTACGCTTAGCAGCATTAATCTGCTCCGAACACTCTGGCGTGATGAAGAACTGCTCTGAGTCCATCTTGTGCTTCGACAAATCCTCAACATCTACGGTACGGAAGTTGCCAAGGCCCACATGAAGCGTTAGGAATGCGCTGTCGATACCCTTGATCTCCATGCGCTTAAGCAGGTGCTTCGAGAAGTGAAGACCCGCAGTTGGCGCAGCCACAGCACCCTCATGCTTAGCATATATTGTCTGATACCACTCCTCATCCTCTGGCTCAACCTTCTCGCGTACCCAGCGAGGTAGTGGTGTCTCACCCATAGCATACAACGCCTCCTTAAACTCCTCGTACGAGCCATCGAACAAGAAGCGGAGAGTACGTCCACGCGATGTGGTGTTGTCGATAACCTCTGCACCCATCAGGTCGTCATTACCAAAGTAGAGCTTGTTGCCGATACGTATTTTACGTGCTGGGTCGACCAACACATCCCATAGTCGGAGCTCGCTATTTAGCTCACGGAGCAAGAATATCTCAATGTCAGCACCTGTCTTCTCCTTGCAACCTTGCAAACGTGCAGGGAATACCTTGGTGTCGTTGAACACGAACATATCCTTCTCGTCGAAGTACTCTATAATATCCTTAAATGTGCGGTGCTCAATCTCACCTGTTGAACGGTGCACCACCATCAGACGTGCATCATCACGGTTTGTCGTTGGATATTTAGCAATCATATCCATCGAAAACTCGTAGCCATACTGTGATAACTTCATTATTTTTCTCTAAAAAAGCGTGTAACAATCAAATATTATACGCAAAAGTTGTTATTTTGTTTCACACTCACGCAACTTTTCCATAAATAAGTCGAGTGTATGAGCCTTCTCCACAACAAAACCGCCGCTACGAGTACGGCGCAACGAGCTAAGATAAGCACCACTCTCGAGCTTCTCGCCAATCTCAAATGCCAACGAGCGAATGTAGGTACCCTTAGAACACTCAACACGAATCTTTATGCGAGGTAGATCATACTCCAGAAGCTCCATATCATAGATGTTGATGAGCGCCTTCTTAAGCTCAACATCTTCGCCAGCACGTGCAAATTCGTAGGCTCTGACACCCTGCACCTTCTTTGCCGAATACAAAGGTGGCAACTGCTCACGCTCGCCACACAACGCCTTGAGTACCTCCTCAACCTTCTCGCGTGTGATATGCTCCGTAGGGTAGGTTTGATCTATCTCATGCTCCATGTCACCACTTGGGGTTGTAGCACCCAGCTGCAACTCAGCAACATACTCCTTCTGCTCAGCCTGAAGCTTTTCCACCTGCTTTGTAGCACGACCTATACACACCAGCAAGATGCCAGTAGCAAGCGGGTCGAGAGTTCCGGCATGGCCAATCTTGATCTTCGGATGTCCACACTTTCTGAGCTGAAACTTTATCTTACGCACCACATCAGCCGATGTCCACTCATATGGTTTATCTATGACTGCGACATATCCTTCAGGAAAGTCGACATCACGCAATGAGAATTCCTCCATATATATTATATAAAGTATGAGGTTATAGCCACTATGCCCACAACGGCACAGTAGATGGCAAACCAAATAAGCTTGCCACGTTTAACGATATTTATCATATACTTACATGCCAAGCATCCCACCACAAATGCCGACACAAAGCCAGCAACAAGCGCACTTGTAGAGATGCCCTCGATTGCCATGCCACCATCCATCACCTCGAGGAGTGACTCGCCGAGGATTGGGGCAAGCACCATCAAGAATGAGAATGTTGCCACTGCCGCCTTCTCATTACCAAGCAACAATCCCGTAGCAATGGTTGTGCCCGAGCGCGACAGACCAGGCATCGAGGCTACCGCCTGCGACAGACCAATGATAAAGGAGTCGCGATACGAGATGGTGCTCTTCTGGCGTGGTCGAGCGTAGTAGGCAAACGACAACAGCGCCGCAGTGAGCAAGAGCATAGCGCCCACTATTATCATTATGTAGCTTGAGCCCAACATGGCATTAATATGATCTTTGAGCATAAAGCCTACAATACCAATAGGTATCATTGATATAACGAGCTTCAGGAAATAACGCTTCTCATCGTTCATGCCACGAGTGAAGATACCCTTAACGAGCCACCATATCTCGTGCCACAACACAACTATTGTACTAAGTACCGTGGCAGCATGCAACGCAACATCAAACGTAAGGTTTTCGTCGATGTTGACACCCAAAAGCTCTTTGGCTAACTGCAGGTGGCCACTGCTCGACACTGGCAAGAACTCGGTGAGGCCCTGCACAGCGCCCAAAATTATCGACTCTAAGATATCCATAGGTTACTCGGTTTTTGACTTATTATCAAAGCGCTTCATGATGGCATATACCTCGAACACGAAGCCTGCAATCACCACTATTGGGGCAAGCGTGATACGTCGAAACGAGAATATCGACTCGTCGAACTCTGTGGCGGTATGTTCGCCACCACCAGCCATAAGCACAAAACCGAGGACGATAATAAGCGCACCCACCAGCATCATGACATAGTTCTTCTTGGTCAGCGGCATAGGCTGCTCATTGACAACCCCCTTCTCTGACTGCTTAATCTTCTCACTCATATTAGTACAAATGAATTTTGTTAGTCTTCATATTCACAAACTTATTGACGGCAATGGCGCTAAACACTACAGTGATTACGATGCCCAGCACCACCAAGCCACCTACGATGGCCACAACAACTACCCTATCGAGGAGCACCACACCTTGAGGCATGATGCGCTGTGCGCAATATACCAAGCCAACAACCATGCCTCCCGCAAGCACTCCCGACAATACACCCTGCCAAAATGCGCTACCAAGGAATGGACGCATGATATACCATTTTGTTGCACCCACAAGCTTCATGGTATTAATCAAGTAGCGCTTTGAGTAGATAGCCAAGCGTATGGTGTTTAGCAAAAGTAGCAATGTTATGATGAGTAGCACACCAAGAAAAACGAGTAAGGCTATGATAATTGTTGAAAGAGAGTTGTGCATATTGTCAACCACCTCAACAGGAGGCACCGACACATACTCCACTCCCTCAATGCCACTGAGATATCCAGCCACCTCTCGCACCGCCTGCTCCGACACCGACTCCTTGTTTAGTGTCAGCTCAAAGCTATCACGCAACGGATTGTACTCCAATATTTCGTAGATATCGAGCTCAAACTGACGACGGAACTCCTCGTCAGAGAGTTTTTCGTCCTTGCTAAGATAGTCGACAGAGGCCACCTCCTCACGATCTTTTATCTGCTTAAGAATCTCACGCTTTGCTGCCTTGTCGAGGTCATCGGAGATCTCCACCGACACCACCACCTTTTCACGAAGACTCTCAGCTGCATTTATCGCCGACAGCGTGACATAGCTCACAGCACCCAATATAAAGAGTACCAGGGCTATGCTCACCGTAGAAATGATGTAGGATCTACGCACCTTGCGTCTAATCCTCTTATTGCTACTTGCACTCATTGCCACACTTTTTATACTTTCGAATTAGGGGTAATGCCACCACTAGCAACACGCCCAAAAGGATTATCCACGAACATATTGCAGTGATGGTTGTTGACACCGCCCAGCCTGGAGCTCTAAACTTCCACTCTACAACATGCTTGCCTGCTGGCAGTTCCATTGCACGTAGTATGTAGTCAGCAGCGAAATATGGCATAGGCTCACCATCAACATATGCTGTCCAGCCATCAGGAAAGTATATCTCGGAAAATACCACCAAGGCCTTGGCAGGTGCTTCGTACTCATATTTTAGATAGTTAGGCGCATATTCGGTAAGCTCTATACGTCCCGAGGCGTCATACTTGCTATCAAACTTTGCAGCCTGCTCATTAACAACTGCCGTTTTGCCGAGATCGACATACTCTAATGCCTCGAGCTCACTCTTTGGCGTTTGCTGCACACTCACACCCTCAACAAACCATGCAGCACCAAGAGGCTCACAGCCAAAGCTCTCAGCAAGGCTCTTTGCCTCATTATTAGCTATTATATATCGAGTGTTTAGCATAGCTAACACTGGCGCACTCTGCTGCGATATGTAGCGCTCCATGACATCTTGATAACGACCCAACTTTGCACCATGATAGCCATCTACCGAGCGGTGGAAGTATGAGGCCACTGCCGAGCCATAGTGATCTATGTCGAATATACGATAACCCAAGTCCTTATCCTCAGCAATCTTAAGGTTAGCCGCCGAGGGCTTAATCTCCGTAGGGTTGTGACGTTGCCACTTATCCTCACCAAGATATCGCTTACCAACACCTACAAGGTCGAGCGTTACAACCAAGCCAATGAGGGCCATAGCGCCATACATGGCATAGGTTCTGTATTTAAGCTGCTTATTTGACTTAATCCATGCAAACGCCACAAGACCGACTGCCGCAACCACCACATAACCAAGCGTACGCCATATGTCTGCCATCATAGCATCACGACGAGCACTCTCCGCAGCCTCACGCAACTGCTCCACCCACCACTCGTTGCCAAGACGCTGATAGATGTCCGAAAGGCCATAGTCGGCAAGCAACGCCATGATTACCATAACAACAACTACTCCACCGAGGGCCACTCCCACATATTTAGCTATCTGCTTAAAGCCAAGCTCCGACTTCCATAGCTTACACAACGCAACCACCGCCATGAGGGGCACTGCCCACTGCACAACAACAAGCGCCATAGACACTGTTCTGAAGTTGCTATATCCAGGCAATATGTCGTACATGACCTCGTAGAGCATCATGCTGTTGCGTCCCCATGCCATGATGAGCATAACCACCATTGCACCCACAATCCACCAGCGTTCGCGCGATGAGGCAAGCATCATGCCCACAATGGCGAGAAGTATGGCTGCCGCACCGAGGTAGGTAGGGCCCGCCGTGAATGGCTGGTCGCCCCAATAGTTCGACGCATAGCGTGCTGCCTCCGACGTGTGCTTGTCGGCAACGGCATATACCAACTCCAAGGCTGCCTCGTCGCCACCCATAATGGCATCCTCAATGTCACGAGGTGTGACACCTGGATACTGCTCGCCGTAGATTGTGGCAACCTCACCGAGAGCCTTATCAAGCATAGCCTCCTGCACACCACGACTCTGCAACAAGGCCACTACCTCGTCGTTGTAGTCGCCCGACCATGCACCCATATAGTTAGGCACTAACATATTGAAGCTCTCAAGCTTACCATAGCTCCAAGCTGTGTTGTAGTCTATCTTTGCCTTGCGAGCATCTTCTGCTGACACCGCCTCGTTTTGACCACGTGTGGTATATTTCTGATGTTTCAGCGTATACCATAGTGGCGAGAAGTTAGAGCCAACGGCCAAGAGTGCCGCAACACCCAGAAGTGCTGTTGTACGGCCGAACTTTCTGAGTGCCTTATCCTTGAAGGCAAACCATAGCTCACTGAGATACAAGAATAGACATACGATGAGGAAGTAGTAGGTTATCTGTGGGTGGTTAGCACCCAGCTCCAACGAGCCGAACAATGCTGCAAGCGCCGCTCCCGTCCATGCATTTTTACGTAGTGCATACCACACCGAGGCAACAAGAGGCGGCGCATATACCAGCGCCCACATCTTGGTGATGTGTCCTGCGTCGATTATCAGGAAGAAGTAGGTAGATAGTCCGTAGGCCAATCCTGCGATGATGCCTATCCATGGGTTTACTCCCATAAGCACCACAGCCACCATCATGAGCACCATGGCAAAGAGCGTCATGTTCATCGGGTTATCCACAATCTTAACCACGCTGCCCACCGTCTGCTTAACATCCTGCGTTGGGTACTCCACGTCGATAAGGTAGGCAGGCATTCCCGAGAACATATTGCCTGTCCACTGAGGGTCTTCGCCTGTAGCCTCACGGTGCATCTTAATGTCGTGCGACATTCCCGCATACTGAGCTATATCGCCCTGACTCAGCCTTTTGCCATCGAACTGTGGCGCATAAAACACAAGGCTCACAACCACGAAGATTGCTACACCCACACCCCATGGCAGAATACGTTTAACCCACTCTCTCATATTACATATAATATTAATCGGCCAAAGGTACGAAAAAAAAGTGAAAAGTGAAAGATGGAGGACTAAAAGTATGGTGAGCATCACACAAGTTTAAAGGCAAGCAATATGGCTAATAACAAAAAAAGAGGTACACGTGTACCTCTTTTAAGCGTATTGTCTTCAGCACGAGCTATACTCCCAGCTCCTCGAGTATTGATGCGGCAAAGGCCTCAACAATCTCAGCTGCAACATCCTTGCCCAAGCCAGCCTCCTCGCATCCAGCATAGATTCCCTGCTCAAAACCATTGAAGAAGCTCTCAATGTCCTCTAAAGTGTCGATGTTCTCATCATAATACTTCTCTACTTCATTACCCAATTTTTCTATCGCCTCCTCATTTTCACTAAGAGCATATTCGATCATCTTCTTGCCAAAATACTTACCCTTAGCAAAAGGTGTGTTGCTCTGCGCAAATGCGATTGTGCACGACATAATAAGTGCAACTGCCAAAAGGAATAAATTTTTCATAATAGTAGTGTTTTCGTTATTAGTTATACTTTTGTTTAGTACAAATGTACAAATATTTCTTGAATTATCCCACACAAAAACGAATATTTTGACACATATACCAATCATTTGCAAAATTTCGTTATCTTTGCCTAATTAAATTTTATATATGGCAACAATAGACGCTATACGCTTACCCATCAAAGCAGACCTCGAAGCCTTCGAGAGTTTTGTCACAGACAATGTCACCGCCGAAGGTGAACTCATGAACGAGATGCTCACGCATGCTCTCACCTCACGAGGCAAGGGCGTACGTCCTATACTCACTATGCTTACAGCATCGATGCTCAACGCCAAAGATGCAATAACAGCTGAGGAGGCTAGCAAGGAGCGTCACTCATCGAAACGCACATATCTTGCAGCAATGCTCGTTGAGATGATTCACACAGCATCGCTCATCCACGATGACGTGCTCGACTCTGCCGATGAGCGTCGTGGCCGCCCCTCGGTAAACGCTAAGTGGCAGAGCAACATGGCTGTAATCCTCGGCGACTACATCCTTGCTCGCACCATATCGTTGGGCATGGCATCAGCTCAATACGACATTGTGGCATACATCGGCACAGCCATGGGAACACTCTGCGAAGGCGAAGTGTTACAGAACCAGCATGCCCGTCTTTTAGACACTACACGTGACGACTATTTCGCCATAATATATCAGAAGACGGCGAGTTTACTTGGTGTTAGCGCTGCGCTTGGCGCCTTATCTGTGGGTGCTTCACGTGAAGATGTCGACCGCATGCGTAAGTTTGGCGAGGCCATAGGCATAGCCTTTCAGATTCAGGACGATATCCTCGACTACAACCGTCACAACAACACAGGAAAGCCCGCCAACAACGACCTACGCGAACATAAGATTACGCTACCACTTATTGAGGTCATGGAGCGCAAAACGGAGGAGGAGCGCAAAGAGATTTTGGAACTTATAAAGCGCTGTGACAAGGATGAGAGCGCAGTAGATGCACTCCAGCAGATTGTCGATGAGGGCGATGGTAAGGCACTTGCCGCCCAGACCATGCAGGCCTATCTTCAGCGCGCCTTGCACCTGCTTGCAAAATATCCTGACTCACCCTATCGTGCATCGCTCATGGAGCTATGCGCCTACATTGCCGAGCGCGACAGATAGAAGGCCTAAAATCAGCAATTAACATTAAATAATTAATAAAAAATGAGCACACAAAAGAAAAGTAACTTTTTGGCTATCATCGTGATGATTCTTTTGTTCGGAATGATCTCGTTTGTAACCAACCTCGCATCGCCAATGGGTGATGTGCTTAAGAATCAGTTTAGCGTGGCTAACTGGATGGGTACTCTTGGCGTGTTTGCCAACTTTATCGCTTATGCTTGTATGGGTATTCCCGCAGGCCATCTCCTTCAGAAGCGCGGCTACAAATTCACCGCTTTGGCTGCCGTATCTGTAGGTTTTATTGGCGTTGGCGTGCAGACAATCGCAGGCCTTCTCAATGGCAACCTCGCCTTTGGCGTATATTTGTTGGGTGCCTTCATCGCAGGTTTCTCAATGTGTATGCTTAACATCGTTGTTAACCCTATGCTCAACAAGCTCGCTGGTGGTGGCAACCGTGGCAATCAGCTCCTCCAGGTGGGTGGTTCGTTCAACTCGTTGATGGGTACTGCAGTAATCTTCCTCTCAGGAGTATTCGTGCCAAATATCCTCGAAGCTAAGATTGAGCAGGTGTTCCCATTGATGTTTATCGCCTTGGCAATCTTCGCCGTAGCCTTCGTCGTAATCCTCTTTACTGCAATTCCTGAGAATGCCCCACAGCAGCTTAAGAACGAGGCAAAGGATAAGTATAGCCCTATGTCGTTCCGCCACTTTATGTTGGGCGCTATCGCCATCTTCATCTACGTAGGTGTCGAGGTTGGTATTCCTAACGTTTTGCAGAAGTGGTTGCAGAATGGTGGTCTTAGCGTTGAGACAGGTGCCGAGGGCATCGCCTCAACAGTGGCTGCTACCTACTGGTTGCTCATGTTCGTAGGCCGTCTCCTTGGCGCAGCTCTTGGTGCCAAGCTATCGGCAAAGAGCATGCTCACAGCAGTATCAGTTCTCGGCCTTGGCCTTGTATTGGGCGCAATGTTCCTTAATCCAGACAACACCATCAACATGCCTGTATTCAAGGGTACTGAGGGCTTCGGCTTGGCTAATGTGCCAGTGAATGCGGCCCTGTTGGTATTGTGCGGCTTGTGCACATCAGTAATGTGGGGTGGCATCTTCAACCTCGCAGTCGAGGGCTTGGGCAAGTACACCGAGAAGGCTTCGGGCATCTTCATGGCAATGGTATGTGGCGGTGGTATTCTGCCTCTCGTGCAGAACTTTGTTGTCGACCTCTCAGGTAGCTACCTCACAAGCTACTGGGTGATTGTTGCCGGCCTTGCTTTCTTGCTCTTCTACGCCCTTGTAGGCTCAAAGAATGTAAACAAAGATATTCCTACAGAGTAACATACACTCATTACCTTATGCCAACTCCCCAAGTCGCACAACTTGGGGAGTTGCTATTTTTTATCCCACGCCTAAAAAAATAATTTGAAAAAGCATAACAACATAACGATAGTTTTTATATCTTTGTGATTGATTGTAGCCATAGGCTACTCTTCAGCAGGACAATTATTCATTAACTTTCTAATACTTTTACGACAATGTACGGAAAATTTCAGCAGCATTTGCAGAACGAGCTAGCCGAGATTAAGGCTGCCGGCTTGTACAAGACAGAGCGTATCATCGAGTCACCACAGCGTGCCGAGATCGACGTGGCTAACCGCCCAGTGTTGAACTTCTGCGCTAACAACTACCTTGGTCTTTCTGACAACCCACGCCTCATTGATGCGGCGAAGAAGGCTTTGGACGAGCGTGGCTTCGGTATGTCATCAGTACGTTTCATCTGCGGCTGCCAGGACATTCACAAGCAGCTTGAGAAGGCTATCGCCGACTACTTTGGCACTGAGGATACTATCCTCTACGCTGCTTGTTTCGACGCTAATGGTGGTGTTTTCGAGCCTTTGTTCACTGCCGAGGACGCTATCATCTCAGACGCTTTGAACCACGCATCTATCATCGACGGTGTACGTCTTTGCAAGGCTCAGCGCTACCGCTATGCTAATGCCGACATGGCAGAGTTGGAGGAGTGCTTGAAGCAGGCTCAGGCACAGCGCTTCCGCATCATCGTTACTGACGGTGTATTCTCTATGGA
>JAFODV010000073.1 GCA_017380515.1 Alistipes sp.
CAGAATGACATATACAATGACATTATTGATACTCAGTATGTCATGTTGAGCAAAGCGAAACATCTCGCAGTTAGCGCTCACCGAGAGATTCTTCGCTACGCTCAGAATGACATTGTCAGTGAGTAATGATGGTAAGTAGCAACGAAAGAGTGTTACTAATTACTCATTCCTAATTCCTCATTAAACAAAGCGTCGCAAATACCTTACTTTTCACCTCACTCCTAAAACGGACAATACTCCTCCACGTTTACAATATCTCCGATGTCGGCTCCCCCGCCATACATGCCGCCCTCCACGAAGCTCGATATGCGGTAGTCGAAGCCTACGTCGTGAGCTATTTTCGATATTTTTGAGCTCCACTCCTCATAGCCTCGCCCCTCGTCGGGAAAGAGCACCACACGCCGACCACGTAGCGAGCTAAGCCTCTCGGCGGTAAGCCCCGACAAGGAGTCCGTAGCACACCACACCAACTGAGGCAAGATGATTGAGGCTATGTGCACCGTCTTGTAGCTCTCAACAACGCCCACAGCAAGGTCGGGATAGCGACTTAAGAGATGCTCGCCATAGAGGCACTGCCTAAGGCTAAACTCCTCGACGAGCCCTTGACGAAGCATTGTGCTATGCACCCAGTCGACCGAGCCACCACCCTTCAGGCGCTTGCCCGTTGTGGGGTCGTATGCCATGATTTTGCCTGTGCGCACACGCCCCTCGCTATCACGTTGCCAAAACACTGCGTGCCCCTCGCGGGTGCCACCTATCTGATAGTCGCCCACCACACGCTCCACGTCTATGGGGTTGAACACCCCTCGCAACCACTCGACATGGGCGTTGCCACGCTGAAGCGACCCCTCGACAATCCACTCTGGAATGGTGTCGAAGTGGGAGGAGGTATCTTTGCTTGTTTGTTTGTTTAAAAACCCTATAGTTTTAAACAAACAAACATCGCTCTTCATAGGGTTATCCTCAAAGTATTGGTGTGGGGTGTAGTGATATCCACACTTATCAAGGCGGTTACACTTACCCACGTTGTCATTGATATATATATTATTATTATATGTATCAATATACCGAGTAAATGTATGTTTACGTCGACACTTAGGACACGTGTATCTTGTACCACGACCTCGATACTTCTCTAACTGATATCTATATTCACTCATACTGATACTTACTATATTTGTTTGTTTGTTTAAAACTATAGGGTTTTTAAACAAACAAACAACATTAAATACTATTCGTTGTTCTTTAAGAGCAGAGATACTGACGACCTATTTTTATACCCCAGCTCGTCGGCTATCTGCTGCAGGGTTTTGCCCTCGGCACGCATCTCTCGGGCAAGTTCCACACGCTTATCTATATCCTCGTCACGCTCGCGAAGCAAGCCAAATGGCACACGCTCGCCTGTAGCCTCGAAGTTTAGCTCGGGCGTAAATCGTAGCTCGAAGGAGTCGTGCTTATACTCCGACGAGAGGTAGTTGCCCTTAACAATGCAGAGATGGCGAATGTCGGCACGCTCACAATCGGTGCGAAGCTCCATCACGAGGCGCATCTTAGCCTCAAAGCCCTGAGAGCCTATGGCATTGTGCTTCGAGGGAGCAAGGGTTTCGGTGCGCTTGCCCGTATGGTGCAAAAAGATGAACAAGGTCTGATACTTGACTGCCAGCTGCGAAAAGGATTGCAGAAAGCCACGCACACGATTGTTCTCGTTCAGAGGACCCGTATAGAGGTCGGCAAAGGCGTCGATAATCACCACATCGGGGGTGCGGTGCATAAGCCCAAGTTCGATAGTTTCAAGGAGGTTGTCGGTGTTAAAGATGAAGTGTAGGTTGTCGTAGCTAAGTGCATCATAATTAGAACTTAGTCCCGTCTGCCTACACATGAGGCTTGCCAACGATGCCTCGTCGTCCTCGGTCGACACATAGATAGCACGTCGGGTGCGGGCATTGAGCCTAAAGCCAATATACTCATCCCTGCCCGACACTATGGCCATAGCCAAGCCTCTAAGTAGCGACGACTTGCCTGAGTCGGAGGAGCCCACAAGAGCAACAACACCCTGGCGTGGAAGTATAGGCTCAAGGAGCGCATCTTGGCTATCGTAACGCTTGAGTAGCATCTCCGAGCCAAAGCTAATGCGCTCAAGGTAGGTTTTTAGCCCTTGTGCCTCCTCCTCCGAGCTCAGCTCTTGGGCTGCTGGGGTTGTAGCCAAATGTTCAGCGGTTGAATTTACTGTGTCGAACGAGTCGACAAGCTGGGCAACGTGTGTGCATAACGCCGCCAAATGGTCGTTAGTGTTCATAGTATTAATGGTTTAAGTTATATAAAAAATTAGTTTTACGACGAAATGTCACGAATCACGACTGCGATTCACGGTGCAAATATAATATACAAAAAAGGCTTTGTCAAGAGTTTAGGCAAATTTTTTAACACACGAATGTTAAAATATTTTACAAGAGGAGAGTAGCAATGCTTCGGCTTTCGACAAATGTTATGTGAGGCTTAAGCCCTCTAAGCACAAGGTTACAACCCCTATTCTCACCCACTAAAAAACTACCCACAAAACTCACCATTTTCGCTTGCTTTTTCCAATTTTTATGCTTATCTTTGTGCGTTTTATATAGAATATATAAATTAAATCAATTATATGAGTACCGAACAGGAAAAAGTAATGAAACACGAGGAGGAGTATTCGGCGTCGAATATTCAAGTACTCGAAGGTTTGGAGGCTGTGCGTAAGCGCCCCGCAATGTACATTGGCGATATCGGCGAAAAGGGTTTGCATCACCTTGTTTACGAGGTTGTGGACAACTCTATCGACGAGGCATTGGCTGGCTACTGTACCGACATCTACGTTACTATCAACGAGGACAACTCCATCACTGTAAAGGATAACGGTCGTGGTATCCCTACCGACTTCCACGAGAAGGAGGGCAAATCGGCTCTTGAGGTGGTGCTTACTGTGCTTCACGCTGGTGGTAAGTTCGACAAGGGTAGCTACAAAGTATCTGGTGGTTTGCACGGTGTGGGTGTGTCGTGTGTTAATGCGCTCTCAACACTCCTTATCGCAGAGATTCACCGTGGTGGCAAGATCTACAAACAGACCTACTCGAAGGGTACACCAACATCTCAGGTAGAGGTTGTTGGCGAGTGTCAGGATCGTGGTACTACTGTAACATTTAAGCCCGATGGCGAGATCTTCACACTCACCACTGAGTACAAATACGAGATTCTTGCCAACCGTCTTCGTGAGCTTGCATTCCTCAATAAGGGCATTCACCTAACACTCACCGACAAGCGAGTAAAGAACGAGGAGGGTGAGCCTCTTAGCGACCACTTCTACTCGGAGCATGGTCTTTCAGAGTTTGTGGAGTATCTCGATGCTACACGTGGTCAAAAGATTATTGAGAACATCATCTATCTCGACACTGAGGAGAGTGGCGTACCTGTTGAGGTTGCCATGCAGTACAACGACTCATACTCGGAGAATGTTCACTCCTACGTTAACAACATCAACACCATTGAGGGTGGTACTCACCTCACTGGTTTCCGCTCGGCCTTGACTCGTACATTGAAGAAGTATGCCGAGGAGAGTGGAATGCTTGCAAAGCTTAAGTTTGATATCAATGGCGATGACTTCCGTGAGGGTCTTACAGCAGTTGTCTCTGTGAAGGTTGCAGAGCCTCAGTTCGAGGGTCAGACAAAGACAAAGCTCGGCAACGACGAGATTGCTGGTGCTGTAAACCGTGCTATGTCAAACGCTTTGAGCCACTACCTTGAGGAGAATCCTAAGGATGCTAAGGCAATCGTTCAGAAGGTTATCCTTGCAGCGCAGGCACGCCATGCAGCACGCAACGCACGTGAGGCTGTTCAGCGCAAGACAGTATTGTCAGGTGCAGGTCTTCCAGGTAAGTTGGCCGACTGCACCAGCCGTGATCGCTCAATTGCCGAAATCTTCTTCGTCGAGGGTGACTCTGCGGGTGGTACTGCAAAGCAGGGCCGTGACCGCAACTTCCAGGCTATCATGCCTCTTCGTGGTAAGATTCTAAACGTAGAGAAGGCTCAGGAGCACCGCATGTGGGAGAACGAGGAGATCAAGAACATGTTCACAGCTCTTGGCGTTTCGATTGGTACTCCAGAGGATAGCAAGGCTCTTAACCTTGAAAAGTTGCGCTACAACAAGATTATCATCATGACCGATGCCGATGTCGATGGTTCGCACATCGCAACACTTATGCTCACTTTCTTCTTCCGCAAGATGAAGGCGCTCATCGAGAATGGTCACATCTATATCGCTACCCCACCTCTCTACCTTGTAAAGAAGGGTAATCAGGAGCGTTACTGCTGGACCGATAAAGAGCGTGACGAGATCACTGCTGAGTTTGGCACAAATGGTGTTCACATCCAGCGCTACAAAGGTCTTGGTGAGATGAACGACGAACAGTTGTGGGACACTACAATGAATCCTGAGACTCGCATATTGCGACAGGTGACAGTGGAGAATGCTGCCGAGGCTGACCGCATATTCTCAATGCTCATGGGCGACGAGGTTCCGCCACGTCGTGAGTTCATCGAGAAGAATGCGCACTATGCAAATATCGACGCTTAATTGATTAACGGGGTCGCTCAAGTGCGACCCTTTTTTATAAATATTAGATTATGAACGTAACTGTTATTGGTGTTGCTGGAGGCACAGGCTCAGGTAAGTCAACACTCGTAAAGCGCCTACAGGAGGCTTTTGCTAATGACGATGTTGCAACACTATGCCACGACTACTACTACAAGGCACACCCCGAACTCACGTATGAAGAGCGCACAAAGCTAAACTATGACCACCCTGCTGCGTTCGACACCGATATGCTCGTTGAGCATATTCGCACACTCAAAAACAACGTGCCTGTGGAGCACCCTGTATATTCATTTGTTGAGCACAACCGTACCGAGGATCGTGTCTTGGTTAAGCCTTCAAGGGTTATCATAGTTGACGGCATCTTAATATTTGAGAATAAGGAACTTCGCGAGTTGATGGACATCAAGGTATTTGTTGATACCGACGCTGACATTCGTCTTGCCCGTCGCATTTTGCGCGATGTTTGTGAGCGTGGCCGCACAATGCAGTCGGTCATAGACCAATACACCACCACCGTGAAGTCTATGCATGAGGAGTTTGTTGAGCCATCGAAGCGTCATG
The DNA here is from genome assembly GCA_017380515.1 of Alistipes sp. Lineage (GTDB taxonomy): Bacteria > Bacteroidota > Bacteroidia > Bacteroidales > Rikenellaceae > Alistipes. The sequence continues at coordinate 5,186 of JAFODV010000073.1, forward strand.
CCGACGTAATCATACCAGAGGGTGGCTTTAACTCTGTAGCCGTAGGCATGCTGATACAAAATATTCGCTCATTAATCGACAAAAAGTAGCTTATGGATACAGATACTATACTTGGAGTCATAGCAATCATATGTGGAGTTTTAGGTATCATAGGAGCAATTATCCCTGGAATACCTGGCTCAGTATTATCATGGGCGGGTCTCTTTATCGCATACTTCATATCGTATTCAGAGATAAGCACATTCATGGTGGTGCTATGGGGTATTATATCGCTAATTGTAATAGTCATAGATTATGTGCTTCCAGGATACTTCACCAAGAAGTTTGGCGGCACAAAAGCTGGTATGTGGGGAGCCACAATTGGTGTTTTTGCATCATTCGCACTCACGGCAATAATTCCATTTGCTATATTGGTTGGCCCATTTGCCGGTGCCGTAATTGGAGAAATTATCGGCATGAAGCGCAAGGCAAGACTATCGCCCGATGCGCCTAAGCCAAGCACCAAACAAGCCTTCAAGGTTGGTATTGGATCGTTGATATCATTCCTTGTCGGCACATTCCTAAAGCTCGTAACAAGCTGCTGGATGCTATATCATATTATAGTTGACGTATGTAAATGGTAGATTAATACATCTACCCTAATACTATTTAGCTAATTTTCAAACAAATGAAGAACGCATATAAACTTGTAGCAATTGCCATCATGTTGCTCACCATATCGTGCACAAATACGAGTAACAACTACCTTGTGGCTGTATCACGCGCTGTAAACGACGACAACGAATGGCTTAAGGTTGCTGAGACACTCAGCAAGAAACACTCTGCTGAGATTATCACCTACGAATCATCGCCATGTGAGTTACTCGATATGCTCAAAGCTCGCAAGCCTCGCTATGTAGCCATTGTCGAGAAGCCCGAAAACATAGGACGTGATTATGTCATTGACTTTCATCTAACAAGTCGCAATATTGACGATGATATCTATGCCGACTTTATGTGGGGTATCATCACGGGTTACGATGCTGAAGCGGCTATGCGCATGGTCGACAATAGCACCGAGCCACTTATCATCAAGGATGCCGTAGCTACCATCATGGAGCTTAATTCAGCAAAGTGGTTTGACAACTACGCATGGGTCGATGATCACACTAAGGGTCTTTGGGGTGAGAAGCGTGGCCGTAATGCAGATATCAAGACCGACACCATTGCCCCTGAGCATGTATTACGCAAGTTTACTGATCTATACGCTGAGTTCAACCCCGATTTGGTTGTTACGGCAGCTCATGCTACACAGAAAAACCTTGAGATGCCCTACTCATTGGGCAATATCAAGCCACGCAATGGCAAGCTATATGCTGAAGATAAATTCACCAAGGAGGAGTGGGATCTAAAGCAGAGTGGCAAACGTAAGGTGTATGCAGCCGTTGGTAACTGTCTCATTGGCGACATGAACAACATAAAGGAGAGCATGGCAGCTGCATGGCTCAATGGCTCGAACGCTGCAACGATGCTTGGCTATGTGGTAACAACATGGCATGGTCGCAATGGTTGGGGAGCACTCAAATATTGGGTATCAAACCCATCACGCTATACCCTTGCTGAGGCAAACTTCATCAACCAGCAGGACTTCCTACACCAGCAGCACGAGTGGTACCCTGAGCTTATCAACGAGAAATACAACTTCTGCGATAAGTTCATGGATGAACTAAACACAGCTGCAAAGCGCATATCAGAGGTTGTTGGCCGCGACATAGACATGAATAATGCTCACGACTGGGATATGATGGGCTTCTGGCACGACCGAGATGTTGTTGTTTACTATGGCGATCCTAAGTGGCAAGTCAACCTCCAGAGCGTAGAGGGCGAGGAGGATTACGCTGTAACCAGCTTTATGCGCAATGGCAAGTATGTCGTAAAGGTTGTAACCGGCGAGAACTTCAGCCTTGAGAAGATGCGTGGCGATAAGTTCAAGCAGGAGCATGTGCTCGACCTACCATTTAGCTACATATTCCCTGAGCGCCTAACAAACCCACGTCTTGCCGAGGGTCAAGAGTGGAAAGTGGCATTAGACGAAAACTTCTTGTTAGTCTACAACGCCGAGTTTGAGCCAAACAAAACATATGAGATTGTCATAGACGTAGAGTAACGCTTCAACCAACAAATGATAATAGGCTACTAACCCGCAAGTTAGTAGCCTATTTTAATTAGTGATAAGCAGGGAGTAAATAGTAATTGTTTGTCATGTTGAGCCTTGGCGAAACATCTCTCGGTAAGCACTAACTGCGAGATTCTTCACTACGTTCAGAATGACATACTCTCTTCCCTAATCTCCTTAATTTCCCTAAATTCCCTATTTTCAAGGTAGTCCGCTTCACTTCAGGAATTACTCACCGCTATTTGCTTAGAAGTTGAGCAAACGTCGCTGTTGACGCACTTCTGCAATGGTGTTAAGCTCCTCGAAATGCCACCACTCACGACGGTAAGGATAGAGACCGGCCTCGAGCATAACCTCAATAAGGATAAGTCTATTCTTGGCAGCTTCAACAGATATCGCACCGCTCTTTGCGAGATTATTAACATAAGCAGAATAGACCTTAATGTTGCGATTAGCATTATCGCCAGTGTCGCTTGTTCCCTTAACTGCTGCCTTATCAGTAAAATCATCGAAGCCCGCACCCATATCAAGAGGCTCACCTTGGAGTGTTGCAATCGTTAGGTCGACAGCAACACCATAGTTATGGCGACCACCCTTTGATCCATCAGCAACAAAACTCTGCTGAGGCGTACCTTCAACAAGTTTACGCATATAGCGCTGAACACTAATAGGACGCGCTGCGTCATAAATCATTAGAGTGTATTGAGGATAACGCTCACGTAGAATCTGCTGTGCACGTACAACCCTGCGAGCAAAGTCAGGAGTAAAGTATGCCTTCTCCAAGTCACCATACATATCCTTGCCGACGAAATTATCAGTCGTAGAGTACTTAAGTTCAACAATGATATCCTCAGCTCCCTCAAGTGTCTGGATGTCTACAAGTTTATATTCCTGCATCTTAGCATCAAAATCAACCGCTGAGAGCTGAGCTGATAGCGGTGCAGAGACAGCAAATAGCGCAATCATAAAAAGTATCAATCGCTTCATGTTTGTGTTTTGTTAGATTTGTTTATTAATGCAAATATATAAAAAAATTAACCGTTTAACGAATTATTCTCCAATAAAATCTAAACACCATGAGAGAAGATTCGAAAATAATAGATATCTTTGTCGAATAATAATATCTTTGTTGAATAATAATATAAACAACCATGAAGAATTTATTTACATTTCTTGCTATCGCAACACTTCTCTTCACTGCATGTGAGTTGATAGAGACACAAAATAATAGTGCGCAAATCAAGCTCATCTCGAGCGAGAGAGTAAATGTTGGCAGTGGCAGCGCAATGGGAATAATCAAATATGAGATTTTGGACCTCATTATTGGCGCAGAAGTTAAGGCAACGGCAGATGTGGATTGGATAGGCAACTTCAACCTTAAGGAGCAAGGTAAGATCCAGTACACCATTGAGAGAAATCCCGATGATGAGGTGCGTGAGGGCACTATCACCATAACCTACGATAAGTCACAGTTAGAGATAACAGTCGTCCAGGCATTGAGCGAGGATCCAACTAACAAGGATGTCGACATGCCAATGCTTCAGGGTAAGTATTATGGTATTCAAAGTGGTATGTACAACTACTACCTTGTATTTACCGACCTTGGCATGGATAGCAATAATCTGTTTTACACGCCAAATGCTCGTTACTATTTTGTTGATCTATATCTACTCACTGAACCAGAAGACATGAATAACATAGTAGTTCCTATTGGTGAGTATGAGTACGACATTACCAATTCAGGATATGCCAACACATTCATAGAGAGCTTCAGCTGGTATCAGATTAACGACGAATCAGGTGTTGACATTAGCCAGACAGACTATGAGAAGGGAAAACTTACCGTAGAAGATGGTAAAATAACTCTCGACATCACATTGGAGATAAACAGCATTGAAGAGAATCACAAGGTTGTGTACGTAGGCGACTACTCACTCATCGACTGCACAAACGAGGTATACTAAGCACCAATACAGCAGAGGTCGACACAATGTATCATTGGTCGACCTCTGTCATTTTATCTATACTCGGTTAAATCTCGGAAATAGATACAATGTTGTTCAGCACAGCATAGATGGTCAAACGACCAATAGAACGGGTGTCGAGCTTATCGCAGATGTTGTTGCGATGAAAAATAACCGTAGATAACGATATATGCAACTCATCAGCAATCTCTTTATTGATAAACCCCTTGACCATGAGTCTAAGCACCTCACGCTCACGTTGAGATAGCTCTACCCTATTAGACTCTTTTACAGCAGATGCATGTTCATGACCCGTAGGATGACCCATGTGGTGCATCTGCAATATTGAGCGCACAACATCTTGCTCTCGAGACGTAGCATCGAGCGTACGGAAACCCATCTGCTGAAAGGTCGAGCCATCGCCATCAGTAATAACGATTGTGCGACGCATCACCGAACGAAAAAAGTCGGGATGGCGCAATAGCATAATTGACGACACAAAGAAGTGGGGCACGCAATCACCAGCTGAAGCAGTATAGTCATCTAACGTGCGACAAACAACTATTTCAACACCATTAGCAATATCCATAAGAAGAGTACGCAGAGCCATTGAGCTCAGCGTATTCTCCATGATTATCACCAACTGAGGACGCATAACCTAAAGTATATTCTACTTGCTAATATATACCTCCATCAGCTGAGCATTACCCTCAATGGCAACCTCGCAAGCCTCAGCAGGAATCAACACAAGTTCACCAGCCGCAAGCTCCTCCTTGCCTCCGTCAATAGAGACGGTAGCATTGCCCTTGAGGCAAATATATACAATAAACGAGTCGAGCATAGATCTATCGAGATACTTCACTGCATCAACATCGTGAAGTGTCATAGTGAAGTATGGACACTCAATAACCTTACTCTCGCCACCCTTTACAAGTGTATATTTCTTATGCAAAAGCTCGGCATCAGCCTCAAAGTCAATAGCATCAACAGCGAGTGCCGTATGTAGCTCACGGCCCTTACCCGAAGCATCTACTCTATCCCAGTCGTAGATTCGATAGGTTACATCAGAGGTCTGCTGCACCTCGACAACCTCGATACCTGCACCAAGAGCATGTACCGTGCCCGCAGGAATAAAGAACACATCGCCCTTCTTAACCTCTACACGGTTGAGCAACTCTTCGAGGCGAGACTCAGACACAGCTGAGATATACTCCTCACGAGTAATATTCAAATCCTTGAAGCCAAGATAGATAGCCGCTCCCTCCTTACACTCTGCTATATACCACGCCTCGGTCTTACCGAAGCTATCGTGACGCTCCCCAGCAAGTACATCATCTGGGTGCACCTGTACCGATAGTTTGTCGTTGCAGTCGAGATACTTAATCAAGAGTGGAAACTCAAGACCATAGCGCTCGAAGATACCCTCGCCAACCAACTCGCCCATATATACCTCGATAATCTCCTCGAGGTTGTTACCCTTGAGCATACCATTGGCAACAACAGAGATATCGCCCTTAACAGATGACAGATCCCAGCTTTCGCCATATAGTTTATCTTTAGATAGGCGTGCAGCAGCCTTACCCTTGCGCTCCAAGATGGCGTGACCACCCCAGATGCGCTCCTTGATTCTTGGCTTAAATTTTATTGGATACAACATATACTTCTATATTTTAGAACATTGTCTCAACGTAGTTAATAATCTCGTTAAAGTCAGCCATGAGCGAGAAAACCTTGCTTGGCTTAAGATAGTAAAGCTCCTTGCCTTTTTTTGCTCGCTCCTCACCACAGCCGGTAACGTTTAGCATGATGCAAGCATCTTTGTCAATCTCACCTGCCTCGACCATCTTAATAAGCGACGCGAGTGCCACGCCAGGCGCTGGGTGAATATCGACACCCTCAAGCTCCTGGAACAAGCGACAAGCACGCTTCGACTGCGCATTTGTAGCCACTACAACATCACCATTCGTAGCTTTAAGTGCGTCATAAAGGCCACCTGCAATCTCATACGGTGGACGACGATTCGACAAAACCTTAGCATCAATAAGCTCAGCATCGCGACGTGCCTTCTTCATATCATACTGAAGCATTGCGCGCGAGTCAGCACGCCAAGCATCGAAGATAGGCACAAATGGTGCATTCTGCGAAACAATAAGACGCATAGTGTTCACTCCGAATCTACCATCTTCAATAAGTCGCTGATTTGCCTCCCAAGCAGCAATGGCGCCAGTACCACTACCTACAGCCTGGAAATAGTAGTCTGGAATACGGCCAATAGTTGTTGTTGCTGATAGCATAGTTGTTGCCATACCATCACGTCGAGCAACATTCTTTGCGCCGCCCTCAGCATAGAACTTCGACGACTTAAGCACTACGTTACTTAGGAAGATAGCATCGTAATAGTCACCACCCTTCTCGCATGCAATAAGCTTCACGCAGTCGTTGAGTGGCTCGGTAAACCACAATGCTGAGAGGTTGTCAGATGGAACAACCAGCAACAGCTTAATATTATTATCGGAACAAACACGAGCAAAGGCACGTGCAGTATTACCCGCTGAAGCAACAACCAACACACGATCCTCCTTCTGGTCGATACGAGCACACACGCTATATGCCTCAGTCTCCTTAAATGAACATGTGCGCATCTTAGCACCACGCTCAGGAGCATAGCCATTTAGCGTAATCCAAAGGTTGCTAAGACCGAGATGCTTGGCAAGAGCCTCGCTACGATATGTAACTGGGGCTGCCGAGCCCTGAAGCATACGCTTTACCGGAAGCCAATCACAAAACTTATACAAGCCATAATCTTCTGACTTGAGCTCAAGTTGCTTACACTCGTAGTTAGCCCTAACGAGCGATGGCGACTTACACTCGGGGTCGTCAAGAATCCAACCAGTATCCTGAAACTCTCTATCGGTATCAACACATTTAAGTGTGTAGTTTGTTGGTTTGAAATCTTTCATTTTGTATCTGTTTAAATCACACTCTAATTAATCATGCAAATATACGCAAATATTTTCATATGCAGGATAAGTATCTATACTTAATAAAAATTTGCAGTAAAAATGAAAAATAATTAGTATATTTGTGGAGTTATACATAAAAGCGCATAACATATGACAAAGTTTATTACAAATATATTCATATACCTGCTTGTTGTAGCAACTATCGTAAGTTGCCAACAACAGCACGTCGCAAACCCGGAGCCTATTTGGGAGGGCGCCACACAGGTTGTCTATATAAATATCGGCCAGATGCACACAAAAAGTGGACTGGCGTCAATGGATAGAACAAAGATTGAACAGGCATTAGACGAAACCAACCCAGGTCGTGGTGCCGAGATAGCCTTAATAAAGTCGATACTGGCCAATCCAAATTCCTCAGGATTTAATTTAGATAAACCTGTCTATATGGCTATGGGTGAGTATAGTGACGATATTAATAAGTACAACACTATCGCCTCTATTGAGATTACCTCAGCCACAGATGTCGACAACATACTCAAAAGCCTATCAACTAATGAAGTAGACGCCGAGGTTGAGATTGATGGCAACAAACGAATAATTAGTCTAAAGAACGAGCCTATAATCGTAGGATATGACAACAAGCGCCTGGTTCTCATTGGCTCAGACAATAACGAGTGCAACTTAAAGAGTGTTCTACTTAAGCACATGGAGTATGATGTTGCCAACATGTCAATATTTAGAGATTCAGACATGGCCACATACATCAACCTTAACAAATATATTGATTCGTATGGCGCAGAAAATCAGACCAATGATGATGAGTCTACGGAAAATCCATATTTAAGGTACGTTAGCGATAATGCCTCACTCATTTATAGCCTATCATTCGACAGGGGAAGTATAGTATATAACGTTGATTTGAATGGACTCAGCGAAGAGGCAACAAAATTATTCAAACCTGCAAATGCAAAGAGCCTTAGCATGTTACCACCATCACCTCTTGCCGTACTCAATATAGGAGCTAATGGCGAAGCCTTTGCTGATTTGGCAGATATGGCAGTAAGCACAACCATATCGACAATAGGAGGCGCAAGCAACGAGCTCAACATCTATAAAAATATTGCCTTGGGTGTTATCGCCTCTATAAATGGCGATTTCATGATGGCGCTATCCGATGCAAATGGCACAATAGCCGAAGATGCTCTCGGAGACAAACAGTTGTTATTCACAACAGCTAAGGCACTGTTCACAGCGAATGTTACAGATGATTACATCATGAAAAACATTAACACCTATGCTGGCACGTTTCTGACAAAGAGCGGTGATAAATACACCATCAACGCCTTTGGCAACAACATAACAATCGCCCAGCAGGATAAGTTGTTTTATGTTGGTGTAAACAACGATGGCAGCATCAAACAACACTCTGCTGCTGACGAGGAGTGGTCAAACAATGTTGTTGGTAGCTACATATTTGCAATGGTTGATCTAAACAAACTTCTAGGATCAGGATTTGGCCGTGCTGCACTCGAAACTCTACCAGACAACATCCCGAATCGCGATGAGCGCAAGCTAATTCTAAGGCTGCTAGCATCGGTTGATAGAGCATACCTCACAATAAACGGCGAGGACAACAATATGCATGGTGAATGCATGATTATAACCAGCGATTCATCAAAGAATTCGCTTCAATATATAGTTGAAACGTTTCACGAATTAGCATTTAACTAATGAGCGTTATTAAGTTACAAGGCGTTGTGCCAGAAATATTTGCATCAAACCAAAACCTACACTCCGACATATGGCTTCAGGATGTAGCGTTTGAGCAAGGCAAGCGCTATCTTATCGAAGCCGACTCAGGAACAGGCAAATCGTCACTACTAAGTTTCCTCTATGGCCAGCGTGGTGACTACCGTGGCGATATATTGTTCAACGACCAAGATATTCGCACTCTTAACTCACGCGATTGGTCAGTTGTGCGCCAGTCAGTATTAAGCATTCTCTTTCAAGATCTTAAGCTTTTTGGCGAGCTCACTGCACTAGAGAATGTGCAAATCAAAAACCGACTAACAAAGAGCCAAAATGACCGCATAATCAAGGCGTGGTTTGAAGAGCTTGGCATTGCAGACAAGCTAAAGACCCGCATTGACCACATGTCATATGGTCAGCAGCAGCGCGTAGCCCTCATCAGAGCGCTATGCCAGCCTTTCAACTTCCTACTGCTTGATGAGCCGATATCACACCTCGACGATCGCAATGCCGATGTCATGCGTGACATAATCCTCCGTGAAGCCTCACGACAGGGTGCAGCAGTTATTGCCACATCCATTGGCAAGCATATGAATATTGATTATGATAAACGACTAAGCTTATGACACTTATTTGGAAGCTTCTAAGAAAGCACATTAGCTGGTTTGAGTTGGGAGTATTCTTTATTGCCAACCTTATAGGCATGGTCGTAATACTCGCTGGAGTACAGATATATACAGACCTACGACCAATCGTTGCAGGCGACAACGCTCTTATCGGCAACGACTATGTTGTAATATCAAAGAGTGTTAAGCGAGTAAACAGCAAGCAAGTATTCTCCGATAGCGAGATCGAAGATCTGCGTAATCAATCATTCACACTCCGCCTTGGAGAGTTTACACCCGCACAATATCAGGTGACAGGCGGCCTAAACCTTGCAGGTCAGCGATTCTCCACTCTACTCTTCTTTGAATCAATACCTGACGAATTTATGGATGTGAAGAGTCGTGAGTGGAAGTTTAAGTCGGCAAAGCGCAAGGTGCCCATTGTCATACCTCGCAATTATCTAAATCTATATAATTTTGGCTTCAGCCAGACATCTGACAAATTACCTCAGATCACCGAGGGCATGATGAAAGACCTTGAGCTTGAGCTAACATTGAGTGGAGGTGGACATACAGAACAGTTTGTAGGTAAGATAGTTGGCTTCTCCGACCGACTCAACACAATACTTGTTCCCGAGGATTTCATAACATGGTCTAACAAGCGATTTGCCAAGGGCGAAGACATTGAGACATCACGCCTTATTTTGGAGGTCATCAACCCAAGCGACCCCGAACTATTGCGATACTTCAAGGAACATGGTTATAAGCCTGAGGATAAGCCCGCAGAGAGCAGCAAGGCTCTATTCTTGCTCAGAGTGAGTGTTGGTGTTATCATAGTTATAGGCCTGGTATTTAGCCTATTATCACTAATTATCTTAACTCTTAGTATATATCTACTTCTTCAAAAGAACATCGACAAGTTGGAGAACTTGCGACTAATTGGATATAGCACCTCAGCTGTAGCTCGTCCCTACAACATTATAGCAATAGCGCTAAGTACGTCAATTATGTTGCTTAGCCTTTGGATTATATCACAAGTTCGCATGCTATATATCGACTATCTGATAGAGTCGACTGGCCGCGAAATAGGTGGAACTATGGCACTAACTATCGTTGTAGGCCTTGCACTAATGTTTGCGATAATATTCTTTAATATGACAATCATACGTCGAAAGATTATTCAAATATCGCGCAAACGATGATCCGTCGTGCAACATACTCCGATATCGACTCAATCATGGGCATCATTCATGGTGCCCAAATGTCGTTATATGAACTCGGCATCGATCAATGGCAAGACAACTATCCTTCAAGAGATGTCATCATGCTCGACATCGAAGTAGGCGTAGGCTATGTCATGTGCAACAACGAAAGAGTTATAGGATATGCCGCCATCGTGCTTAGTGGAGAGTGTGCTTATGAACAAATAGATAATCTATGGCAGACAGGAAGCAACTATGTTGTTGTCCACCGCCTATGTGTAGACAACAACACAAGGCGTCAAGGTGTAGCTATTGAGTTAATGCGCTATGCAGCAAACATGGCCCGAAATGAGGGCTATAAAGGCTTTCGCATCGACACCCACAAGGGTAACATACGCATGATGAGCATGATGCAAAAGTTTGGCTTTAGACATGTTGGCAAGATAATGTACGACAGCGGCGAGCGTGAGGCATTTGAACTGGATTTAGATTTAAGTAGCATATTGTAACATATTATATAATGGCAAGTTATCTTCAGGTAGAGAATATATCAAAGTCATACGGTGACCGAACACTATTTTCAAACATAAGCTTCAACATAAACGAAGGTGACAAGATAGCCCTTGTTGCACCAAATGGCACGGGCAAGTCTTCACTCATGAAGATTCTTGCTGGCATCGAAAGTTCAGATCATGGTGGCGAAGTAAAGTTCATGAAAGATATTCGTGTTGCCTTTCTTGATCAAAGCTTTGACTTTAATCCACACCACACCATATTCGAGGAGGTTTACAACCGCATGGGAAACCTATCCCCCGAAATCAAGGAGTATGAGGAGGCGTTGGCAAGTGGAGACAACAGCAGATTAGAACGCGCTATTGCATCAATGGACGCTTCAGGTAGCTGGGATATTGAACAGAATATCAGGCAAGTATTGTCACAGCTAAAAATTGAGCGCCTTGACCAGCACATGAGCGAACTATCGGGTGGTGAGGCAAAGCGTGTGGCTCTTGCATGCATGATGCTGCAAAACGCAGATTTCCTAATCATGGATGAGCCAACAAACCATCTCGACATAGAAATCATCGAATATCTCGAGAATTACCTACAGCGATCACGATGCACCCTATTCATGGTCACTCACGACAGATACTTCCTCGACCGTGTATGTAACATGATTATGGAGATTGACCGTGGCAACCTATATAGCTACCGTGGCAACTATACCCAATATCTCGAAAAACGCGAGGAGCGTTACGAAAACATGCAGGCCGAGATAGACAAGTCACGAAACCTACTACGTCGAGAGCTGGAGTGGATACGCAGCACACCTCAGGCACGCACGGGTAAGGCCCGCTACCGCATAAATGCATTCTACGACCTCAAGGACAAAGCCTCGGTTAGCCTCCGAAGCTCAAATGTCGAGATCGATGTAGCAACATCACGCCTTGGTCGTAAGATCATAGACTGCATGGACGTAGATCTAAAGTTTGGCGAAAGGAAAATGCTCGACAAATTCTCATATAAATTTACTCGTGGCGAGCGCATTGGCATTGTAGGCCGTAATGGTGTGGGTAAGAGCACATTTCTCAACCTTATCTCAGGTAATTTACAGCCCGACTCTGGCGTTATTGAGCAGGGTGAAACCTTACGCATTGGCTACTATACGCAGCGAGGTATCAGCTTTAAACCTGGACAGACTGTACTCGAGTGTGTGCAGGATATTGCCGAGGTTGTAAAGTCATCAGATGGACAGAACGTTTCGGCCACTACCCTATTAAATCGTTTCTTGTTTCCACACGAGACATTCACTAAACGTATAGACATACTAAGCGGTGGAGAGCAACGCAGACTATATCTACTTACGGTATTGATGCGTAACCCCAACATGCTCATTCTTGATGAGCCAACAAACGACCTCGACATCATGACCCTCAATGTATTAGAGGAGTACCTCCATGAGTTTAAGGGTTCGCTAATTATAGTATCACATGATCGTTATTTCCTTGATAAGTGCGTCGACCACCTATTTGTATTTGAGGGCAATGGTCGCATCAAAGATTTCGTTGGACAGTATAGCGAGTATCGTGAGTATATCAAGGAAAAGGAGGAGAGCGAGCGACAGGCACAACGTGCATTGGCCCAACCCAAGCCACAGCAGCAACGCACCCATGACACATCAAAACACAAGCTATCGTTTAAGGAGCAGCGTGAGCTCGAAGAACTTGAGCGCGACTTAGCATCACTTGCAGAGGAGCGCACTACACTTGAAGCAGAGCTCAACGCCGGCACAGCCGACTACGCACGCCTAACAGAGCTATCAAGCCGAATAGAGCAAATTATTGCGCTTGTTGACGAAAAAGAGATGCGTTGGCTCGAACTTAATGAGTAGCTACAAACCATTTGGCTCAATCATTGCTTTAGATGTAGGCATAAACCTTTATGCCTATGAGACGTTCAGTTATTATTATTATGGCGTGCGCACTCCTCGCTACAATGCTATTTGCAATAAGTGGCGATGCTCAGAGTGACAAACAGATGGCTACGGCCGCAAGTAAAGATGCAAAGCGTGAGGCTCGCCGAGAAAAACGCACACAGCGCCTTGAAGCCTATGAGCGACATCTCGACTCATTAGTTGAATCCAACCACTTTAGATTCACCCCTCAGACCATGCAGCAGTTGCCAGCAGGCATGATGCGCAACTTGATGAACCCATGCTATGAGTTGGTGATAATGGGAAGTGAAGTTGATGTCTGTTTACCATTTCTAAAAGGCTATACTCCACCCTATTATCCTGTGTTATTTAACTATGTTTTGACATCAGTCAAGGGGTATAATGTCGAAAAAAATGACAACGGTTGGCATATTACATTCCAGTCAACAATGTTCTCGTCAACGGATTACACATTCTCACTCGAGATCTATTCGCATTATGGCGGAGCTACACTCACGCTATCATCACCATTCTACAACAGTGTGCAGTATAGCGGAAATATAATGGGAATATAGTCTTACTTTACACCAAGCAACTGCTCCGTATCGCTCATAAATATGTCGTATGCAACACGTGCATCACTCGACATCTTCAATGTGTCGCCCACTGACTTGGGCACTATGCGATAACCAGGCAGAACAACATGCACGGGGTGAGCATTAGCACTATACTTTAGTTGTGGAACCGTATCACAACGCACAATGTTCACCTCGGCTATTAAACCACCATTCGTATAGCGTTTACGCTGATTCGACACGAAGTTACCAAGAGAGTAGAACACCACGCCATCATCCGTCGCTTCATAGCATTGCACAACGTGTGGATGGCCACCAATCACAACATCAACACCGTGTAACCTAAGCAACTGAGCAAGATTCTTTTGCTCAGCATTAGGCTTACGCTGATACTCAACACCCCAGTGCATACAAGCGATAAGACAATCAATACTATCTCTATTTATGGTTGAGATGTCGCGTATAATCTGCTTTTCATCAATAATATTCACCCTCTTACCCTTAGGCACAGGTATTCCATTTGTCCCGTACGTATAGTTAATCAAAGCAAATCGAACACCCTTAGACTCGAAATACAGAACATTATTCTTAGAATAGTCGCTATCGCCAGTAAACGCACCCGTATGCGCAATGTTGCGATTAGTAAGTTGCTCGACAGTTGAGTCAATACCTCGTGCTCCTCTATCACAGCAATGATTATTGGCTAACAGCGCAATATCAACACCCATATCAACCATCGCATCAGCCAGTTCGACTGGAGCTGCAAAGCACGGATAGCCACTATAATCACCTCGTGTGGTAAGCGTTGTTTCGAGATTGATTACAGCAACATCGGCATCACGGAATATTGGCGCTACAAACTCAAACGATTGCGAGTAATCGAAGCCCCCATCAGACTTTCTGGCAGCGTTAATCTGAGGCATATGCTGCATAAGATCGCCACCAAAAATCAAGCACACAGTATCTGTACGAACTTGCGGTTCTGATTCTATCTGCACATCAATGGCTACCACCTTATTATCAGCACACGACATTACTGCCAAGATAAGCAGCGAAAATATATAAAAGTTATAAATTACACGTTTCATACGGCAAATATAATAAAATTCGGCTTATTTGTCAAAATTTAACAATTTACACAATATAAAAGCGAAAAAAATTACAAAATAAAAGACCCACCTCCCTCGGGGAAGCAGGTCTTCGTTATATATTTTGCTTATGGTTAGAAATTTTCGAACTGATTGAGTATCTCAGCTATGCTCTCCTCATCAAATTTACCACAGATATCTATAATAGCGACCTCAGAGCCCTCAGATACAAATATGATAAAGTCCATTATCTCGCCATTTGTTTTCTGGTAGAAACCAACCTTTGTTCCCTCATCGTCTACATTTGCAATAGACTTAAGGTTGGCATCAGCTACAATCTTCTTCATGCGCTTGCTAATATCCTTTGCATAGCGAGCCTTTTCGGTCTGAATAATGATGATATCCTCAATCATGCTTGTGTCGATATCACCCGATGCTCCAGCCATTGCAAGCATCTCACCAGTGAGATTTACAACTGTAACACCCTCTGTTGATGAGTACTTATTAGCTAGTTCACTCACCTCTGGAATCGATGCCATAGCGCTTATAGGCAACAGCATCATAATCATCACAATAAATCGTTTCATATCTACTATTTTTAAGGTTAATTATTAACTACTATTTGTTTGGTGGAGTAAGTTTAGAAAGCTCCCCCAATCGCTCAACTGGAATTGTTCCCGACATTACCACAACTGCCAGACCTCCATTTTTGCCATGCGTGATGATTATCACCTCTTCGACAATACTACCCTGCTTAACAACATACACATCGTTACTACCACGCTCATCTTGAGATGATGCAAGATATTGCGCACCAACACTTCCAACTATAGCAATGGCCCTTTGCTCTAAGGTTTTTGAATATGCCGCATTATTCGATGTTATCATATCGATATGATCAAGCATCTTAAACGTGGCACGTTGCTCCCTGTTTGCAAATGTTTGGGCCATACCGAGCATCACGCTACCGGCGCTAAAATACTCAACGTTATCATGTTTTTCGGCCTCCCTACCAAGTCTTTCAACCACCGGGATTTGAGCTAAGGCAATAGTTGGCAGGAGTATGGTTATCAATAAAATAAACCGCTTCATATAAACTATAATCTGTTAAATATAGATGTCGCTTCGTTAAGCTTTATATCATTACCTACCAACCGCACCACAACACCCTCATCATCAGCTATACTCACTATTAGATACTCTTGCATCTCCTTTCTACCAGCTCTACCGTCAGATTTATACACCTGAGTTACGCTATATACTTTCACTATAGCTCCATTGCTATTCACCGACATTAGAAGATTATATCCTTTGGCAATAGAATCTATCTCAGCCCTAAGCTCACCTATGAGTGTTGAATTTTCAACTGCTATTACCTGCATATATTCAACTCCAGCATTCGCACCCATACTCTTAAGCATTTCACTTGAGAGCACCACCGTTGAGCAATCCTTCATCGTAGAATATTTATCAACCAAAGGGGCTATATGATCAACTTGCGCCATTGCTGCCATTGGCAAACATAACATAATTAGCAATATAAGTCGTTTCATATCACGTAAAATTTTAGAACAATAAACCTACACCCGCAGAGAACCTATTAGCCTTAGGGCCAGTACCGCTCTTAAACATCTCCATAAACGAGTAGTTAACAAAGCCGTATAACTTACCATATCCCATGCGCGCTGTCGCACCCAACTGAATAGGATTTATCGTCACTGTTCGAGCAATGGTGGTTAAAGGCTTCTTATATCGTAGAAAGTCATTCATTCCAATATCGAGGTTAACACCTGCTGCCACAAAAAACTTATCACTAAAGTTCCAGTTGATAAGAAAT
This sequence comes from Alistipes sp., assembly GCA_017380515.1. GTDB lineage: Bacteria > Bacteroidota > Bacteroidia > Bacteroidales > Rikenellaceae > Alistipes. The sequence goes on from JAFODV010000073.1 coordinate 21,755, forward strand.
GGCATATGTATATAATCCACACCCAGTTGCGACTTCTTGATATTGCCCTCAAGTCTTGTAGGACGCATCATACCATCGATATACTGCATTGAGTAGGGTCCAGCAAATGTATAGCGCTCACAGCTAAAGCCAAATCCCATATTAAAACTCCAAGTACCTCTCTTATTGAGCGCAACATCCATTGACAACAGATTAATCGCAAAATATACTGATTTTCGATTTCCAAATGGTAGCATTGCAGCCTCCTCTTTAGAATACATAGAATAATCTGTATTCACCAGAGTGTTGACACCAACCTCCAACAACGCAAGGTGGTCAGTGTTGCGATCCTCGAAAGCACTAAATGTAACACGTGGATTCTCTGTAGACATACTCTTTACGCTACCCGCATTGCTATTTTCATTACCAAACTCCAGGTTCAATCCTGCAATGGTTAGCGAGATATTACCATTTTCTGTTGCAATGCTATTTTGTCCATCATTGCCTATATATATGGTATTCCTAACTATCGAGTCTTGCTCCTGTGCCGATACTGCTATTACAGGCAACATCGCTATTATTAAGATAAATAGTCGTTTCATGTAAAGTTGAGTTTTAGGTTAGTCATTATTATCAAGAATTGGTATTTGCAGATTCCTAATGCCACTCATAGCCTGTTCCATATTGCTTGCAACGCCGCTCAGAATCCTATCTGTCTCGGCATGGGCAATACTCCAATCGTTAATCTTCTCGCCATCGACATAACATATAAAACCTTGTCCAATCTCAGGACACAGCCCACTGTTTTCGCTACGATATAGCGTTGTGAACAACATTACAATAGCAACCGATGCCGCTATGCCAGCACCCAGGTAATAGCTCCAAACTCTCCAGCGAGGCTTTCTCTCTATTGTTGTAGCAACCTCTGCTTCAACCTTAGCTGGTGTAGCCTCTTTGAGTTCATGAAGCGACGCGAGCATCATCTTCACGCCTTGAAACTCTTGAGGCAGCTCCTGGCACTGCGAAAAATATTGCGATAGCAGCTTCTCCTCCTCTAAAGAGGTGTTACCATCAAAATATTTCTCGACAAGTATTTTAACTTCATTATACTCCATAATTCATATATGCTATTATCTGTTCTCTCAATGTTTTACGTGCTCGCGATAGATTCATTCTCACACTACTATCATCACACCCTACGACCTTAGCAATCTCCTCTATCTCGTATCCCTCGACATCTCGAAGATGTATCGTCACACGCTGCTTCTCGGGCAGTCTATTAATAAGCCTTAGCGTGAGTGCAGCCATGTCACTGATGTCGGTAGTTGCGTCGCCATTGTTTGCAACATTCTGTCGTTCCAAGCCCTCAAACTCCTGTTTTCGAACCCGCTCTCTACAACGGTCTATTGCGAGATTGTGCGCCATGCGACAAATATAGGCTCGAGGGTAGTCGCTATGCATTATAATCTCACGACTTCGCCACACCTTCTCGAATACATCTTGCGTTATATCCTCGGCTTCGGCATCATTCAAAGTGATGCTACGAGCCAGTCGATACACCGTTTCACGCATTCGTGCAACAAGTTCAATATATTCTGTTTCGGTATTCAAGCCTTTGAAGCATATCACAAATATAAATTTTCATTGCCTATTGATCAAGTTTTAAAAGATAATATCCATTTATCAATATTTTTAGATAATGTTTTCGGATTAAGCGGAGTTGAATATGATGAGACATTAAATTTAAAAGTATAC